>JAUTCS010000092.1 GCA_030673825.1 Verrucomicrobiota bacterium JB024 | reverse complement strand
CACGCTCATCCTCGGCGGGACCGCCGCCCTCATCGAGCGCGGCGGCGGGCTCAGCGCCCTGCTGCGCCGATTCATGCAAAACTCGACCGGCGACGAAAAACGCCGCGTACAGTGGGCCGCGTACCTGCTGGGGCTGGTGTGCTTTTTCGACGGCCTGGCCAACTCCATGCTCGTGGGCCGCCTGATGCGCACCCCCGCCGCGAAGGTCGGCCTCTCCGGCCCGCGGCTGGCTTACCTGGTGGACAGCACCAGCTCGGCGGTCGCCTGCCTCGCGGTGGTTTCGACCTGGATCGCCTACCAGCTCGCCATGATCCGCGAGGGCTTCGATCAGGTCGGCCAGCCCGTTGATGCCTACGGGCTGTTCTTCGCCTCCATCCCGGTCAACTACTACTGCTGGTTCACGCTCGTGCTGCTGGCGCTGGCCATCCACCGCAACCTCAACCTCGGCCCCATGCGCGCCGCCGAAGCCGCCACCCCCGCCGCTCCCCTTGATAACCCCTCCGGCGACGCCACTCCGCCCGGCTCTATCCGCAACGCCCTCATCCCGCTCGGCGTGCTCATCGGCTCGCTCCTGATCGGGCTTTATCTCAGCGGAGCGGAGCAACTCTGGCCCCTGAGCTGGCGTGGGATTTCCGAAGCCTTCGGGCAGGCCGACGCGGCAAGCGTGCTCGTCGTGTGCAGCCTGCTGGCCGCAACCGTCGCCGCGCTTATGATGCCCCGCGCCATCCGCCCCGCCGAGCGGCTGCGGACCTTTGCCGGAGGCGCGGCGGCGCTGTTCGCCCCAACCCTCGTGCTGATCGGCGCGTGGTTGCTGGGTGGGGCTATGCAAGCGCTCGGCACCGCCCAGGTTATAGCAGGACTGCTCGGGGGCGACCTCCCCGTGTGGCTGTTGCCGGGCGCGGTATTTCTGGCCGGAGCGGCGATTTCCTTCAGTACCGGCACCTCATGGGGGACGATGGGTATCCTCATGCCGCTGTCCATCCCCGTCGCCTTCGAGCTGACCGGCGGCGCGCCCGGAGCGCTCATGCCCGCCGTGGTTGGGGCGGTCTTCAGCGGCGCGGTCTTCGGGGACCACTGCTCGCCCATCAGCGACACCACGCTGGTCAGCTCTATTTCTACCGGCGTCCGCCCCGAGGTCCACGTGCGCACGCAAATGCCCTACGCGCTCACTGCCGCCGGCACGGCGCTGCTGCTGGGGTTTCTCCCGCTCGGACTGGGGCTGCCCGGCTGGGCCGGACTCGCCCTCGGAGTCACTGCGCTCTGGATGCTGGCCCGCCTGCTGGATCGTCGTAGCCGCCAAAAACCTTGAACCCGCGCCCGCATCCGCCAATCCTGTCCGTCTCTTGAAGCCGAACCCCTTTCCTCCCGACAAAAGACTCTTTTCGCTGGCGGCGCTGATCTGGCTGCTCTCGCCCGCCACGCAGGCGCTCTTTCTCGGCGTGCCGTTACCCGGCAGCCCGCTGGTGGCCCCCTCGAGTTTCGGCGAACGGATCTTCTCGCTCGCCTATGTCGTGCTTGAGCATATGGGCTGGTGGCTGTGGCCCTTCGGGAGGGACTGGGTGCTGCGCCCGCTGGACCCGCGCGGTCTGTTCGCGATCAACCTGCTTTTCTGGCTCATCCTCGTGCTCATGCTCCGGCACGCCTGGCGCCTGCGCAAGTACAACCCCTGGGTCGTCGCCGGACTCGGCTGGGCCGTAGCCTGGCTGTTGCCGGTGGGAGTGCTCATCGAGATGGGCGGGCAGCCCTTTTCCCAAAAGTACCTGCTCGTGCCCGGCCTGGGGCTGGCGCTGATGATGGCCAGCCTGATCATCCAGTGCGCGCGCTTCGCGTCCCGCCCGCGCTGCCCGCGCGCGTGGAAGCACCTTTACCTCTTTATGACGGCGGCGCTGACCGTCTGGGTCGTGTGTCTGGCGATCGAGGACGGCATCCGCTGGTCCCGCGACACGGAGGCGCGCCTGCGCCACACCGTCGTGACTGACGACGGCAACGCCCCCGCCGCCGCCGAGCTGGCCCGTATCGAGTCCGCCGCCGGGCAGTACGCCCAGGCCGAGGCCCTCCTGCTCAACGCCGAACGCGCCGTCCCCTGGTACCGCGAGTACCCGTACCTGAAAGCCGAGATACTGATCGAGGCAGGTTCCCCCTCCTCGGCCCGCCACTACGTGGATCAACTTCTGAAGGCCAACCCCGACGATCTGCGAGCCCTTGAGCTCCAGACCCTGCTCGACTACCCGGCACCTCCCGCCCCGAGCGCACCCTGAGCGCGGTTCGCACACCGACAGTAAAAACAACCATTGCGCTCCGGTTAAAAAGGGAGTACCATTACCAACGTATCCCCCTGAAAGGACGTTTTGAAAAAACGCCGAATACTTATTGTCGAAGACAATCCCCGGGACCGCAGCTTAATCGCGCAATACCTGGGGACAGATAAGGAATTTACCAATCAGGTGCTGGAAGCCCCCAACGCCGACGAGGGGCTCAACTACTGCCGGGCCGTCAAGGTGGACGTCATCCTGCTCGATCTCCAGCTACCCGGGATGAACGGGCTGGACTTCATCCTGGAGCTGCGCCGCGAGTTCAAAACCCTCTGCTGGCCTATCGTCGTACTTACGAGTGCCGGAGACGAGGCCACCGCCGTCGAGGCCATGAAGCGCGGCGCCCAGGACTACCTGAAAAAGCCCACCCTCTCGCCCGACCGCCTGCTGCGCGCGATCAACAACGCCTCCGAGCGCATGGCCTACCAGCGCGCTGCCGATGAAAAGCTCTTCCGACTCGAACAGGCCAACCACCGACTGGAAAAGGAAAACGCCGACCTGCGCGCCGAACTTGAGTCCTTCCATCACGGCCCCGGCTCCGGACATTCCTCCTTCGAGCGACCGCAGGACCGCGAAGACCTCTCGGCCTGACAGTGGCAACTCCCCTGCGGGCCAGTCATCCTTCCAGGCCAACCGCTTGCAGCGCCTGTCTTTCTATGCCTCGAAAGGCTCCCTCACACCTCGCCCGAGGATGGCGCGGACCGTCGCCCGGTGCCCCATCGGCCGCTCGCCGTGCTCGCGATTCCAGGCGGCGATTTTAAAGGCGATGCGCCACTGCTCAAACAGCGTGCGCCAGGCAAACAGGACCGAGTGTTTCGGGTCGTAGATCCAGGTCGCCTCCGAGCTCACGCCGTTGAGCTCAATCACCGTGAGATTGCGCCCGGCACGTAGGTCTTCTTCCGTGGGCACGCGCACGTCGTAGCGGCCAAAGTAAAAACCGTCGAATGTGTCACTGACCTGCTGCATCCATGCCCGTAGTGGCTCGCTCGCCAGGTCGCTCCCGTCGAGGAAAAGCGCCCCCCGGCAATGCGTGCCCAGCTCGGCCAGCACGTAGCGTTCGCCCGCCGGGACGACATCGCTGAGGTGCTCGCTGTGCTTCTGCTCGAAAAAGGCGCGCATGCATATCGCGCGGTTGTCCCCGAGGATCAGCTCCTCCAGCGGGGTCTTACCGTCGCCGGTCACGGCGGTAAACCGCTTGTCGGTGATCCCGAAAATCCGCCCCTTTTCCTCCCAGGGGTAGCGCACGTAAAAGACACCGTATTCATTTCCGGATACATAACGCTGCGCGATCACCGTGTCCGGGCATTTATCCAGGTAAGCACGCGCCGCTTCCCAGTCGCGCACGATGGCCACGCCGCTGCCACGCTCGCCGATGTCGGGCTTGAGCACGACAGGGAAGTCCAGCCCCTCGCGCTCCATGAAGGCCCGCAGGCGCTCCTCCTTTTCCTCCGCCGAGGCATCCGCTTCCAGCGCCGTCCAGGCGGCCACGGCCTCGCCTGCGCCGCTAAGCTTGTCGAGGATGTCCACCTTGGACTCGCCCGTAAAGCCACTGCCGCCGCTCATGCCGGGATTGACCGCGGTGAAGAGAGCGAGGTGCCGATTCTTGAATCCCAGCCACAGCACATAGAGCGCCACCGGCGGATAGAAGAGCCACGCCGGCCAATACTCCCAGCGTACCCAGCGCCGCCAACGGCCGTACAGGCGGCGGCGTCCGCGCCAGGTAAAAAGCGGCACCACCAGGTGAATGATCATCATGAGCAGGACAACGACCCCGAGCAGTCCGACGATGGCGTACTTCTCGAAGCGCTCGAAGTACCCGATAAAGGCGTCGCCCATCCACCAGGCCAGGCCGATCAGGCACGGCGTCCACGCCGCCGACGCCAGGAAGAAATACACCACGAACTTGCCCATCGGCATGTGCAGCATCCCCGAGCCGAAATACACCGGGATGCGCGTGCCGGGCATGAAGCGCGAGATCACGATCAGCATCGGACCGCGCTGCTGGAACCACTCCTGCATCGAGCTCAAATCGCGCTCCTTGAGCATCCACTTGATCGGTGCGTGGCGCAGCGCCTTGCGTCCGAGGAAGCGCCCCGCCAGGTACAAAAAGATGTCACCGACAAAAATGCCAAAGGTACACGCCGCCGTCGCGGCCCAGAATGGCACCACACCCCGCGCGACAAAAAAACCGGCGGAAATGCACGTCAAATCCTCAGCCACCTGCGTCCCCACCAGGAGCAGTCCGCAGTAAAAAGCCAACGTGCGTCCGCCAGCCTCGCGGCGGGCGACGGGCTGGCCCGACGCCGCCTGGAGCAGGCGTTCCGGCGAGGCATCCTTCCGCAGCTTGGCCGTCCCCTTTTCCACCTTTTTCAGGAAATCATGGACATGCCCGCCCACCTCTTTCGCCTTCTTAAAGGGCAACAGGTGTCCGCCATCCAGCAGGACCAGCTCGCTCTGGGGGACGATGCGGGCGTGCTCGCGGGCCGTCGTCGAGGGGACGAAATAGTCCTGCCGCCCCTGCACGATCAGCATAGGGCCGTCATACTTTTCCAATACACCGCGCAGGGGCCGCTGGTCGCTGTCCCAGAAGTTGCGCGCGTAGGGCACATTGAGCATGGAGCGGTCCAGCGCGCCGAAGTGCGGCAGCACCTCGCGGGCTGCCGTCAGCACCAGCAGTTGCATCCCGTAGAGGCCGTGGTTGAGCGTGTAGTCGCCCATCAGCTCGTACTCCTGCACGCCGATGCCGGAGAGCAGCGTCAGGCTCTCCACCCGCTCCGGAGCGAGATCGGCCACGTTGATAATCACACCGCTGCCCTGGCTGTAGCCCAGCAGGTTGGCCCGCTCGATTTCGAGGGCGTCCATCAGGTCGAGCACGGCGTGGGCGTGGGCGCGGATCGAGTAGTCCGGCACGTCACGGGTGGACCCGCCGAAACCCGGCAGGTCGGGCAGGATCAGCCGGTAGTCTTCGTTGAGCGCAGGGATGAGCTGGTCCATGGCCTGCGAGGCCATCGGGCTGCCGTGCACAAGAATCAGCGCCGGAGCCTCGGCATCGCCGTTGAGCGCGGGCAGGTCCCGGTAGGCCAGCTCGATCTTGTCGCCGGTGGCGCGGTCGCCCTTCCACTCCGGCACCGCGATGCGCACCTGGCCGGGCAGTAGAGGTCCCTCCGGCGGGAGCATCGCCTGGCGCCAGAGAAAGGAAGCCACCAGCGCCACGACGAAAACAATGGTCAACCCCAGCCGCCAGTGCAGCCGCCGGGTTTCGCGCTGCTGTTTGTTCATCTGCGCGCGCATGATCAGGAAAGGCAGGCGTGGGGTTTCAGGCTCACACGCACCGGCTCGGCGAAGTTCGGCCGCCCCGGCACCTTCTGCGCGTAAGTCATCGAAATCGTGTCCGGGCGCACCACAACCTGAGTCAGGCTGACGGTCTCGGCGTCATCGCGCTGCATACAGACCGAGAAAGCGCCCGCGCCGATATTGTGCTCGCGGTGAAAGGCCAGCAGATCCGCCGGGGTCATGTCGCCGCGCTCGGCCACGATCCGGGCGAAACGCTCACGGCGGTGCTGCACGATCTGCTCGGACAGATAAGAGGAAGAGGTGAAAGGCATATGCTCGTGGGCGTTCTCGGTCGGGGTAAGTTTGTGCCCGTCCCAGGCGAAGGCCGCGCCCGTGCCGCCGGGCTCGACCGCGATCATTTGAAATGGACGAAAGGAGAAAAGCTCTTCTTCCCCGAGGCGTCGCTCCACCTCGGCCACATGGGCGCAGGCAGCCATCCGCCGCACGAGGTGCCCCCGGCTCACGAGGGGACCGACCTTGACCGGGCGGCGTAGCGGGTACTGGTTGATCAGGCAGACGGTGAGGCCGTACTCGTTGACCAGCAGCCAAGTGCCCCCGGCGTCCGCGTCACGCGGGCTCAGGTAGCGTACCCCGTCGAGCTCCAGCTCCTCCGGGGGAAACCCGGGCAGGCGCGACTTGAGCTCGTCCCGGTTAAAGTACAGCTCGTATCCGTCCGCCGCGCTCCACCAGCTTACCGTGCACATGAGGACTGCCCGCGGTAGCGCAGCGTGCTCGGGGCCACGCCGAAGGACGGGCCGGTCTCGATCCCACGCAGTTGGCACAGCACCGCGATGAGGGCGTAGTGGTGGACGGTGTGACTGAGGAGAAATTGCAGTTCGCGACGCACACTGGAGTGGCCCGGCCCGCACAATTCGGGGTCGCCTCCGCTGTCCATGATGACCTCGACCTGCTTGTCCAGGTCGCCATCGGTCAGTTGCTCCAGGGCGTTTTCCAGCGCCGTCATGGCCGTGGCGGCGATGGCGGGGTCGGTCTCTACCCCCGGATCGCGGGTACGCGCGTCGTAGTCGATACGGCCCGTTGACCACCCTTGGGCGAAGCGCTCGTAGTGGTCGATGTTGTGGCGCATGTGCCCCCCGATCGTGCTGCCGAAGCAGGCCGCGTGTTTACGGGTGTATTCGCCCTCGGGCAGCGCCGTGATCAGGTCGATCCCCTGACGCAGGCAGCGCACATTGTCGTGGACAAGTTGCAACATAGTCGTTCCCGGTGTGTTTGAGAGAGCAGGCCAAGGGGAGAAGTCATGTGCCCGTAGCTGCTGGTGATGTTTCAATTTGACGCAAATAGCAAGGATTCCTTTCAAGCCCCGCCACCCCAGGCCCGGCTTGTGCTCCACCCCGCACGCCCCCATCCTTCCACAAGCACAGCAAAATGCGGCCTCGCCCAAAGACCGTTTTTTCTTCAAGCTTTCGATGCAAACGACATTATTCTTTATTGATTTTGAATAATGAAACTTGACCTTCGAAACGACTCATTTTGAATAAGCCGTATTCCAGCCATGCCTCTCCCTTTTAAAACCACCGCCCTCGCCCTGCTCACCGGCCTCGCCGCCATCAGCGCTCACGCGCAACAGCTAACGACCTCCGGGACCTTTCTGGACATCTTCTCGCCGGAAATCCCCGTGGGCATCACCGTGGGCCAGGGCGTGAGCCACACCTTCGCCAGCGGCCTGAAAGGCGGCCTGCCCGGCGAGGTGGACCTGACCGAGCTCCAGACCACCCTCTCGTATAAGAAGGGCTGGAAGGACAACCGGCTGAGCGTGACCTTTGACTATGTGTACAGCGACTACGGCTGGTCCGACGGTGCTCCCTCGTACTTCAGCGACATCAACCAGATCGCCCTCAGCGCCATCTACCAGTACCAGTTCGAGGACAGCGACTGGGGCGCGTACGTCATGGCCAACGGCAGCCTCGGGGCCGAGTCCGGCGACGCCTCGCTGACCGACGGCGACTCCTACCTCTTCAGCGTCGGGGCCAGCTACGAGTTTTTCAAGGACTTCTCCTTCTCCTTCGGGGTGTTGGCCACCGCCGACCTGCAGGAGTCCGTCCACTACTGGCCGGTCGCCTTCATCGAGTGGAAGGTCAATGACAAGCTGCGCGTACGCAGCTTTAACGGCGTCACCGTCGTCTATGACGTCAACGCCGACCAGGAACTGGTGGTCGACGCCACCGTGCAGTACAACTCCAGCAGCTTCCAGCTCAACCGCCAGTTCGTCCCCGCCGTCGGCGGCATGACCAACCCCGCGGTGGAAGAGCGCTCGGTCACCGTAGCCGTCGGCGCGACCTATCGCTTCGGCGGGCCCTTCTACGTGCGCGGCTTCGTCCAGGGCGACTTCTTCCGCGAGTACGAGTTCCGTGCCCAGCGCAACAAGTACCAGACGATCAAGGCCGAGCCCGGCGCGACCCTCGGTTTCGAGATCGGCGCGAGCTTCTAGGGCCTATTCAGGTTAATACCAAACGCTGCCGGCTACTCGTCGTCGGCACAACGGCTGGCCGGATCGATCCGAAATGCCTCAGAGCCGCCGCTGAACTTGCCATGACCGGCGAGAAAGTCGATCAGCCCGTCCACGCTCAGCCCACTGGCCGAGCAGGTGTAGAACAGCGCGTCCTCGCCAAAGCGTGCCACAATGTCCGCCCGTAGCGTCTCGCGCGTATAGGGCTTATCCGCCGCCATCATCATGTCCATCGCGGCGTGGCCGTGGATCTGTGTTTCGCCAGCTCCCATATTCAAAAGGTTAAAAATTGCGCATAGCAGGGGAAGCACAACCGGTGCCACCCTATCCGGCAACCCTGTCCATTCCGGCAAGCGATTTTCAGCAGCGGGACAGGCTCCCCCCAGAGAAAAACCCACGCTTTCCGCTTTTCAAAGAAGCGGCACTGATACAGAATTGGCGGCTTATGAGTCTGATTTTCGAACGTGGACAAACGATCCTTTTTCAGGGGGACAGCATCACCGACTGCGACCGCAACCGGGCGTATCCTGACAACACGGGCAGAGGCTACGCCCACCTGACTGCCGCCGCGCTGGGCGCAGCTCGCCCGGACCTGAAACTGACCTTCCTCAACCGCGGGATCAGCGGCAACCGCGCCGCCGACCTCTCCGACCGCTGGCAGCAGGACTGCCTCGACCTCAAGCCGGACTGGGTCTCCATCCTCATCGGGATCAACGACACTTGGCGCCGCTTCGACAGCAACGACCCGACCTCCACCGAGGCCTACGAAAAGCACTACCGCGACATCCTCACCCGCAGCGTCGCCGCAGGAATCAAGCTCATCATCTGCGAGCCCTTTGTCCTGCGCCACCCCGCCGACCGTCAGGCCTGGCGCGAAGACCTCGATCCGAAAATCCAGGTCGCCCGCGCCCTCGCCGAGGAGTTTAAAGCGGTCTATGTGCCCTTCGACGGCATGTTCGCCGCGCAGGCGATCCAGCACGGCCCCGCCACCTGGGCGGCGGACGGCGTCCATCCCACCCCCGCCGGACACGCCTTGATGTCCCGCCAGTGGCTGCGCTGCGTCGGCCTGTGTCATTAAGTTAGTACGCAAATACGGCCTCAATCACTGAAACCGCGAGCTTTTCGCCCCGTCGCGCCTCCCCGGAGGCGGGCGGGGCGTTTCCGTTTTCGTAGCCACGTCAGCTGGGCGGAAACCCCGCCCCCGTGCCCAAGCAACCGTAATCATGCCTATAAATTTATTTTGACTGTGGCGCTCGGTTCATCCACGTTAGGGGCATGGAAGTTGAAAACCGGAAGCTGGTTGGCGTTTTAGGCGCGCTCGTCGATGTGGCGATCGCCTTCTGCGTGTTTCTCGTCTTCATGTTCGTGATCATCCCGTCGCACGTGCCGATCTACGACCCGACCTGGAAGATGATCTTCTCCGGTTACTGCTCCGTCGTGATGGGCGGTTTCAGCTGGCTGGCCTTGTGCCTGTTCCGTGTCACCCTGGTGGACCAACTGCGCCGTCGGAAGCAGAAAAGCTAAGCCATTCAGGCTACGAATCCCCATACTGTATTATTTTAACTAATCCGCCCCCCGGGCGGATTTTTTATGCCCGTCCATCTGCGACGAAGCGCTCCTATGGTCGCTTCACGTCCCCAAGCCAGAAGGAATCAGTCATCCGGGGGTATTGACCCCAACCATAGCCCCGTTTGCTCCCCGGCCATTAGGAAAGATAACCTTTTTGAAACAATCAGGTTCCCTAATTTGTGCCCATGCAACATACAAATCTGCTAATCTTTTATTGATTCCGTCATGAGTGTGACTAATGTCACGACAACATGGCAACGGTTGCAACAACCCGCTCAACATTCTCCAAGAGACGCACCTCTCCGGTGCGCTGCTCGAAGGAGTCGATCCGCCAGGAAGCCTCGCGGATCGAGCGGCTTTCGCATCTGCGCCGCGTGATCGAAGTGATGCCCGGCGCATGGGCGATTCTCAATCGCCACCGCCAGGTCGTTTTCGCCAACCGCACCTTTAGCGGCCTGCTCGATATGGCCAACGACAACCTGTTCGTGGGCCTGCGCATCGGCGAGCTGCTCGGCTGCCAGTCCTCCACCCTCCGCCGCACCGGATGCGGTACCGCCCCCGGCTGCGACAAGTGTGCCGTGAGCACGACGGTGGACCGGGCCTTCGACGGCGAAGAAACTCGTGACGATTGCAAACTTCGTATAGTGAATGGCAGCCAGCAAGTGATACGTAATTACCATATCAACGCCCGTCCGGTTGAGACCCGGGTCGGCCGTTATGTACTTTTATCCCTCCTAGAAGTTTCGTCATGAAGCTTTTTGAGGTATAGACAGAGAGAATAGATTAGGGGATTAACCGGCCATTTAGTGCCGGCGTGGGGAGTCCGGGGTGAGAGACGGACTCCCCCTTTTTTTGCCCGGATGCCAAAAGTTGACCGGCTCGGCCACTCGCAGGGGGGACCGGCAATCAATAAAAAACCTCCCGACAAGCGGGAGGTCGAAAATAGTCAGAAGTGGAAATCCGGGCCCGGCAGCATGGGCCGAGCGGGCCACTACACATTCACCCGCCTGCGCAGGCGACGCCAGCCAAACAGGCCGACGAGGGCCAAGCCCGGGAGCGGATTGACGCCAAAGGGAATGGCGACGGGCTGTCCGCCCTCGTAGCCGGGGACCAGCGAGGCCAGCACGATCAGGTCCTGATTGTACGGGTTGGTCAGCGACACCAGCTGCGAATACGGAGAGTAGCTGCTGTCCGCGGCCTGAGCGTAAACGCTCGCCAGGTAGTCGTCAGCCACGTCGGCCACGTGCTTGGTGTTAGAGCCCGGATCAATGTAAAAGTTACCGCTCTCGGACCGCAGGCTGCCGTCGTCGTCGTGGGTCAGCTCCCAAAGGGCGAGCTGAAAAGCACCGGTGTTGACGGAGTTCCAGTCCTGAGTAGTGTCGCCCGCGTAATACAGGTCGTACAAAATGCCAACGAGCCGCGCCTGCGTATCGCTGAGGCCGGCGCTGGTCAGGCTGACCGCGTCATAGTCGTAGCTCTGGCCGATGTTGATCGACTGGGAAATTTCCATGCAGTAGGCCACCACGCTTGCATTGCTGGTGCTGTCCGTGAACGTGACATTGATGTTGCCCACGTAAAGGTTCGAGATCGTCTCACCGTTGAGGCTACCCCCGAGCGTCTTGGAGTGCGTGAAGCTGTCGAACGTGAACGAAACCGGCGTGGCCGAGGCGATCGCCGTGAGGCCGATAAGCGCGGCCGAGGCAAGGGCAAGCTTGCCGAGGCGGCTGGAGAGCGAAGAGAAACGCTTCATGGATATTGTGGTGTTCGATAGACTAATCAACCCCCGGATCAAGATAGGAGATCGACCCGGTAGAGCTATTTATCGTCCAAAAGGGCTAACGGTTTCAACTTTATTTAAAAAATAACGCTGAAATCCCATTTTTTCAACGAAAATGCCGCTGTTTCTCGCCACACCCGAGGGCGTCTCCATCCTCCTACCGAAAAATATTGCGCACAGAGATCATTCCTCGTCCAGATACTCGTCGGTCTCGGCCTCGCGTTTTTTCACCAGCCGGTCTCCCACGAGGATCGCCGCCTCGAAAAACAGGTAGAGCACACTGGCGAGCATGAGCATCGTCACCGGGTCCCCCCCGGGGGTAATGAGCGCGGCGGCGACCAGGATCACCACGACCGACACGCGACGGTACTCACGCAACTGGCCGGGGGTGACCACGCCGATGTACTGGAGGATGACCAGCACGAGCGGAAACTCGAAAGCAATCCCCACCCCGATCATCAACCAGATGACGAGGTTATAGTAGCTCTGGGCGGTCCAGATAATCCCGAGGCCGAGCTGCTTGTTCAGAAACAAGGTCACCTCCAGCCCCGTCGGCAGCACCACAAAGTACGCGAACAGGCACCCGAACAGGAACAGGATCAGCGTGGTTCCGCAAGCCGGGACGAGCACGCGCTTCTCGTGCTGCGTCAGCCCGGGGGCGACGAAACGGGCGAAATTGTACAAGACAAAGGGAAGCCCGAGGGCGACGCCCCCGATCATGCAGACCTGGATGATCACCATGAACACCCCCATCACGCTCGTGGTGGTCAGGGCGACGAGTCCCTCCGGCTCGTTGGCCACGGCGCGGTCCAGCGGATAGCGCAGCACGGCGAAGAAACTCGGGAAGAAAAAAGCCGTCAGCACGATCCCGGCGAGCACGGCACTCATGCTCTTGAGCACAGCCCAGCGCAGCTCCTCCAAGTGGTCAAGCAGTCCCATCGAGCCGGGCTCCCGCTCTTGCGGTTCCTCGGTCAGCTCTTCGCCGTTCTCGGGTTCGTCCATCATAGGCAGACACCAGCTTTCCGTTGACAGGTGAGCTGGAAACCTTTTTCTATCGCGGTTTCCTTACCATCGTTCAATACTTAAAACCACGCCACGTGCGGTGATCTAGCCGCCGTACCACCCAAATACAGGATGCCCAAGAAAGCAGCAAAGAAGACCGCTCGCGCGGTTAAGACCAAGAAGGCGCGCTCGCCCAAGACGGTAAAATACGTCTACGAGTTCGGTAAAAAAACTGACGGTGACTCGAGCATGAAGTCCCTCCTCGGCGGCAAAGGTGCCAACCTCGCCGAGATGGCCCGCATCGGCCTGCCGGTGCCTCCGGGCTTCACCATCACCACGGAAGTGTGCACGTACTACTACGACAACAAGCGCACCTACCCCAAGACGCTCGACGCCGAGGTCAAGGCCGCCGTCGCCACCGCCGAAAAGCAAACCGGCAAGAAATTTGGCGACAGCACCAACCCGCTGCTGTTCTCCGTCCGCTCCGGCGCCCGCGAGTCGATGCCCGGCATGATGGACACCATCCTCAACCTCGGCCTCAACGACAAGACCGTCAAGGCCCTGGCCGAACGCTCCGGTAACGAGCGCTTCGCCTATGACTGCTACCGCCGCTTCATCCAGATGTACGGCGACGTCGTCATGGGCGTGCAGTCCCGCAACGAATCCGAGCACGAGCCCTTCGAAGAGGTCATGCACGGCCTGAAGAAGGAAGTCGGCGTCGAACTCGACAGCGACCTCACCGCCGACAACCTCAAGGAACTCATCAGCCGCTACAAGAAGCTGATCAAGGCCCGCACCAAGAGCTCCTTCCCCGAAGACCCCTACGAACAGCTCTGGGGCGCCGTCGGTGCCGTCTTCGGCTCCTGGCAGAACGAGCGCGCGATCCTCTACCGCCAGAAGTACAACATCCCCGCCGCCTGGGGCACCGCCGTCAACGTCCAGGCCATGGTCTTCGGTAACATGGGCGACACCTCCGCCACCGGCGTCGCCTTCACCCGCGACCCCGCCAACGGTGAAAACGTCTTCTACGGCGAGTACCTGATCAACGCCCAGGGTGAAGACGTCGTCGCCGGCGTGCGTACCCCCAAGCCGATCGCTCAGCTTTCCGAGGAAATGCCGACCTCCTACCAGGAGCTCGAAGCCGTCCGTAGCAAGCTGGAACGCCACTTCAAGGACATGCAGGACTTCGAATTCACCATCGAGGACACGAAGCTGTACATGCTCCAGACCCGTAACGGCAAGCGCACCGGCCTCGCCGCCGTCCGCATCGCCGTGGAAATGAACAAGTCGCGCCTCATCAACTCCAAGGCTGCCGTCAAGCGCATCCCGGCCGACTCCATTTCCAGCCTGCTGGTCCCGGTCTTCGACGCCGCCGAGGTGAAGAAGTCCAAGCCGATGACTGCCGGTCTGCCCGCGGGCCCCGGTGCCGCCACCGGCCACATCGTCTTCTCCGCCACCCAGGCCGAGCGCCTCGCCCACCAGGGTAAGAAGTGCGTCCTGTGCCGCGTGGAAACCTCCCCGGAAGACCTCCGCGGGATGATCGCCGCCGAAGGCATCCTGACCAGCCGTGGCGGGGTTTCCTCGCACGCCGCCCTCGTCGCCCGCCAGATGGGCAAGGTCTGCGTCTGCGGTGCCCAGGAAGTCGTCATCGATTATGAGAAGAAGACCCTCACGGTCGGCTCCACCGTCCTGAAGGAAAACGACTTCATCTCCATCGACGGCACCACCGGCGCGATCTTCGCCGGCCAGATCCCGACCGCCCCGTCCGAAGTCAACCAGGTGCTCAACGGCTCCCTGAAGGCTTCCAAGAGCTACACCTACCAGCTCTTCGACACGGTCATGAAGTGGGCCGACCAGTTCCGCAAGCTCGGCATCCGCACCAACGCGGACACCCCGGCCCAGGCCAAGACCGCCGTCGCCCTCGGCGCCGAAGGCATCGGCCTGACCCGCACCGAGCACATGTTCTTCGAAGGCGACCGCATCAGCTACATGCGCCAGATGATCCTCGCCAGCGACGAGTCCGAGCGCCGCAAGGCCCTCAAGAAGCTCCTGCCCTTCCAGCGCAAGGACTTCACCGGTCTGTTCAAGGCCATGGGCGGCCGCGCCGTCACCATCCGCCTGCTCGACCCGCCGCTGCACGAGTTCCTCCCGCACGACGCCGCCGCGCGTAACGCCATCGCCGAAAAGCTGGACATCAGCCCCGAGCTCGTGGCCGAACGCGTCAAAAGCCTGCACGAAGAAAACCCGATGCTCGGCCACCGTGGCTGCCGTCTGGGCATTTCCTACCCGGAAATCACCGAGATGCAGGCCCGCGCCATCTTCGAGGCCGCCGCTTCCTGCCTCTCGGGCAAGAAGAAGACCCCGGTCAAGGTCGAGGTCATGGTCCCGCTCGTGGGCTTCGCCGCCGAGCTCAAGCTCCAGGCCGAGGTCATCCACCGCGTGGCCGCCGAAGTCATGGAAGCCAAGAAGGTCAAGATCGACTACCTGGTCGGCACGATGATCGAAATCCCCCGCGCGGCTGTCCGTGCTGCCGAGATCGCCGAGTGCGCCCAGTTCTTCAGCT
Organism: Verrucomicrobiota bacterium JB024; assembly: GCA_030673825.1. GTDB lineage: Bacteria > Verrucomicrobiota > Verrucomicrobiia > Opitutales > Cerasicoccaceae > Ruficoccus. Next base: position 57,931 of record JAUTCS010000092.1, on the reverse strand, counting down.
TCGGTACGAACGACCTCACCCAGACCGGTCTCGGCATGAGCCGCGACGACGCCGGCAGCTTCCTCCAGCGCTACAAGGACCTGGACATCCTGCCGCAGAATCCCTTCGCCAGCATCGACCAGGCCGGCGTGGGCAAGCTCGTCGAGATGGGCGTCCAGGGTGGCCGTTCCACCCGCAAGGACATCAAGCTCGGCATCTGTGGTGAGCACGGGGGCGACCCGGCTTCGATCATGTTCTTCCACAATGTGGGCCTGAACTACGTCAGCTGCTCGCCGCCGCGCGTGCCGGTTGCCCGTCTGGCCGCCGCCCAGGCCGCCCTCGCCTAACCCGCGAAGCGCGTTCCCTCCTTTCAAAGCCCCGGCCTCGCGCCGGGGCTTTTTTGTTTGGGGATTAACCGCAAAGACACAAAGGCGCAAAGGAGGGTAGTCGACTTCTGGCTTTACCGCCTCTGTGCTTTCGGTCTTTGTAGTAGGAATAAATGGAAACGCTCCTGGGGATTGAAAACTCCTTGGCTAAAATGGCCGTTGATTGCGCCTTCAGAGTGCATAGTGCACTCGGCCCCGGCTTGCTGGAATCGGTCTATGAGAAGTGCCTGGCCCATGAACTTTCCAAGCAAAACCTGAGCCTTGAGACACAAGTCCATCTGCCCGTCATCTATGATGGCGTACAACTGGACGCCGGACTCAGACTCGACATCTGGATGGAAAGAAAAGTCATCCTTGAACTCAAAGCAGCCGAGGAGTTGACACCGCTTCATCAGGCCCAATTGCTCACTTATCTGAAATTAACCGGCAACCAACTCGGTCTTCTGATCAACTTCAACACCCCGTTAATCAAGCATGGCATCCGACGTGTCGTCCTAAGCCGCTAACACGACCCAACCCGTTCTTCAACTGCGTCAACATTCTCCTTTGCGTCTTTGCGCCTTTGCGGTTAATCCCCCCTCCTTTCCATCCATGATCGATACCGACGACCTGAACCCGATGATCAAACGCGCCTGCCTGCTGGGCGTGGAACGCCCCGGCATGAAATCCGGCGAGGCCGAGAGCCTGCTGGAGGAGCTCGAGGAGCTGGCTTCCAACCTCGGCATCGGGGTGGGCATCCGCAAGATCGTCCGCATCCGCGAACCGCAGGCGGCGTTCCTGCTGGGCACCGGCAAGGTCAAGGAAGTCCTCGAAGAGGTCGCGCAGGAGGAGTGCGACTCGATCATTTTCGACGAGGAGCTCACACCCGCCCAGCAGCGCAACTGGGAGCGTGAGGCCAGCGGCAAGGTTCTCGTCATTGACCGGCAGGAGATCATTCTGGATATCTTTAACAGCCGCGCCTCGACGAAGGAAGCCAGTCTCCAGGTCGAGCTGGCCCGCCTGGAGTACATGCTCCCGCGCATGAAGCGCGCCTGGACGCACCTCGACCGCCAGCGCGGGGGCGGCGCCCTCCAGCGCGACGCCGGGGAAACCCAGCTCGAACTCGACCAGCGCATCATCCGCACGCGCATTGCCCGCCTCAAGCACGAGCTCAAGGACGTCGTCCGCCACCGCGAGACCCAGCGCAAGCAGCGCATGAAGGTCCCCCTCCCCTCCGCCGCCATCGTCGGCTACACCAACGCGGGCAAATCCTCCCTGCTCAACCGCCTGACCGGCTCCGAAGTTCTCGCCGCCGACAAGCTGTTCGCCACCCTCGACCCAACCACCCGCCGCATGGAGCTGCCCTCCGGCCTGCCCCTGCTGGTGACGGACACGGTCGGCTTCGTCCGCCGCTTACCGCACCGCCTCGTCGAGGCGTTCAAAGCCACCCTGGAGGAAGCCCTCGTGGCCACCTTCCTCATCCACGTCGTGGACGCCACCAGCCCGGAAGCCGAGGCGCACTTCAAGACCACTCTCGACGTGCTCAAGGAGCTCGGCGCGGACACCAAGAACATCATCACCGTCTTTAACAAGATCGACCGCGGCCTCGACGACCTGCGCGAGATCGAGCTGCGCCACGACCACCCCAAGGCCCTCTTCATCAGCGCCCACACCGGCGAGGGCCTCGAGCTGCTGCTGGACAAGTGCGAGCAGATGCTGCGCGAGTTCGGCCAGGCCATGACCCTTCTCATCCCCCACGACCGCTACGACCTCATCGGCAAGCTCCACCAGGCCGGCGCCGTCCGCTCCGAGGAAGCCCAGGACGAGGGCGTGCTCATCCAGGGCATGATCCCCACCCGCCTGCTGGACGCGGTGGAGGCCTTTAAAGTCAGTGGGGCGTAACGGTGGCGGGAGGGCCACCGGCTGAGCTCTCGGCCTCCGTTTCTTCGTCCGGCACGAGCCGCATCATGTACAGATAGTCCACACCCTCGGCTTTTCCTGTGGGGATGCCCGCCTTCACCGTCTCTACTTCGACGCCGCGCTTGACCACCGCACTCACCCAAAAGACATACGTACCATCCTCGCCCCAGTCATTGACCGGAACCTGATACCAAGTCGGATACTCATCGCTGTCATACACGTAGCTGGTGCTAACGTCAAAGGAGCTGCCCAGTTCTCCCGGACCGACGGGCTTCCCGTAGTCGGAGAGGTTGACCCAGAAAAACGAGACCGCTACGTTGTCGATCGGACGGCCACATCCGCCCGGCCATTCGCTCTTGGGCGTGCCGAGCTGCACCTGGCGCGAAACATACTCGGCGGCGAATACCGTCTCCTCGTTGGCCTCGACTCGGGCTTCGCAAATGATCCGCCCGGAATCCACTTCCACGATCTGGACTCGCCCGGTAAAATGAGCAATCACGGGAGCATAGGTGCTCCTATTGATGTGCAACACACGCTCGATATAGTCCAGTCGTCTGGCTTGTAGTATTGAGCGAGCCTGGTTAAAGGCCGCTTGAGAGGCATAGGGGATGATCTCCGGCGCGGGCTGCGCTGAGTTGCCGTAACAGGCGGTTGACACGCAGAAAATCAGAATGAGGGGCAGGTGGCGCATGCCCCGCATATCATGATTCCTGATTAAAAATGTCAAGAAAGCCTAAACACAGGGTCTCACCCCCGCCCGGTTGATGGATGCGGAACGAGAGTTCGAGAAAAACTAAAAGGCCTCGGACTCACGTTCTTCCCACGCATTTATCAAGGCCTCATCTGGATAGAGACGTAGTTCGAGCAACAGGTTCGACTCTGGGGATTGTTCCTCTCCTTGCCCAATAGACTCAAAAGTCCAAAGTCGGTAGTAAGTATTCTCCAGCCAAACACTATAGGAATAATTACTCAACTCCGAGAACTTCGGCATCAGGCAGGTGTAGCTACGTCCGCGGATATCCGCCTCCCCCTGATCCCGTGCTTGGCCATTTGAATCAGCTGGCTCCCACGAAACGTCCAGCATGTATTTCGCAGGTGCGTCATATGTTTTTTCCCAATCCTGTAGGATGCGTATATTTACGGTTGATGCATCGGTGACAACAATCGGCAGCGAAAACAGTATCTGGTCTTCACCCTCCGATTTAGCCACCAACCTCAGTTCGCCTTTAAACGTCGGAGACGTACAACGAAATCCCCACCAGGTCGAATTTCCCTTCCGGTCGAAATCGTAATCTGTGTATTCAATATTTACCGGCCCTGGATCAGGAGCAGTTGCTTCGAGGTAAACGCGAAGGAAATAAATAGAAACCGCTCCAAACGCGGCAACAAGCACACAAAAAACAAACAGTAGTTGGACCTCAGACAATTTGTGGCGACGAGCGGACATGGCAAAAATCTTTGTATCACAGCCACGCGCGATTCAAAGCCCAAACCACCCTGCACGCCCTCTTCCTCGTACGAATAGCGACTACGGCCTATCCTGCTTCTCATTCGGTATTTTTCCCTACCCGCACTCAGCCATTCCCCCCTCCCCCGCCCGGTCCTTTCCCTGCGGGAAAGGGGATTGCCAAGGAGGGTTGGAACCCTGTAGTATCGCAAATATCTCTCATGAAGCGCGTCGTTGTAGTCGAAGACCAAACCATCCTGCGGGACCTGATTTGCCGCCTGCTGGAGTCGTACCCCGGCATTGAAGTCGTCGGCGCCCTTGCCGACGGGCACGAGGCCCTGCGCGAAATCAATGACAAGCGCCCCGACATCGTCGTGCTCGACATCATGCTGCCGCAGCTCAACGGCGTCGAGGTCCTGCGCCAGCTCAAAAACGCTGACCGCAAGCCCGACATCCTCATCTTTTCCGCCTTCCCGAGTAAAAACGTGGTCAAAAAGGTGCTGGAGGCGGGCATCGAGGGCTTCATTGAAAAGGACGCCAACCTCAACGAGCTGGAGGTCGCGATCGAGAAGATCGTCGCCGGCCAGAGCTATTTCGGTCCCCGTATCGTGGACATCATGCGCGAGATCATGATCAACCCGACACAAGGGGACTCCCTGGAGGAACTGACACCGCGCGAACGGCAGGTCCTCCAGTTGATCGCCGAGAGCTGCACGAGCAAGGAGATCGCCGCCAAGCTCGACATCAGCGTGAAAACGGCCGACACCCACCGCGCGAACCTGATGAAAAAGCTCGGCGTCCACGACGTCGCCGGACTCACCCGGCAAGCCCTCGCCTTTGGCCTGATCGACAATCCGCAGCAGCTTAACTGAGCGAACGTCCGGCCGATAAGAGCGCGGGAAGCTTCCCGTTTGACAACATCTGCTAATCGTTTACATTACGCCAAGTTTTGCTACCGTCATGACGTTCCGTAGGATTGCCATCGCGCTTCTGCTGCTCGCGACCGCTTTGCCGCTGTCGGGCTTCCGGAAGGCTAACTATAAACAGGCCGATGAGATCATGAGCGAGCTCAAGTCTCACCAGGCTGCCGAATCCGAGGTCGAGTTGATCAAGATGGTCATCGTCGATGAGGACGGTAACACCCAGGTGCGCGAGATGATCAGCGCCGTCAAGCCGGACAAGGACGGCAACCTGCGCTACCTCATCCGCTTCCTCTCCCCGGCGGACATCAGCGGGGTCTCCCTGCTGACCCTGGAGAAGCCCGGCGGCGAGGCCGACCAGTACTTTTACCTGCCCGCGCTGGGTCAGGCACGCCAGATCACCGGCAACCAGAAGAACGCGCCGTTCATGGACTCGGACTTCACCTTCGACGACCTGCGCAAGGAAAACCCCGAAGAGTTCCAGTACTACCGCCTGATGGACGAGGAGCTGGAGGGTAAGGAAGTCTTCGTCATCATGTCCGCTCCGGCCAACGTCGATATCAAGAACCGCCAGGACTACCCGAGCCGCCTGCTCTACATCGACAAAGACAGCTACAACATCCTGCGCATCGAGTTCTACGCCGAGGGCGAAAAGGAGCCCTTCAAGACCTTCAACGGGTACGACTACAACTCGCCCGAAGTGGACGGTGCCACCGAGCGCCCCCGCCGCGCGACGATGAATAACCACACCAACAGCACCTCTTCCATCATGACCGTGCTCAAGGCCCGCCTGAACAAGCCGGTGCCCGAGGAGCTGTTCACCGTCGAGGCTCTCCAGAACCAGGAAGAGGAAGATGCCCTCCTGCTGAAGATCCTGGAAGAAACGCAGGCTGACGACGGCAAAAAGAGCTGATGCCCCTCCCCCATCCGTGCTTTCCCCACGGAAAGCCCGTGTATTTTCGCTTGTGAGCAAGGGGCAATTACCCATGCTCAGAGCCTATCAGGCTGGGTAATCAAGCCCATGCCTGCGACTTAACGGGTGCAGTCTCTCTTCCAGTTCTGCTATCGGCACGCTTGGGTGGTCATAGTGGCGTTTGCCGTGATCACGGGCCTTGGGCTTTGGCAGGCTTCGCACCTCCAGGTCAATGTCTCGACCGAGGAGCTCATCCCGAAAAACAGCCCCGAGCGCCTGCGCTACGAGGCCGTGCGCGAGGAGTTCGGCTCCGACCGTCTGGCCTCCGTCTACGTCGAGGATGCTGCGCTTTTCAGCCCGCAAAAGCTGGAAGCGCTCAAGGCCCTGAGCCAGGACCTCAAGCAGCTGCCGCAGGTCCAGCGCGAGGAAAACCTCTTTACGGTGAAAAACATCCGGGGCTCCGGTGGCTGGGTGGACACTACCCCCCTGCTCCAGACCCTCCCGAAGACGCAGAAAGCCGCCGACCAGGAAAAAGCGCTGGCCCTGGCCAATCCGCTGCTGGAGCGTGCCGTCATCTCCCCCGACGGCGAGGCTACGCTTCTCACCCTTTACCTCAAGCCGCCCTCGGGCTCCGAGAGCACCTATGACCGGGAGGTTTACAACGCCATCCAACAGATCCTCGACCGCTACGCGGACACGTTCGGACGGGTCTTCCAAGTGGGCGCACCCGCCGTGCATGTGTGGATGGGCGACTACATCCTGGGCGACCAGAAGCTCCTCCTGCCGGTCTCCTGCCTGATCCTCATCGGACTCATCGGGCTGCTCATGAGCAGCGCCCAGGCCTCCGTCATCCCGGTGCTCAACGCTGCCATCGCCACCGTCTGGACCCTCGGGTTCATGGCGCTGGCGGGCATCCCCGTGAGCATGCTCAACTACATCGTCCCGGCGCTCATCCTGATCATCGGGGCGACCGAGGACGTGCACATACTCACCGAGTACCGCGAGCTGCGCGACGAGGGCATCGAGGGGCTGGACGCCATCCGCGGCGTGGCCGGGCGCATCGGCCTGACCATCTGCCTGACCGCGCTGACCACGACGCTCGGCTTCGCCGTCACGGGGATCAACGCCCTCCGGATCATGCAGGACTTCGGGATGAGCGCGGCCTTCGGACTGGCGGCGCGTTTCGCGGTGTCCGTCTTTTTCCTGCCCGCGTACCTGCGCTACTTCGGACGCTTCATCAAGCCCGCCCCTCATGCCGAGGCCGAGCAGGCCTGGCACCGTCGCCTGACCCGCGCCGTCACCGCACTGATCATGACGCGCGTGGTCGCCCGCCCGCGCACGGTCATGCTGATTTTTACGCTGATCGCGGTGCCGTGCCTGTTTCTGATCCCCCGCATCAAGGTGAGCAACGACCTGCTGAGCTTTCTCAAGCCCGAGTCTCCCATCCTCGAAAAGCTCAACACCGTGGCCGAGCGCATGAGCGGGAGCAAGGTCGCGTATATCACCCTGGAGGGCGAACCCGGCGACTACAAGCAGGCCAAGAAGCTCCAGCAGGCCGAGCAGCTCGTGCAGTGGCTGCGCGCGCGCGGCGACCTCGACAAGGTCATCGGCCTGACCGACTACCTCTCGCTGGTCAACCAGGCCATGTTCGGCGACGATCCGACCCTGCGCAAAGTCCCCGACAAGGACGCGCTCGTGGCGCAGTACCTGATCTTTTTCCACCGCTCCAGTCTTCGCCCCTACGTCAGCGGCGACTACTCGAAGCTCAACATCGTCATCCGCTGCGACATTAACGACAGCAGCGCCTTTAACGAGCTCGTCAGCGACATCGAGCAAAAGCTCGCAAGCGGGGACTTCGGGCGGCACGACTTCAGCGTGACCGGGCAGAGCGTGCTGGCGGCCAGCGCGGTGGACAAGATCATCACCGGGCAGGTGCTCTCGCTCACGAGCATGATCGCGTTTTTGTTCATCACGGTGGGGCTGCTGTTTTTGTCCTTCCGGGCGGGCTTCATCACGGTGCTCTCGAACGTCTTCGCCATCGTGGTAGTCTTCGGCATGATGGCGCTCACGGGTATTCCGCTGAACGTCGGCACGTGCATGGTCGCCGCCATCACCATCGGTATCGCGGTGGACGACACCCTGCACCTCATGGTGCGCTACAACCGCGAACTGAAGGTGTGCAAGGAGGAGCGCCCCGCCATCGCCAATTGCCTGCGGGCGGAGTTTTTCCCGGTCATGACAACCTCGCTCGGCCTTGCCGGGGGCTTCGTCGTGCTGGGCTTTTCCAGCTTCATGCCGGTCATGCAGTTCGGCCTGCTGAGTGCCTTTGTCATGCTCCTGGCCTTTGCGGCGGACATCATCCTGACGCCCGTGCTGCTGTCCACCACGCGCCTGATCACCCTGTGGGACGTGATCGGCTTCAACCTGCGCAAGACCCTCATTGAGTCCTCGCCGGTCTTCCACGGCATGACCCGGTGGCAGGCGAAAAAACTCATCCTCCTCGCCAACCTCGAAAACTGCGAGCCGGACCAGCGCATCATCCAGGAGGGGGAACTCGGGCACCGGATGTATGTCGTCATCGACGGTGAATTTGAAGTCAGCAAGCAGGTCGAGGGCGAAAAGATGGTCCTGTCCAATCTCGCGCTCGGCGACGTCGTGGGCGAGGTCGCGCTGGTCTCGCGCGTGCGGCGCACGGCGGACGTCACCGCGCGCACCGCGGGTAAACTCCTCGTGCTCGACTGGGACAGTCTGCTCAAGCTTCAGCGCTCCAGCCCCTTCATCTCCAGCAAGCTCTTCCTCAACCTCTCACGTGTGCTCGGTTCCCGCCTGAACGACTCTCTCTCACGGATAAACACGCGCAATCCGTTTCCCCCGCGCAACGAAAACTAACGGGACTTCCCACAGTCGGGGACAAACCATCAACCACTTAAGGACAGTCCCTCAAATCGCGTCACGATTATATGGCGGTTAGGAAATCATCTTGCAGTTGGCCCTGCATGTGCTAGGAACTCTGAACTACCCCCAATCTAAACAGACAATATTATGGCTACAAAAAAAGCTGCAAAGAAGGCTGTGAAGAAAGCGGTCAAGCAAGAGGCCCCCGTTAAAAAGACGGTTGCCAAGAAGGCTGTCGTCAAGAAGACGGCTGCCAAAAAGCCCGCCGCCAAGAAGACGGTCAAGAAAGCCGCGACCCCGCTGACCACCGTTATCGCCAAGGTCGATATCGGCTGGGGGAACAACCTCTGCATCCGCGGTGAAGGCGGCGGCCTGTCCTGGGACAAGGGCCTGCTCATGGACTGCGTCGATGGCGACTGGACCTGGTCCACAGCCAGCGCGACTGACGGGCTCGTCTTCAAGTTCATCATCAATGATGAGACCTGGGCCGAAGGCGAAGACCTCACCGTGGCCGCTGGCGGTACCTCCGTCTCCTCCCCGACCTTCTAAAGCCCCCGCGCCTGCTGCGCACTGGCGTTGCTTTCGAGCACGCCACGCCCACGCTTAACGGTTGGCATTGAGCCTGTTTGTCTGGTCCCGCTCCGGGCGGCGATATTCCCGCCCGAGCGCGGCACCGACATAGGCGATTCAGCCGGGATTTAAGCTCTCTCCTCTCTCGCCTGCCTGGATCAAGCGGGATTGTTGTGTGGGTGCTCTGTCCATGCGCCGCTGCGCATAAAAGGATGTCGCCGGACCTGCCCCGGCTCTAGAAACGTCTTTCGCAATCAACAGTAGATTGCCTACAGGATTTAGATTTTACCGCTACGGTATCCGAACTTCATTTGAGCCGGATCAACCGCAGTGGGCCATGGTCACGCGTCGTCCGGGGTCATCAGTGGTCCGCAGGATCACAGCTGCCCTGCTGCCCGCCATCCGGTTTATTCGCTGGCATCTTCCGGTAATCCGGAAAGCTCCAGCAAACGACGGCGAATATACACCGCCGGATCTTCTTCCCCGGCCGCCTGTTCGAGGGCTTCGTAATTCTCGAAGCCGACTGCCCGGACTTGCACCCGCGAGAACGGGACGGGCAGGTAAAAACGGTCCCAGCTTTTCAGCCGCCAGAAGCGGGTGGGATTCATCGCGATCAGCGTGATCGGTTTCCCCGTGGTTCGGGCCGCCACCAGCGCGCCACGCTGCACGCTGTAGCAAGGGCCACGCGGCCCGTCCGGGGTGATCCCCACATCGTAACCCTGACGCAGGACGCGCACGATCTCCCGTAGCGCCTCTGTGCCCCGCCAACTGCTGGAGCCGCGAATAGGATAGATATAGTCGTTTTGAAAAACCCCCGACAGCCAGGCTCCGTCCTTGCTGCCGCTGATCAGGGCGTGGATGCGGCGCCCCGGATAGTTCATAAAACGGCGCGCCATCTCGGGCGTGGTAAAAAGCCGATTGTGCCAGAGCAGGTGAATCCCCGGGCTGCGCCTGCCCAACGCCTCGCGCGTGGCCGCGTCGGCCCGCATGCGAAAGGTTCGCGCCCAGGTATTAATCAAGAGGCAGCCCAGCCACAGCGTGACCTTTGCAGCGCCGCTGATTTCATGAGCTTCCTCCCGTGCTTGCTTTGACTCTTTTTCCAAAACAGGCGCATTCAAGGTGATCCGCCCGCATCTGGCAAGCCCATCACCGCACCGTGTCCACTCCCCGGCCCCGCGTATTCGTTCCACTCCTTGCAGTGCCGGGTAAATGCGCTTTAATGCGTGTTAGACAAACGTTACCGCACCCACCCATGCCAACTGCCGTCAAAGCCTGCCCTCACCTCCCTCCGGCCGATCTGGAGATGTCCTGGCGCACACTTGCCCCGCACCGTAGTGAACGGGGGGCATCGCTTTACCCGTTGGCCCTGGCCTACGCGCAGACCCTGTGGCTGCGCGGCCTCTCCGCCCGCAGTCTGCTCGCGCTGGACCGGGCATTCTACGCCGATCTCGACGGCTCCGAGCCGGTTCTGCGGCAGTGGCCCCTGCCCTACCGCGCGATGATCTGGATTGTCCGACACAACCCGCCCGGGCTCTTCATCGGTAACCCGCGTGTGCACTTCCAGCACTTGGCCGACCGCGTGCGCGGCGAGCGCCAGGAGCAGAAATGCTGGCGCGCCTGGGCCTGCTGGCGGCTTATCCGCGAAATCCAGCCCCACCTCCCCGGCGACCCCCGACATACTGTGACCGAACCTGACGAGGCCGCCATCTTCCGCCACTTACAAGCTTATGGCCATCCCGGTGAGGCCACCTACTGGCGCTCTGTGCTCGACGATGAGCGCCCCTCCGGCATCAACTGACAAACCTGAATCGCACAGAAACACGGGCGGTCAATCACCGCTCTTTTCCGGGAAAAGGCCTCACTCAACCGTCACAGCCTCGACCTGGCGGAAGCGTCCATGATTGCGCCCCGCGATGGCCCGCAGGGTGGCGACCTCCTCGGACTTGCTGACGGTCGTCTGGTAGTGCACGACGTGGATACGCGCCGACTCGGCCAGCGTTCGCTGAAGCCCACTGATGATCTCCAGTAGTTCGTCCTGCGGGATGGTCCGGCCACTGCGGTTAATCTCTCCATCGGTCACGATGAAAATCACCTCCGGTTCGAAACCAAAAGCTTGCCTGAGCGCCGTGTCCAGCCGCGTCCCGCCCCCCTCGATCAGTTTCGGCCCCGGGCTGGCACGGCTGGAGATCGACGCGCCGGGACTCTCGCTGAGCCCCCGCAGCCAGGCCTCGGCGGCTTGCTTGTTCTCCAGCGTGGCGGGCATGAGTTGCGGCTGCCAGGCCAGCGAGCCCCCTTCGTACACCGCCAGGTTGAACTGTGTGCCGGGCTGCAATCCGGCGATAAGCGCCGCGATCTCGTCCTTGATCACGGTAAAGTCGAAACGGTACTTCACGCCATCGCGCTGGCGCTCGAACATCGAGTTGGACGTATCCACAAGGATGACGAAACGCCCCGCCCCCTCGCGGATACCGAACAAGTCCAGCTCGGACACGCCACCGGGCATCCCCGCCAGCGCGGCGCTTAGCCCGGAGTCGCCCAGCAACGCATCCGCGTCCGGCACGGGGCTCTCCATCACGAAGGGGCTGAAGCTGTCACTGGGTAACGAGGGCAGCTCCGGCAACGCCTCATCCGGCAGCAGCGACTCGGTCGCTATTTTTTCCACCGGCAGCGGCGCTCCCGCCGCCTGCTGAAACTCATTCAGCGCCACACGGTGGTCGAGTTCGCGCTGAGGCAGGCTCACCCGCTGGCCCGCGGTAAAGGCCGGATCCTCCCGCCTGTCGGGAACCGCGATAATGATCCCCACCGCCAACACCAACAACAACGCCTGCACGCCCAGAGCCGCCATCAGCGCGCCGGACTTGCCACGCCTGCGGCGGGCGAGGAGCAGGTCGGCCAGACGGCGGCCCGGACTCTGGTTTTCCGACATCGCCTCCACGTTAGGGCGACCCCCAACGCACGTAAACTGCGAACTTTGGCCAATTTACTCGCCCACCACCCTATCTCTCAACCCGCATAAACAAACGCCTTGATCCGCGCCGGTCCAAAAATCTCATTTTTCCCTGAAAAAGTGCAAAATGCCCGCTTGACATGGCGGGCTCATCCGGTAACTTCGGCCTCTTTCCTCTTTCGAGGGGTGGTAGTTCAGTTGGTTAGAACGCCGGCCTGTCACGCCGGAGGTCGCGGGTTCGAGTCCCGTCCATCCCGCCATTTTTTTAAAAAACCGCAGCATATCTGCGGTTTTTTCGTCTTGGCGATCAGGCATTGAGCACATCAGCTAACCTGAACCAACAAAACCGCCAGGGAAAAGCCGATTCAAGATCACGAGGTTTACCAACCCGGGCATGTCATCGGCAGCCCTCGCCAAAAGCAAACGACTCTCAGATAAGCACACCGCCTGGTGTCGTACCTGTCATAGTCGTCGTAGCCGCCACACATACAACACAAATGGGCTAATGCAACGCCTGTCCACTGGTGCCACACGTGACAGTATTCAGGAGCCCGACTCGCCGTCCACTTCTTACGATCAAGCTAGAGGTCGCATGATGCCGGATACGATGCCTACGGTCATGCTTGACTTCGGCCATATGACCTATTGCAGGGCTTTCGATCATCGGACTAGCACCCGAAATCGAGATACCTCATGATATGCATGTTATCTATAATTATCATGCTCTACCAAAAGTGGCGCACGTGATCAGCAACAGCCTACGGTTTGAGATAAGTCCCGTCTTCGCCGATCTTTCCGGGCCCGTTGAGCACATACACTTTCATATTGCCCTTGCCGCTAACAGAGGCAGACAAACTGCCCGCTGAGACGTTCTGCACGTCCCCGGTAATGGCGTCCACATAAGTTCCGTTGGGGATACCGCTAAAGGTCGCTCCGCCGCTGATCGCCACCAGAACAAAGCTGTCCGTCCCAGCATCCGTATACCGACGCTTGAAGGCGATCCCCCCGCTGATGCCGTCGGTCGAGTACTGCCCCTTTTGCAAGGCCGGCACGGCACGGCGGATCAGGTTCAGGCGGCGGATATGCTGAGCCAACGGATGGCTGAGCGTGGTCGCCATCGCGCCGCTGGCGTTACTGTACTGGCCGAAATCGCTCACGGACACGCTGCCCTGCAAGTGATCTCCGTAGTAAGCCCGTCCGGTCTGCGAGAGCGGCTGGTTCGGCCCGACATCGATCGGCATGCCTTTCTGGAACTCGATCTCGCTGCCGTAGTAAATGCACGGGATGCCGCGGAACGTGAACATCAGGCTCAGGTTCTCCGCCCAACTGTCCTGAGGCTGCGCGAAGCGCTGGTTCTCCGGCGCACCGTCCGGGGCGTAGTCGTGCGAGTCCACGTAGGTCACATTGAACGTGGCGTCGTTGTACCACAGGTCTCCGCCCACCGCCACGCCGAAGGCATCGGCGGCGTACTGGAAATTCCAGTGCATGGGGAAGTCGATCACCGCCATCCCCGAGTTCAGCGAATAGTCCGGGGTGTGGTAGTCGTTGCCGATGAGCCGGTGATTGTTGCTCATCGGCTCATTGTCCACTGTCGAGTTGTCCTGCCAGTGCTGGTAGACGGAGGCTTCGTTGAGCGTGCGCGTGCCCCACGGGTAGGACACGGTCTCGGCCCAGGTGTAGAACGGCGTGGAGATGGCGGGAATGTTGCTGTTCCAGACCTGGCGGTAGCGACTCGCGATCTCGCCGAACATGAAAAAGTCCTCGCCCCCGCGCTGCTTGAAGGCCGGGATAAACGTGTTGTTGAACGTCAGCCGCGAGATATGCTTCACCGTGTCGATACGGAACGCGTCCACGCCCATGTCGATGTACTGGTTATACGCGTCGATCAGATACTGGGCCGTCACGGGATTTTCCGTATTCAAATCGACCGTGTCACCGGCGATCTGTCCGGTCTGCACCGTGTAGCCTTCCCACTGAAGCGATTTCTCGTGGTGGTAGATAAAGTTCACGTCGTTGGCGTCCTCCTTCATCGCGTCGATGCGGGCACCGTACTGGTTATTCGGAGCCAGGCTCGCGTAGTTCAACGGCAGCACTCCCATCGGGTCATCGATGGTCACGGCGCTGTCGGCAGTTTCATTGAAGCTGATCGTCTCCGAGCGCTGGAAGAGCGGGTAGAGGTTTTCCTCGCCGTAGTTGCAACTGTGGTTGAGCACGATGTCCTGAATGAGCTTCATCCCCCGTGCATGCACTTCATCGATCAGGGTCTGGTAGCTCACGCCTGCGGATTCGTAGCGAAAATCCACCTTGCTATGGTCGATGGCATGATAGCCGTGGTAATCATAGCCGCTGGCGTTTTTCACCACCGGGGTGACCCAGATGGCCGAGAAACCGAGCGCCTTGATGTAGTCGAGCTTTTCGATCAGACCCTTGAAATCTCCCCTCCAGGCCGGATCCGTACTGGGATTGAGGCCGCCGTCCCAGCACTTCATGTTGTTGGACGGGTCGCCGTCGTAAAAGCGCGTCGTCATCACAAAATAGATCGTCTCCTCCCGGAAATCCCCGCCGCTCGCGCCGAGTTCGCTCACGGTAATGGTCTTGGTCAGGATATCGAAGAGGATGCGGTAGGTTTTGTGGTCCTGGACCTGGTAGTCCTGCACCGGGTAGCGCTCGGAGAAGTCACCGTAACGGTCGATGAGGAATCGCGCCGGACTCTCCTCGCCGTCAAACGTGGCGATGTACTCGTAATACCCGTTGCCCAGGTGCGTCATCTGCGCCGTGTTCCAGCCATTGGGCGTGCCCCGGAAATACCAGGGCTCGATCACCCCCAGTTCCTCGGTCGTGATCGCCTTCGTGTCGCTGTTGAAAGTGATGCGATATATGCGTTGATCGGTCACGTTGACATCCGTCTGGGCGGGATAGCGCTCGGAGAAATCGCCCGTGTGGTCGATGAGGAACCGCGCCGGGCTCTCCTCGCCGTCGAACGTGGCGATGTATTCGTAGGTATTGGCGGACAGGCGCGTCATCTCGGCCGTGTTCCAGGCGTTGGGCGTCCCGCGGAAATACCACGTGTCGGGCAGCCAGATCTCTTCCGTCGTGATTGCCTTGGTTGCCTGGTTGAAGACGATGCGGTACGTTTTATAATCGTCGACCGGATAGTCCTGCGCGGGATAGCGCTCGGAAAAGTCTCCATAACGGTCGATCAGGAAACGCGCCGGGCTTTCCTCGCCGCCGAAGGTAGCGACATACTCGTACAAGTTCGCGCCGAGGTAAGTCATGGCCGCCGTGTTCCAGGCATTGGGAGTCCCGCGAAAGTACCAGGTCTGCTGCGGCAGAATCTCCTCGGTCGTGATGGCCTTGGACACCGTGTCGAACGTGATGCGGTACGTCTTGTAATCATCGACCACCAGGTCCGCCGACGGGTAGCTCTCGGTCCAGTCGCCGCTACGGTCGATCTTGAAACGCGCGTTGGTGTCCTCGCCGTTAAAGCTCTGAACGATCTCGTAGGTAGTCGCATCCACCTGGGTCATCGGCGCGGCGTCCCAGCCGTTTGGGGTTCCCCGGAAATACCATTCGGCGTGCGAGACAAGGCTGCCCAACGTCAGCATGACGAGAACAACCAGCAGAAGCGGACAAGCGGAGAAGACAGGGCGATTCATGGGGATATCCTTTCGGTAGGGGTAAGGGCAGGAGAGAACCGTGTTCTCGGACACCGCTGACGTTAGCAAAACTAAACCGACAGATAAGTCCGTTCGAGTTTTACAGTTGAATCACTCGCGCCAACTCCCCCGCCAGCATCCGAAAGATGCGGCACACCGATCTGCCTCAAAGCCCCCACAGCATTGGTTAAAGACCGCACGTGCGCCTTGAGGCTATACTCACAGGCCCTAGTTTCGCGCGATAGGCGTGGCCAGATTGGCCTCAGTCATCGGGTCGAAGAGGTGCGCCTTGGCCATATCGGGTATCAGGGCGACGATTTCGCCGCTCTGGAAGCGCTGCTCGCAGCCCACCCGCGCGACAAACGTGTGCCCGCCTGTATCCAAATGTAAATACGTCTCCGCGCCCATCGGCTCGGACACCTCCACCCTGGCCCGTATGGCGGACTCCTCACCCGCCCCGACCAGGCGCAAGTCCTCGGGGCGGATGCCGAGCACAAACTCGCCCCCGATCCCCTGCCCCACCTGCTCACGGAAGCGAGCGTCCAGGCCGACAGCGAAGGCGTTATCGCCAGCGTTGCGCTCGGTAAAAAGCAAAGCGTCGTCGTGCTGATGGACCGTGCCCCGGAAGAAATTCATGGGCGGGCTTCCGATAAAACCACCGACAAACATGTTGGCCGGACGGTTGTACAATTCCAGTGGCTCGGCCACCTGCATGATGTGCCCGTCCTTCATGACGCAGATGCGGTCACCCATGGTCATGGCTTCGACCTGATCGTGCGTCACATAGATCATGGTCGTGTTCAGCCGGGTATGGAGCTTCGCGATTTCCGTGCGCATCTGCACGCGCATCTTCGCATCGAGGTTCGAGAGCGGCTCGTCGAAGAGAAAGACCTTGGGCTTGCGGACGATGGCCCGCCCCACGGCGACACGTTGGCGCTGCCCGCCGGAGAGCTGCTTGGGCTTGCGCTCCAGCAGGCTCTCCAGCCCCAGAATCCCCGCGGCGTAGAGGACCCGTTCGCCAATCTCGGCCTTCGAGTACTTCATCAGCTTCAGGCCGAAGGCCATGTTGTCGTACACGCTCATGTGGGGATAGAGCGCGTAGTTCTGAAAAACCATGGCGATGTCGCGGTTCTTCGGCAGCACGTCGTTGACCACCCGGTCGGCGATGCTGATGCTGCCGTCCGTAATATCCTCCAGCCCCGCGATCATCCGCAGCGAGGTGGACTTCCCGCAGCCGGAGGGGCCCACCAGGACCATGAACTCGCGGTCCCGGATTTCCAGGTCGATGCCCTTGACCGCCCGGAAGACCGTGCGTTTGCCATCGCGGTACTCCTTGACCAGATTCGTTAGGTTTACCTTAGCCATATATCGTCATTCACGGGGTTCGGGCCACGCGACAGCGGCCACCTGCTGCCTATCATGCACAATCCAGGCATAAAAAAAACGCGCAACGGGTTTAACCGTTACGCGTCGTGTTTAAGCGGGATACAGGGCGATCAGAATCAGGGTGCGCCGACGCTCAGAACGCCGTTATCCACGGTGTAGATGCCCTTGGCGCTGACGGTGTAGTTCGAGCCACCGCCGTTGTCCCAGGTGCCGCTGCCATTGTTGAAGACGAACTCCACCGCGGTCGCATCAATGGTGATGACCTTGTAGCCCGGCACGGAGCTGTTCGCCATGGTGACACCCGGCAGGGCCGTCCACCCGGAGCTGTCGGCGTTGTAGTGGATGTTCGCCTGGCTCCAGGTCGTCGCGTAGTAGATCGTCACTGCCGGATAGCCGGAGCTGACGCTGTGGGTGGCCGCGTCGATGGAGTACTTGCCCGGAGCACTGATGGTGTAGTTGCTGCCCGAGTTGTTCTCCCAGTTCGTGCCGTCGTCGGTGAAGGCGAACTCGACCGAGGTGCCTTCAATCGCGAGGTACGCGTAGCCGGGGAAGTTCGCGTCCTCAACCATCAGCTCGCCGGGGATCGTGGTCCAGCCCTTGTTGTCCACGTTGTAGTGGATATGCGTCTGGGGCGTGAAGGCCGAGTCGTAGTAGATCTCGATTCGGATCGGATTGTAATCGGGAAGCAGGTTGCCCCCAAAGCCCACCGTGTAGAGGCCGGGCTGGGTGATGGTGTAGTTGCTCCCGTTGTTACTGTCCCAGGTGCCGTTGCCGTCATTGAACGCGCATTCGAGGCTCTGGGCATTGATCTCGATGTACTTGAAGTTCGGCAACGCGGTGGACTGCATCTGCACGCCGGGGGAGGTCGTCCAGCCAGCTCCATCGGCATTGTAGTGGATGTACGGGGTGCTCCAGCTCGTCTCATAGTAGAGGCGGATGCCGCCCGGTGTTCCGCTGACGACAGAGTTGTCCGTGGAGTCGATGGTGTACGTTCCCGGCAACGTGAGCGCATAGTTCGAGCCGGAGTTGTTCTCCCAGTTCGTGCCGTTATCGGTGAACGCCACCTGGGTCAACTCGTTGGCATACACGCTCAACTCGACGTAATCCGGATCCAGCGAGCTGGTCGTCATCGTCACGCCGGGGAACGCCGTCCAGTCTCCTCCGTTGGCCTGATAGTGCATCTTCACGGACGACCACCCCGCGGGCGGCAAGTAGTAAACCGTGAAGCTCTTGGGCTCGCCGCTCATTATCGTCCCGGAGACCGGATCGACCGTATAGGTGCCGGAGGAGTTGATGGTGTAGTTGCTTCCCCCGTTGTTTTCCCAGTTCGTGCCGTCATCCGTGAAGGCGAACTCCACGCTCGTGGCGGGGATGGTCACGGCCTTCACTCCGGGGTAAATCGTGCTGTAGAGCAACTCACCGGGGAACGTCGTCCAGCTCCCGTCGATGCCCGCGTCATAGTGGATGCGCTCGGCAAAGTCCGTGATGTAGTAGATCGTAATCTGGTTAGCCGAGCTGTCCGTCGCGGTGATCGTCACGGCCTGGTCGGTCTCGTCAGTTTTGACATAGAGCGTCCGGGCCGAGCTGTCGTAGTAGTAGCCCGTGTCCTCGGCTTCGAGCGCGGTCAGGCTGGGGTACGGATCGGCGGGTGTGCCACCGAGCTGCACCGTGGTCGGCGCATCGATGGCGTGCCGGGCGACCATGTAGGAGCTATGGCCGTGGTCGTACGTACCCTGCTTGGCCCCGATGGTAAAGGTCCAGACACCGCCGTTCGTGGTATTGGTCAGCGGCGTGAGGGCGTACTCTCCAGACTCGTAGTCGAAACTTTCCCCATCGTCTTCATAGAGGGTAAACGTCGTCGTCTCGTCCCCCGGCCAGACGTGGAAGAGCAACTGCTCGGCCTGGTACTCGTTGGCGTATTCCATGACCGGCCCCATCGGGATGATCGCGCCCTCGGTCACGTACATCGGCATGACATCGATCGGCGTCGATTTCGTCACAGTCGAGCCGCCGCTGTGGAAGGCGTCCCCGTACCAGTAGTACCAGTCCGTCCCGCTGGGCAGGTAGGAACTGCGCTGCGTGGCCCCGGTCTGATAGACGGGCGAGGCCATGAGGAAGGGACCGACCATGAAGTCGGTGTCGCTGCTGGCCTGGTGCGTCTGCGGGTCATCCGGGAAGGAGAAGAACATCGGGTTGTTCAGCGGAAGCCCCGTCTGCGAGGCGCGGTAAGCGAGCGAATACAGGTACGGCATCAGGGCGTAGCGCATCTCGATCGCGCTCTTGATCTGGGCCGCATTGGCATAGAGCCAGGGTTCGCGCATCTGGTCCCACTTGCCGGAGTGGTTACGGAAGAACGGCATCAGGCTGCACCACTGGGCCCAGCGGGCCATCGATGCGCTGGAGACATCCCCGAGGAAGCCCCCCAGGTCATGGCCAAAGTACACCTGCCCCGAGATCATCGTGCTCAGGCCCACGCGCAGGCTGGGCACTTGCCCGTAGCCCGATCCCGCGCTTTCGTTGACATTGTCGCCGCTCCAGTTGAAGGCGTAGCGCTGGATGCCCGGCCAACCCGCGCGCGAAAGCACGAAGGGCCGGCGGTTCGGGTACTGCTCGGCCAAGGTCGCGTAGGTATTGCTCGCCTGATACACGTTGTAGGTGTTCTTCAGGTAGATCTGCTGGCGGCGATAGTCGGTGGTGCTCGACCCGTAGCGCCCGTCCGCCGAGTAGAGGCCATTGAGCGGGATGGGCTGGGACTGGGCGACGGTGTCGCGCTCGTCCGCCTGCTCGTTAAGGTCATTCCAGATGCCGTCAAAGGCATAGGTGTTCAGGTAGTTTTTCTGCTTGGTCTTCCACCAGCTCTGCGCACTGGAGCTGGTGAAGTCGATGAAGGACACGTCGCCGAAGAACAGCCAGGCCACGGCGGAACTGCCGTTGTTGTTCTTGACCAGGTGGGACGCGCTGTTGGCCTCCGACCAGAGCGAATCCGGCGTCGTCAGCCAGGCTTCGATCAAGGGCACGGCGTTGACGTGGCTGGTGTGCAGGTAGCTGATCAGGCCCACGCCATCCTTGAACCAGAAATTCGTGTTATTGGGATCGTCCTGAAAGGTCAACTGGCGCATGTCGTTGTTGCCCCGGTATTCATTATCATCAAAAGTGCCGCCGGGCGGGACGATGTGCGGGTCGCTATCCATGTAGTCGATATCGAAGTAGATGGCATCGAGCGGATAACCCTGAGAGCGGGCGGTCGCCACGACGTTGCGCATCTGGTCCTCCGTGTAGGTCCAGCGGGAGAGGTGGTGCCCCATCGCCCAGCGGGGCGGGAGCGTCGGCAGGCCTGTCAGCTCCGAGTAGCGGGAGAGGACCTGCGAGGGCGTATGGTCGCTACCACCGCCGAAGAAGAAGTAGTCGATATACCCCTCGGTAGCCTCGAAGGAAAACTGATCGCTGACCGTGGTCAGTTGATTGCGCTGGGCACCGCCATAGGGGCGCTCTTTCTGGAACATGAAGTTCGGACGCGCCGGGTTATTCCAGAACACCCCATAGGTGAAACCGGGCTGCGTGGAGGTGGCCGCCTGCACGCCGTACATGAACGGCATCGTCATGTACATCGGGTTCTTATCCTGGTTCCAGTAAAAGGCGTCCGAGTTCCACCCCTGCACGACCTGTCCACGGCGGTTGAGTTGGAAGGGCACTTCGCCCAGGCCGAAATAGGACTCGTTGGCGGGGCTTTCTTTCACCACACGCACACGGTACCAGGCGGCGATGTCGTTGCTGTTCTTGAGCAACTGGAAGGACGTGTCGTTGTACGGATTGTAACCGGTGTCGTACTCCATGCGCTTGTCGCGCAGCAGGTATTGCCCGCTCTGGGTCTTATCGATGAAGTCGATCTTGAGGGTCGGGCTCTTCGTCACGTGCACAATGAGCTCGTCGGTCTCAATCGTATAGACGGTACCGTCCGTAAAGGTGGCGCTGAACGCAGGCCACTGGTCCAATGGCTTGGCGATCGCGATGTCCTCGTGGGACTCGATGCCGCCCCAGTCAAATTTCACACGGATCACGTCCGGGGCGTAAGGGATAACTTCGCAGACCCCACCCGTGCTCAGGGTAAAGACCGCCTTTTGTTTTCCCGATTCCGTCGCCGTGGTCGCGGCAGTCACGGAACCGACGGTGACCGTCTGGCCAAACAAAGCCGTGCTCCACCCGAAAAACAGGAGCGCGACGAACAACGCTATTCTCTCTGCGCCGAAGCTCATCAAGCCCGCGGCATTTTTATATTTTTTCATCATGATAAGACAGGGTTAAACGAACGCTGTGAGGGATCGTTGAGGCCGTCCACAAAGCCGGGTTGTCCAGCAAAACAACAACGGATAGTGGCAGCCATGTTAGGGAATCAATCCTGACCGGGAACACCGGCAGAGGCATAACACCCGGCGAGACGGGTCAGGGGTTTACAGCAACAGGGGAAGAGGAGGCAGCCTCCTCGCATAGGCGCAACGCTACCACCGCCCCCCGAACCTTAAAGACCAATCCCATTAAACAGTTCACAGGCTCCCCCACCGACTATCATCCCCGCGTCCGGACCGGCCCAACGCCGCCAGCCTCCGTTCAACTGTCTACCCTCAAAGAGATTAAAAGGCTCGCCGTGCGCAGGTATCGTTCCCCCCGTGATTCTCACCTCACCGATCACCTGACAGGCAGGGCGGCTCCAATCCGCACCGCCAGATGTCAGTCACACCACCCCCCAAGCAAAGTACTCGTATGAAAACCCGATCTTGTTATCTGCTCCTC
Source organism: Verrucomicrobiota bacterium JB024 (assembly GCA_030673825.1). GTDB lineage: Bacteria > Verrucomicrobiota > Verrucomicrobiia > Opitutales > Cerasicoccaceae > Ruficoccus. The sequence continues at coordinate 36,145 of JAUTCS010000092.1, read as the reverse complement.
ACGATCCTCCCCCTGCTGGCAGGTGGTCCCGCATCCGGCCAGGTCAGTAATTTCAGTCAGCTGAATTTTCGCGGGACTCCCAACAACTGGAACACGCAAGCGATGGTGCTCATCGACGACCACCTGTGGCTGACCGATACCACCTTCAACGGGCTCGGCGACGCCAACGGCGATGACCGGTTCAAGTTCGACACCTCCTACGATTTCTCCGGCAACTACGGCGACACCGACGCCAACGGGATCGCCGAACCGGACGGCGGGGACATTTTCCCGCCTCTGGGGCCGGGCTCCTACCGGATCCTTTTCGACGACGAGACCCTCGCCTACGCTGTCATGCGGCGCAACTACACCGAAGTCTATGTCCGGGGCACGGCCAACGGCTTCGACCTGAGCTGCCCCATGGTCCTCGTCGATCACGACACCTGGCAGGCCGAGCTGAGTTTTGCCGGTGATCCGGGCGACCGCTTCGTTTTCGACACCTCGCAAAGCTGGGCGGGCAAGCTCGGCGACACGGCACTCGACGGCACGGTCGAGCCCAACGGCGCGGACATCCCCATCCCGGCGGCGGGCAACTACCTGATCACGCTCAACGACCAGACGCACGCGTACAGCTTCGCCAATATGAGCGCACGAAACTTTGACCAGGTTTACTTCCGCGGCACGCTCAACGGCTGGGGCAACGCGCCCATGACCTTCGTCGGTGACCACACATGGGTGATCGAGGCCAACTTCGTCGGTCAGCCTTCCGACCGGTTCAAGTTCGACCGCTATGGCGACTGGTCCGAATACTACGGCGACAACCAGCCCGACGGGACCGCCGAAAACGGCGGCGCCGACATCTACGTCTCCCCCGGCCGCTACGTCATCACCTTTAACGACGACACGCTCGCCTACACCGCCACGCTGACCGACGCCGCCGAGACGGTCAAACTCGGGCATGCCTATTCCCCTGAGCTGACCACTTTCGCCATCTGGTCCCCCGACACCGCCAACGTCAAGCTGTTCATCGACGGGGATGTGTACTCGATGCTCAAGCAGCCCGATGCCGACGGCTACACCGATGTGTACGCCATCCAGGTTTACGGCGACCTTGTATTGAAAGAGTACGCCTTTCTCATCGACGATGTGCAGGTGCGCGACCCCTACGGGCGCATGGTCATCCCGGGCACAGACACCAACATCGTGATCGATCCGTTCCAAACCACCCCCAGCGGCGGACGCGTTGCCGCGCCCGCTCTGGCCGAGCGCGAGGACGCCGTCGTCTATGAAGTGCACGTGCGCGACTTCACCATCCACAGTTCCAGCGGCGTCGACACGGACAAACGCGGAAAATTCCTCGGCATGGTCCAGCCCGGCACCAGCTACAGCGGCGTCAGCACCGGTCTCCAGCACTTGATCGACCTGGGAGTTACCCATGTCCAGCTCCTGCCCATCTTTGACTACGGGACGTGTTCCGCCAAGGACCCCGACGCCCAACCGGACAGTTACAACTGGGGCTACGATCCGGAAAACTACAATGTCCCCGAGGAGCGCTACGCGGTCGATCCCTATGACTACCACGGGCGCATCCGCGAGCTCAAGGAGATGATCGACATCCTGCACGCCAACGGCATCCGCGTCATCATGGACGTGGTTTACAACCACACGTGGGTCATCGAGACCGAGGATGGCAACGGGAACATTCAGTTTTCCCACCCCGAGGGTGAGAACATGTTCTCCGACATCACGATGGATTACTTCAACACCAACGCGCCCGGAACCTACGGGCTGGCCGGGACCGGCAACTCGATCAACCCGCGCGTCCCCATGGTCAGCCGCATGATCCGAGATTCGCTCGAGTACTGGGCCGGCGAGATCGGGGTCGATGGATTCCGCTTCGACCTGATCGGTATCTTCGACTACGCGGAGGTGGCTGCCTGGGCCGACTATCTGCAGGCCCGCTTCCCCGATCGCCAGTTGCTGATTTACGGCGAGCCCTGGAACGGCTACGCCACCGATCCCAACGAGGCCGACCGCGTTCGGCTGGGCACAGTCGGACTCATCGCCGACTCCCATGTCGGCTGCTTCAATCCCAAGCTGCGCGAAGCGATCAAGGGCAACAACGACAACGGCAATGGCGGCGGCTTCGCCTTTAACCAGCTCGCTAACATGTGGGAGATCCAGGTCGGCAACCGGGGGGCGATCCGCTACGCCTATACGCCCAGCACCACGGTCAACACCTGGGACTCGATGTTTGCCAACGATCCAGAGCAGTGCATCAACTACGTCTCCGCCCACGACAACCTCTGCCTGTGGGACAAGATCGAAGCGTGGGCGAGCTTGAACGGCGTCAGCGACTCAACCTACAAGAAGCGCATCTCAACCTTCGCCAACGGGATCGTCCTGACCTCGCAGGGCATTCCCTTCCTCCACGGTGGCGAAGAGTTCCTGCGCACCAAACAGGGCGACAGCAACAGCTACAAGTCGCCCGATGCGATCAACCAGTTCGACTGGCAGCGCAAGGCCGACAACCTCGACATCTTCGCCTACTACCAGGACCTCATCAGCACCCGCCGGGCGCATCCCGGCTTTCGGATGAACACCTGGCAGGAGATCACCGACAACATCACCACCTACAGCCCGACCTCCACCGTCCTCGTCAACCACATCCACGGTGCCGCCAACAACGCCGACGGCTGGAGCGAGATATTCGTCATCTACAACTCCGGCCCGAACACAACCGTCACCCTCCCCTCGGGTACCTGGCATGTGGCCATCGAAAAAGCCGACCCAGCCGAGGGCAACGGACGCACGGTATCCGGCAGTATCGTAGCCGAGGGCACCGCCGTCACGGTACTCTATCAGGAGTAGCTCCCGTTTTCGCAGACATCAGACCACATGGCCTGTGGCCCTGGGTGCAAATCACCACCCGGGCCACAGGCCTTCTTTATTAGCAGGAAGGTCGGGCAGATCGGAAGCCACCGTTACAGGCAAAGAGTTAGGCCCTTTCGGGTCGTCCTTTCATCCCCTTCACATTCGGTTCGAGATCATGACTTAGCCACGGGCAAAACGCGGATAACGGTGGTCGTATAAACAACATTCGAGTTCCCTCAGCGGTCATCCGCAGCGGATCTCATTTATCCATCCTGACGAGGAACTGTCTGATCCCGGCGTCCGCCGCGATCAGGCCGGGCCATCCTGCCCCATCCGTCTTTATTCCAACACAAAAGAGCGGCCCGGCATGCACTGCCGGACCGCTCTTTGATTGGCACAACAAAACCGCCTGACTCAGGCCTTTTTCCTGCGGCGCAGGGCGACAAGCCCATAGGCGACCACCCCGAAAAGGACGGCCATTTGGCCAGGCTCGGGGATCGTGGAGAGATTATTGAAAAACAGCGCGTCGGCGTCGGTACCGGCGGTGGACCCCACGTACAGCTTGATGCTCCGGGCAACGCCGTCGTAGGTGCCGCTGGCGTAGTCGTCCACGCCGCCGCTGCGGGTGATCGACCAGGTACCCCCGGAGGCGGAGTCCTGCGTGAAGACGATGTGGAAGAGCGTGTCGTCGCTGTAGGTGTTGCCGATGCTCCCGTTACCGGTGGCCGCACTGTTCACGACATAATCGTCGTCGCCGACATTGAAGTTGAAGATGGTCTCCTCCGAGGTTCCACGCAGGTCGATCCCCTTGTAGCCGTTGCGGAAGTTCACCGCGATGTCGATGGAGAAGCTCTGCCCCGCGCTCAGACCACCCGGATCGATGAAGCGGAACGCGGTAGCCTCGGCCCCATTGGTCCCGGCCATGCGAAACGACACCCCGTTGGTATCCAGCAGGGGCGCGTTACTGCTGAGGCTGGAGACGCTGGCCGTCTCGTGGGTGATATCCGAGGTATCCGGGTTGAGGAACCACATGCCATAGGCACCGGGACCGGTGATGGAACCGTCGGTCCCATCCACCCATCCGCTATCATAGGCGGAAGCGCTCGCATTATCCGTGCCGACAGTCGCAGAGAAGGCCAGTGAAGGCAGCGCAAGACCGCTCGCCAAGGCGAGGACAAGAGTAGTTAGTTTATTCATATTTCGACAGTTGGGTTAGGCGTGAGATAGAAAGCAGGTGCCCTTTCGCATGACCCCCAAGGGCTGAATCCCCCTGAGGCACACCGAGGTGCAGAAACCCATAAACCGACCACCGCGCAATCCGGGATTGCCGGCGGACAGCCCCTCGGTGCCTGGTCCATGCGAAAGGTACACATCCTAATTAACGATGACAGGGGTTAGTTTTGTTTAGCGTGGGCAGATACTCCAGTTTGGCAGGATTTGACAGTTAAACGCCTTCAGTACTGGACGATGACGGTGCCGACCACAGCCAGTTCGGGGACGGAGAACTGCACCTGGCCATCGTGAAGCTCAAAAGGAAGTTCGACCGGGAGCTGGTACTGCGGGCTGTCCGGGCTGGCATAGAAAACCGCGGTCGGACGCACCCCGTCGGGAAGCGTCATCGACACGGGGAAATTCTTTTTCACCGAAACAGAGCCGGGGACTTCCGACCATTTGGGCTCATTGCCAAGGTTCAGCATTTGCAGGCACAGCGCCCGGCGGTCCGGGGCGACGAAGGAGCGCGTTACGCAACCCTCGACAGAGACGTAGGCGTCCCGGTTGTTCACCTCGCGCCCGTGGGTGTAGCCGTAGAGCATGGCATCGTGCGCGTAGTAGGCCTTAAGCAGCGCCTCGCTCTCAGCGCTGAGGGGCTGGTGGTCCGGGTAGAAGAGGGAGTTCAGGCCGTGCATCCGGCCCGTCACTTCATCGGGCTCGCCGACCACCATGAGACTTCCGCCGCCCGTCATGGCCGCTCCGAGGAGTCGCGCCAGGGCCAGCGGCGGCCAAGTCGAGCGGGGCGGGTCCATGTCGGCGGGATAGAGTTTGAGGATAACGCGCTGGTTGCGAGCTCCCCGGTGATGAAAACAGATGTCCACCAGGTCGCTCAGCATCGGGGCGTGCCAGCGCCAGATCTCCAGAAAGAGAAAGTCCGTCACCCCGTACATGTTCTCCACCCCGAACTCGTTGACGCTGTTGAAAGACACCAGGCCGTGTGCTTTGGTCCGGCGGGTCATCTCGGTGACATCGGCGACGAAGCCCTGGAGCACCTCCGCGAGTGGTTCGCCGTCATAGCGGCTGCCATCCGCGTAGAAGCGCGCGTCGGCGTTGTCTCCGTAGGTATCGATTTCAAAACCGTCAAAGGCCACGATGTCCCCGTCGCCGGGGCGAAGCGCCCGCTCCAGCTCCGGCATGATATAGGAGCGCCAGCGCGAGCCCTCGGAGATATTCATGAGCCAGAACCATTTCTGTTTACCTTCGGCGTCGGCCCGGCGTTCGGTCATGATTTCGCCGTTAAAGATCTTCGGCTCACCCTGGGCGTCCGTCATCGGATCGGGGATGTCGCGGTACACGCTTTCGGAGGCGGCGTAGGCGGCGATATAGGCCAGAGCCAGAATCCCCTTGCGTTGGCAGGCTTCGATTTTCGCCTTCACGTCGAGGCCGTTGATGGCGATGCCGAAAGGCTCGAACTGATACGTTTCGCGCCGCGGGGCGTAGTTGCCGTGAGCCGGGAAGTAGTCGTAGAACTCGACCGCGTTGATGTACAGGTCCGCCAGCATGTCCGCCTTGGCCGTGTAGTCTGCGGGCTCGTCGGGATAGCTGGCGAAAAACCCGTAGCGCAAGTCGTCTTCGGGCTCGTCCGTCACGGAGAGGATGACCCGATCAATGGCCAGCGTCTTCCCACCCGGAGAAGTCAGCGCGACCTGTGCCACGTAGCCGCCAATCGCGGGAAAGCCCGGCACGGGCAGGACATTCTCCGCCCCGCTGACCGGCTCGGAGTCCGAATAAAGCTCCCGCCCCCACGGTGTCGTGACGCGCAGGTGCAGGGTCATCCCGGGCTCCGGCGCTTGCACGCGGGCGCTGATGGTGTTCGGCTGGCCGGGGGAGGCCCAGACCTTGCCCGCCGACAGTTGCAGGAGCGGCGATGCCTCCGGCAACGCGGTTGCCGCTTCTCCCGGCAGCGTAGCCATCCGGCCCAGATGCCCGACCGAATTGCTCCCGTCCCGCTCGTCCACATTCGGGTCCGCGATCCAGATCATGGCTCCGTCCGTGGTTTCCACCACGTACTGGTACTCGAATTGCGCTTCCGGCAGATCGATCAGCTTGTACCAGACGCCGGAATCCGCCCGGCGCATGGCGAAGCGCGAGCCGCGGATCACGCCATCGTCGTTGCTGGCCCAGCTGTTAAACGAACCGGCCAGGTGGACCTGCTTTACGTCCAGTTCCTGCGGGGGCGTAAAACGGAACAGGACCCCGGCGGTCCCCACCAGCGGGGGCCCGGCGGCCTTCAGGGATTGCTGAAACGTTACGTCCATCGGCTCCTCCGGTGCGGCGGTCTTTGCCGCCTCGGACGCAGCGCGGCCACCCAGAAGCATCAGGGCAAAGGCGAGCGCAGGCAGCAGGCGGGAGGGAAACAGGGGAAGGGGCAGCGTCATCACTGGTTCTGACTGGCGTTGATGAGCGAGAGGTGGACTCCCGCCAGGTTGATAAAGTTATAGCAAGCGTCGCCGCCACCGGCCCGCGCGGTGTACTTTTCGTTGCAGGCCAGGTAGCTCATATTCCGTGAGAGGGGGTCTTCGAGCAAGCGCAGGTGATAATACGCCTTCTCATCCAGATCAACAAGCAGCGAGTTGGACAGCGCGTACTTGTCCCAACTGCCCGAGTGCGGCATGACCACATAGGCCGAGCGGATCACCTCGCCGCTGGCCTGGGCCAGCACATCCAGACGCTTCACCGCGCAGGTGATGCCGGTATTGATCGGGCCGGAGCCGTTGGAGAACTCGACTCTCACCGCGTAGCGTCCGGTGCGGGGCACCCTCACCTCCCGCAGGTCGATGACATCTTCCGGCCTGCCCCAACGCTCCAGCGGGCCGCGTTCGTCTCCATGTTCCCGCGCAGACGGCATCTGCGCCGCTGGGATGCGCACCGACTGCCCGGCGCTACGGGTGCTGCGCCCCGGTGTCGGATGGGACGTAAAGCCCGAGTGCAGATGGCGGCTCACGAGGTGGTAGGTGTAAACTTGTTCTCCATACGCGCCCGAGTCGGGGTCCACCCACTCTCCCTGCGTGATCCCCCGAGCGCACACCTGCCCGTCACGGAAAATATCGACGACGATCCGGGGATCCGAGGATTGGATAAAACTCAGGCGCAGTCGGCCATCCTCGGGTTGGATTGCCCCGGAGACATCGTCCCATTCCGGGACCGCCGGACAGTAGATGCCATCCCGGGCATTGACTGTACGGAGGTTATCGACGGCGATGTCTCCACCGGAAGCCTCCAGAAAGACCTCCCAAGCGTTGTGGGGGCTTAGGTCGGAGGCGGAAAGAGTCCGCCCGGTCACATCCGTGCCATTCAGCAGCACACGGACGCAACGGGCGACGGCGGAGTTAAACTCCGCCGCAGGCGGGAGGTGAACCAAAATGTCGTTGGCCGTCCCCAGATAGGGCAAGTCCTTGATCTCCATCTGCGCGCTCCGGGCAAAAAGCGAACGCCGCATCCAGGCCGTAACATAGGGCTCCAGGCGGAGCCCCTCCTCCGTCGCCCGGAAGCCGAACACCACCTCGTGGACGAGGGACAAGTACCCGGCGACCGACCACAGTTGGCGCCGGGAGTTGATGACGGGCCCCACCCGCTCGCCCGCGGTCACATGGGCGAGCCCGGATACGAAGTCGAAGTTTTCCATGTTGGAGAGATTGGACGCGGCCAGTTCGACCAGGGAACGGACCCCGGCATCCGCCGCCGCAACGTGGTTCACCTTGCGGGCCGCCTTGAGCCAATATGCCGTCACGAACGGCCAAATCCCCTGATTGTGGTAAATGGGAACTCCCGCCTCCTGCGGCCAAACCACGGGCGGGCCGTGTCTGCCGACCGGATAGCGGGCCAGTATCCGCCGGGCGCGTTCCTCGTCCGCGATATCAAAGAGAATCGCCAGGCATTGGCCGAGCAGGTCATAGCGTTTGACCGGCAGGGCGCATGCGCCGGATTCCGTCAGTTGGTAGGCCCGGTACAGACCCTCGCCCTCGTCGTAAAAGACGCGGTTGACCGCCTCCCGCAACTCACGTGCCCAGCTCGCATAACGCTCATGTTCAGCCGGGTGCCCCAGCTCGCGGGCACAGGCCGAGGCCGTCTCCAACATGAAAACGTGGGCGACGTTGGTGGAAAGGGCCTTGGACATGGCGATGGCGAGCACGTTGTCCGCCGTCCATTGCGGATAGGTCTGCTCACGCCAGTCCAGGAACGACTGCTCCCCGCGATAGAGCCCGTCCACCTCGTCGAAAATCAGCCGCCGATCCTGCTCGATGGTGTCACGCAGAAAGGGAAATATCTCCGCCCGCCACGCGGTTCGCCGCGCGGGATCCAGGCAACACATTGTCTGGTGTGCGCCGAGCGCCCAGACGACGCGGTCCGTCGAGACCGGGTAGCTCCCGCCCGAGCCGGTATCCTGCACGATCTGGTGCCGGAACCCGCCCTTCACGCAGGCTTTAACCTCCGAGGCCTTAAAGCGCAGCGAGCGCATGGCCCGCTCGGGGTCGTAAAGGGCCAGCCCCAGATGAAGCGCGTAGGCCAGGTCCCGCGTCCACACGAAATGCCACTGCTCCCCGGTCTGATACACGTCGGCCTCGAAGTCTTTCCCGTGCGCGTAGTCGGCGTCGCTAACCCGAGAAACGGCGTTCTGCCGCGCTTCTTGAACCGCCATCGCGTAGAGCGCGTCGAAGCGCACGCTGCCGCTGCGGCACCTTGGCCCCACTGGCGGCTCCTCGATACGGAGTCGCCCCTCGGGCGGAAAATCGTCGCGCAAGGGCTGCTCGGACCTGAGCTCGTACGCGCGCGCGCCATTGGCGTCTTCATCGAGTATTTCGACCGATGGCAGACCGTTCATACCGGCGTGGGGCTGGAGCAGCAGGTCTTTGGGGGTGATGGAGGGTGTCGCCACAGGCAGGAAAATTATGGTTCGTCTGAAAGGAGCGGGAAGTTGCATGACCATAAGACGGACCGCCGGGCATTAATCAAAGGACGAGACCTTAAACAGTTAACTTCCAATTGACATTTTCATAGGAACAAGGACAGACTAACCGCTATGCCCCCGACGATCCGAAGCCTGGCCAAGCTGGCGGGCGTGTCGCCTGCCACCATCTCTCTCGCCCTGCGAAACGACATCCGCATCAGCGCCGAAGTGCGCAAGCGTGTGCAGGAACTGGCACAGAAAGAAGGCTACAAACCCAACCCGATCGTCTCGCAACTGATCGCCCAGGTCCGCACCGGCCAGAGCGCCAACTACAAATGCACGCTGGCGGTCATCAACACCGCCCGGCACCGCAAGGACGCCGAAGAGCACACGGTCCTGAGCTGGAACCACGCCAGCATGGAGCGGGCGGCAGAGCTGGGCTACACGGTTGATCACTTTGTCCTGGCCAAGGAGCCCATGCGCCCGCAGCGGCTCGCCAAGGTGCTCGAAACCCGCGGGATCAAGGGCCTCATCGTCACCGGTCCTTTCCACGACGACGATATCGCCGCGAAGTACGCACCGCTGTGGGAGCGTTTCGCCGCCATCATCCTGGGCGAGCGCCCGGAAGAGACCTCGCTCTCCTCCGTCATCAACGACCAGTACAACACGGTCCGCCAGGCCATGATCGAAGCGTACAAACTGGGCTACCGCAAACCAGCGCTCTGCGTTCACCCCTACGTCGATGAGATCCTCGAATACCGCCTCTCGGGCGGCTACCTCGTCGAACTGCGGACCCATCCCTGGAAAAGCAAACTCATGCCCTTCGAGTACATGAGCGAGGGGAAGGATCATTTCCAGAAATGGTTCCGGCAGCGCCGTCCTGACATCATCCTCACGCTGCACACCGAGATTCGCGAGTGGCTGGAGGAGATCGATATCCTCGCGCCACGCGATGTCGGCCTCATCCACCTGGACCACGAACCGGCACTGGCCGCGTGGGCCGGGATGAGCCAGAATCACCACCACGCCGGCAAGGCCGCCGTCGATATGCTCATCGGCAAGATTCACCGCAACGAGACCGCGTTCTCCAGCTTCCCCAAGTGCATCACGATCAAGAGCGAATGGCACCCGGGACCGAGCGTGAAGCAGCTGTGAGCCGCACTCAGTACTGCTTGTCCGGCGGGACAATTTCGCCCAGCGCGGCGCTGCCGTAGATATCCTCGGCGGGGAGCAGCTCGACGTGCCCATCGACGAAGCCGACGTGTCCCTTGCCGTCGAAGCGGGAGGACGGACGGTCGATGAACCAGACGCAGAAGGCGTCGTTGGGGTTTTCCTCTTCGTACACGATCACCTTTTCGGCAGGGTCGTCCACGTAGTACAGGTTGATCGTCGAGAGGGCCTTTTCAAAGCCGCTGGGCTCGCTCGCCCCCTCTTGCAGCTCGCCCTGGTTGATAAGGAAGTTGAACGTATAGCTGAAATTCCGGCCCGGCTGACCGACCTCGGCCAAGCCCTCGTCATTGGGAGCGCGCAGCCCGTCGGCGGCGGCCGCCGCCCCGCCCATGTAGGCGGCCAGGGCAGTACCCTCGGTCTCGGCCACACCGTTGCGGGTCACATAAAAGTAGTCGCGCGGTTCGTCCAGCCCGACATTATCCGAGGCGACCTTCGGCAGGTGCCCGCCGTGCTCGTTGGCGTAGAGCTGCCCGGCCAGCAGGATCTGGCGCACCTGGACCGCCGCCTCACTCGCGCGGGAGTGCTTCAGCGTGTTGCCGCCCACCGTGATGATCAGGGACGCCAGAATCGCGATCACCGCGATCACCGCCAGAAGCTCGATCAGGGTAAATCCAAGACGGGGGCTATTTCCGGACCAGCATTTCATGGTTTTCCTATTTCAGTCAGGGTTGGGCCGTGCAGCAACGCAAGCACATGTAAACAGTTAACTCAAACGATTTCGTCTCATGGCAAATCTTGCTCATCCCTTCCCCCCCGTGGTTGCGATTCCCTCGACGAAGTAGCGCTGGGTGAAGAAGAAGAGCACGACGACCGGGATCACGACGAGTGTCGAGGCCGCCATGAGGTAATGCCAGTCCGTCCCGCCCTCGCGGCTCTGGTAGGCCTGCAGGCCGAGCGCGAGCGTGAAGTCCGACTGGTCCGTCAGGTAGATCAAGGGCCCGAGGAAGTCGTTCCACGTGGCCATGAACTGAAAGAGCGCGACCACAATCAGCGCGGGCTTAGCCAGCGGCAGGACCACCTGGCAGAAGATTTGCCACTCGCTGGCACCGTCGATCTTCGCCGCCTCGGACAACTCCTTGGGCAGCGTAAGGAAGAACTGCCGCAGCAAAAAGACATTGAAGGCCCCGGCCATGAAGCTCGGCACCCACAGCGGCTTGAAGCTCCCGATCCAGCCCAGCTCGCGGAAGAGCGTGTAGAGTGGCACCATTACCACGGGAAAGGGAATCATCATCGTCGCCAGTACCAGGACAAAGACCTTGTCGCGCCCGCGCCACTCGATGCGGGAAAACCCGTAGGCCGCCAGCGCGCTGCTGAGCACGGTGCCGATGACCGTCATCGCGCACAGGTAAACCGTGTTGCCCGTGTAGCGCCAGAACATCTTCATCTCCTCGATGGCGCGGGGGTAGTTGTCCCACTGGATATGCGAGGGCAGCCAGCGCGGCGGCACGGTCATGGTCTCGTTCAGCGGCTTGAGCGAGGTGGAGAGCATCCAGGCAAAGGGCAGGATAAACACCACCGCGCCCACCAGCAGGAGCACGTACAGGCAGAAGCGTTGAAGGAGTTGCGCGGTCTTCGAGCTCATTTTCCAGCGTAGTAGATGTGGCGCTCGGCGACATAAGTCGCCAGCAACGTCAGCACCAGGATGATGACGAACAGGATCAGCGCGACGGCGCAGGCGTAGCCCATGCTCCAGGCCTGGAACCCCTTGTTGAACACATAAGTGGCGGCGAAGAGCAACGAGCGACCGGGGCCCTCCCCGCCGTTCGTCATGACGTAGGGCACGGCGAAGACCTGAAACGACCCGATCAGCCCCATGATGCCGTTAAAGTAAATGACCGGCGAAATAATCGGCAGGGTCACGTGGATAGTTTTTCGCCAGAAGCCGCACCCGTCGATCTCCGCCGCCTCGTAGAGCGAGCGCGGCACATCCTGCAACCCGGCCAGGAAGATCACCACGGCGTTGCCCACACCCCACATGCTGGCCAGAACGAGGCCGAGCTTCGCGTAGGCGGGGTCCGCCAGCCAGTTGGGCGGGTTCACGCTCGTACCGAGCACGGCGTTGATCACGTCACACAGCGGGCTCAGCATCTGGTTGATCAGGCCCATCTGCCCGTTGAGCATCCACTGCCACAGCACCCCCAGGCAGACCATGGGCACCAGCGAGGGCAGGAAATACACCGTGCGGAAAATCTTCTTGCCCGGCAGATCAACGTTCAAAAGCACGGCCAGCAGGATGGCCGCGACAAGGTTGATCGGGATCGACAGCGCGGCGAAATAGAAGGTGTTCCACAGCGATTGCCAGAAGAGCTCGTCGCTCATCAACGCGCGGTAGTTGTCCAGTCCGGTGTAAACGGGTTTCGACAGCACAGAGTAGTCCGTGAGCGAGTAATAGGCGGAGCTGATGAGCGGGTAGAGGCTCATCAGGATAAAGCCCGCCAGCCAGGGACTGATAAAGATCAGCCCGACGCGCAGGTTGCGTTTCTCATGCCGGGTCATTGCTGGTCCCACTCCTTCATGCGTTCCTCGCGCACTTTTTGCCAGTTGTCGTACTTGCGTCTAAAGAGTCCCTGCTGACGCTCCTGTAAAATCTCGGCGGCCTGCTCCGGGCTTTCCGCCCCGCGCATGATGTCGTCGATGGCGCTGCCCATGTCCGCGCTGAACTCGTTAAAGGTCAGCATCTGCGGGCGAAAACGGGCCAGCGGGCTTTCCGCCAACTCGCGATAGACACGGATGTGCGGGTTCGGGTGACGCGCGTAAAAGTTTTCGCTGACCTGCGCCAGCGGACTGAATTTCAACTGCGCCAGGCACAGGCGCTCCATCTGCGCGGGCTCCTGCAGCCAGGCGATAAACGCAAAGGCTTCCTCGGGGTGCTTGGCCCCGCGGGGGATGACCAGGCAGTCGCACTCGACCAGGCTCGTGCCGTAGTTCTCCGCTTTGAGCGAGGGGAAAGGAGCCACCCCCCACTCGAAGTCCTCCGGGGCGAAGTTCTGGATAAAGTTGTACATCCACGGTCCCTGCAAGGCCATCGCCACCCGTCCGCGGAAAAACGGATTCTCCGGCGAGGCAAAAACGCCGCTGAGCTGCCTGAACCCCAGCAGGGGCCCCACCCCGTAACGCTCCGGATAACTCGCGATCCAGTCCAGGGCGGCCATGTTGGCCTCGCCGGTGGCGGTCACCGCGTCCTCTCCGTTCCAGACATCACCCCCGAACCAGAAGCTCCAGTTGGCGTTCCACCACCCCGGCTCCGTCGGCAAATGTCCCAGCACCACGATATCGCCCTTGTCGTTAAAGCGGGTGATGCGATCGTTGTACGCCTCCAGCTCGGCGATGGTGCGCGGCGGCTTGTCCGGGTCCAGCCCCGCCTCGCGAAACAGACGCTTGTTCCAGTGCAGGGCATTCGCGCTCGGTGTCGTGGGCAGAGCCCACAACCGGTCGTAGACCACCAGTTGCGCCCAGACCGAGGGTAGATAATCCCCGGCCTCGATCCCGGCGCGCTCCGCGTACGGGTTGAGCGGGGTCAGCGCCCCGTTGGTGGAAAAGACCGGCAGGTCCGCCGCCCAGATGCCGGCAACATCGGGGGGATTCCCGCCCGCCGTCGCCAGCATAAGCTTTCGGGTGATGCTGCTGACCGAGAGGAACTTTACGTATACACGGTCCTGCGAGGCATTAAACTCGTCCACCAAATCCGCCATCGCCTGGCGTTCGGGGCCGGTCCACTTCTCCCAGTATTCGATGACGATACGGTCACCGCCCACCTGATCGTCGGCGGTCTCTCCCAGCCAAAACCCGAACACGACAATGCCGACAAACAAGACACCAAAAATCAATACACGTGGGGCAGGCATAACACTTGATACGAGAATAACAACACAATGCCATTGAGCAAACTATACTCACGCCAAAGGACGACTTCGTCATTGCTAATCAGTTAAACAAGTGAGCAGCCGCCCGGCGCGATCTTAGCCAAAAAGAAACAGATTTGACTCCACGGCCTCCAAGGTCTCGCCGTCGCCCATAACCTCATGGCATGAGAATTTTTGTCCTCACCGTGGTTCTATAAGGCCACCCCGACTGAGAAACCGGAGACATCGGCGATAGACCTACCCCCCACCCCGGATGCGACTGATAGCTGTTCACATTATCGACAAAGGCATAGCCCTGGGCGCGGATTTTTTCGGCTTCGGCGGCGGGGATGGACATGCTGTCCGGATATGTTTCCCCGTCGGGAAGCGGAGGCCGATGCGCCATCAGGACTCGACCGATGCTTGAGTCGTGCGCGGGAAAGGTCCGGTGCCCCATGAGCCCGGTCTGGAAGTTCCGGTCCTCGAACTGGAAATACATGTACGAGACCAACCCCCGCCTAAGCGTCCCCAGCGCGACGCGATACCTGTGCAGTTCGCCCAGCTCACGCAGCATCGGCAACGAACAGCGCAGGAGGTGGGAGTTGTTCATACTCTGGGCGGTCAGCACGTGAAGTCCGGGCCCGGGCGTGAACTTCCGGTTCTCGGTCCTACTGAGGTAGTTCAGCTCGGCCAGGGTGTTGAGCAGGCGTGAGACCGTGGCATGGCCGAGGTCGAGCTGACGGGCCAGCTCCCGCGAACCGACCGGAGCATCTGCCCGGGAGACGGCTTCCAGGCAGGCGAGTCCGTTTTGCACAGAGCGATTGGGTTGCTTCGTGAACATGGCGATAACGGCAACGACACCCGCACCTTTAACGTGTACACCGTCACCTCCTCCGATCCGATCACGGACTTCAGTACGGCCTCGTCCCAGACGATCAACAACCCCAGCATCAGTATCGCGAACGGCTGGCTCGAAGACGTCAACTACATCACCGGTTCCTTCACGGTGGACGGGACCACCGACAATCTCTCCATCCTCGTCACCTGCAGTGGCTACGTGGGTGTGCTGACCTCGCTGGAAGTCGTCCAGGTCCCCAAAGCCAACACCGCCTGGGGCGCAGGTGCCGCCGGAGCGCTGATTATTTTACTGGGTCTGCGCCGGTTCCGCCGGAGCTAACGCGGCCCTTTTCTCAGGAGACAAGACAGGCTCACTACGCCAGCCCCACTATCCGGTGGGGCTGGCTTTTTATTAAACCGGGCCGGCCCCTTCACCGCCTGGCAGGCAGGCAAAACCACCATCAAAAAACCGTCAGCCGGTTGACTGGGACCGAGACCGTCCCTATGGTGCCGGATGGACACCACACCTGACAGTACACCCCCCGCGACTCTCAACCGCCGAGCCTTTGTCGGCGCCGCCGGCTTGGCGGGCCTTGGGCTCATGGGTGCCTCCCGGGCCCAGGCCGCCCCCGCCCCCTCATCCTCCTCAACCGCCGCCAGCACGCTCTTTACCGTTCCGATGAACAGTGACGGCGAGTACGAGCTGCCTCCCCTTCCCTACGCCTATGACGCGCTGGAGCCCTCGATCGACGAGGAGACGATGCGCCTGCACCACGACATCCACTTTAACGGCTACAAAAACGGGCTGAACAAGGCCCTCGCCAAGCTGAAGGACTTCCGCTCCGGCGGCGACTACCCGGAGATCGCCTACTGGGAAAACCAGCTCGCCTTCAACGGCGCGGGCTACAACCTGCACGTGGTCTTTTTCGAGAACATGGCGCCAGCGGGCACGACCTCGCCCGCCTCCAGCCTTAAGAAAACTCTCGACGAGCACTTCGGCGGGATGGACGCCTTCAAGGGGCAATTCTCCGCCGCAGCCAAGACCGTGCAGGGTAGCGGCTGGGCCATCCTCGGCTACCAGCCCTTCGGCGGAAAGCTCGTCGTCCTCCAGGCCGAAAAGCACCAAAACCTCACCCAGTGGGGCGTGGTGCCGATCCTCGCCCTCGACGTGTGGGAGCACGCCTACTACCTGAAGTATCAGAACCGTCGCGGCGACTACATCGACAACTGGTGGAAGGTCGTCAACTGGGACAACGTCGCCCAGCGCACCGAAGCCGCCCTCAAGGGCTGAGCGCGTCGAGCTATTCGTTTCTTTTCACAGCCCCGGAGTGCGAACTCCGGGGTTTTTCACTGCATAGACAACAGCACGAGCCTGGGGGAGCCGTTCCGGTCAAATCACTGAGTGTTCCAGAGGAAGCGTAGCGGCTCGTTCATCCAAAACTCGCCCGCGTAACCGATGCCAATGCGGGGTGTGCGCTCCACCTGTGTATCCAAAATATCAATACCGGCATCCTCGACCCACAGGCCGCTGGTGCGGCGGATCGGCAAGGTGTTAAGGTCGCGGCCGATGGCGAGCTGTTTCGTCACGCGGCCGGGGCCGCTGATGCCCTCCACCCCGCGCACGAGTACCGCCGCCGGGTAGTCGCCACCCTCCGTCACGAGGTTGAGCATCCAGTGCATCCCGTAGCACAGGTACACGTAAAAGACGCCGCCGGGCTCGAACATGACAGAGGTGCGGGCGGTCTTGCCCCGACTGGCGTGACAGGCCTTGTCGTGCGGGCCGACGTAGGCCTCGACCTCGGTGAGCAGGCAGCGGCGCACGGTGCCGTCGGGCAGTTGACGACAGAGTGCCTTACCCAGCAGCTCGCGGGTGACCGTCACGGTGTCGCGCCGGAAGAACGCGGTAGGCAGGACTTTTCCTTTGGGGACGGACATGGCGAGACGGGCGATGGGACTGGAAGGAGAAAAAGGTGAAGGAAAGACAGGGCAGAGAAGCGACCGGGACGGGACGGTGACAACCGCTGCCCCGGCTCCACCGATTAAAAATCTTTTTGGCGGGTGTCGAGGATGAGGGTGACGGGGCCGTCGTTGACGGCGTGGATGGTCATGTCGGCGGCGAAGCGGCCCGAGGGGACGGGCTTGCCGAGCTGCTGCGAGACCTCCGCGATGAACGCCTCGTAGAGCGGGATCGCCACCTCGGGCGGGGCCGAACGGTTAAAGGACGGGCGCGTGCCTTTCTTCAGGTTGCCAAAGAGCGTGAACTGGCTGATGACGAGGACGCCGCCGCCGGTCTCTGTCACGGCGCGGTTCATCTTGCCCTCACCGTCCTCGAAGACACGCAGCTTGCAGACCTTGCCCGCAAGCCAGGCGACATCGTCCACCGTGTCGCCCTCGCCCACTCCGAGGAAGACGAGCAACCCCGGCCCGATCTCGCCTACGACCTCCCCCGCGACGCTGACCGAAGCCGCGTCCACCCGCTGTATGACGGCACGCATGCGCTAAGACAACAGATGTTCGAGCGCGGGTTTCAAGGCTGGAAAACGAAAAACGTACCCGGCGGCGAGCGCCTTGGCCGGGAGCGCCTTCACGCTGGACAGGAGCGTCTCCTCCGCCATCTGACCGAAAGCGAGCTTCAATGCGAAGGCGGGCGCGGGGATGGAGCTGGGCTTGCTGAGGACCTCGCCCAGCGTGTGCGCGAAGTCAGCGTTGGTCACGGGCTCGGGGGCCGTGACGTTGAGCGGGCCGCTGAGAGTGGTCTGCTCCAGTGCGAAGCGGATGAGGCCGACCACGTCGTCGAGGGCGATCCAGCTCATCCACTGCTTGCCGTCACCGACGGGGCCGCCCAGCCCGGTCCGGAACGGAGTGAGAATCTTTTCCAGTGCGCCGCCCTCGGGCGTGAGCACGACGCCCGTGCGCAGGCAGACCGTGCGGATGTCCCCCTCCTGGGCGGGAGAGCTCGCGGCCTCCCACTCGCGGCAGACTTCGGCCAGAAAACCGTCGCCGGAAGGCGCGTCCTCAGTCAACTCGCCCTCACGTTTCACGCCGTAGTAACCGATGGCGGAACCGTTGATGAGCACGCGGGGCTTGGGGTCGAGCCCGGCCAGCGTCGTGGCCAGCAGCGAGGTACCCTCGACGCGGCTGGAGCGGATCTCCTGCTTGACCGATTCGGTCCAGCGGCTGCCGACGTTGCGACCGGCGAGGTTGACCGCCGCGTCGATCCCAGCCAGCGAGGCCGCATCGATCTCGCCCTTGGCAGGGTCCCATAACACGGTGTTCTCCCCCTCGGAGCGGGAAAGGATCAGGCAGGTGTGGCCGTCGGCTTCCAGCGAGGCGCGAAGGGCGGTTCCGATCAGGCCGGTGCCACCGGCGATGGCGATGTTCATAGGGCGGGTCTTTCGGTCAAAGTATTAGTGTAGTTAAAATTGGATACGAAAATCAGGCACGAGCGGACTTGAACTTTTCGAAGGCGGCCAGGGCGCGGCCACGGCCCTCGATGTGGCTGATGACCGGTTCGGGGTAATCTTCGCCGAGGGTGACGTCTGCGGCGACCAGCACATCGTCCGGAGCCTCCCAGGGGCGGTGAATATGCTTGGCCGGGAGCTTGGCCAACTCGGGAACCCAGCGGCTCACGTACTCTCCCTCAGGATCGAAGCGCTCTCCCTGCGTGACGGGGTTGAAGACGCGGAAGTACGGGGCGGCGTCTGCGCCGCAGCCCGCCGTCCACTGCCAGCCCTGCGTGTTGCTGGCGAGATCGGCGTCCACCAGCGTATCCCAGAACCACCGCGCCCCGGCCTGCCAGGGCTGGAGCAGGTGCTTGACCAGAAGCGAAGCCGCGACCATGCGCACGCGGTTGTGCATCCAGCCGGTGGCCCAGAGCTGGCGCATCCCGGCATCGACGATCGGATAGCCCGTGCGCCCGCGCTGCCAGGCACGCAGCAGGCCGTCGCTTTCGCGCCAGGGGAAGTCCGCAAACTCCGGACGCAACGGCTCAAGTGGTGTATTGGAAAAGTGGTACAGCAGGTGGTGCGAGAACTCACGCCAGCCGATCTCGGCGAGAAACTTTTCCCCGCCCGGCGTGCGGTCGAGCCCCTTGCGCATGAGCGCGGCTACAAGCTCGCGCGGGCTCACCTGGCCAAAGTGCAGGTACGGCGACAAACGAGAGGTCCCTTCCAGGTCGGGACGGTCGCGCCGGTTTCCATAGTCCTCGGCGGATTCGGCCATAAACTGCTTGAATCGCGCGCGCGCGCCATCGCGGGTGGGTTCCCAGGCCTCGTAAAACCCGGCGTCCCAGCCGATCTTCGGCAACAGACCGAGCTGATCCAACGCGAGCGAGTCCGGCCACTTTGTCGGGCCGCTCAGGCGGGAGAGGTCGGTCTTCACGGGCTCGGGCCAGGGACGGGCGCGGCAGGTTTTCCAGTACGGCGTGAAGACCTGGAAGGGCTTGCCGGACTTGTTCTCGATCTCCCACGGCTCGAAGAGCAGCGCGGCGTTGTGGGAAAAATCCGCCTCGACGCCGTCCTTTCCCAGCGCCTCCGCGATCCGCTCCTGCTGCCCACGGGCGGCGGGTTCGTGGCGGCGGTTCGCATACACGGAGCGGGCGCCGCTCTCGGTACACAGCTCGCGCAGGCAGGCGAGCGTATCGCCCTGACGCAGGATGAGCCGCAGTTCGCGCTCGCGCAGTTGCCGGTTGAGGTCGGCCAGCGCATGATACAGCCACCAGCGGGAGGCCCCGCCCGGTGCCCATTCGCCCTCGCCCGCCGGATCGAGCACAAACACCGGCACCACCGGAGCCCCCGAGTCGAGCGCCGCCGCCAGCGCGGGGTTATCCTCCAAACGCAAGTCGAGGCGAAACCAGAACAGGCAGGGAGCGGCTTTCGGGGCGGGCATGTCCTTCACACAACACAAAACGCGCCGGATCGCAACTCTACCCCTGAAGTGCCACGGTATTACGCACGCAACGCAGATGCCGTTTCCCAGAGAATCTCCCAACCCGTAAAAAGAAACCGCCGTCCCTTTCGAGACGGCGGTCCTTAAGCTACCACTACTGCTACTACATCTACCTGTAGGAGACCTACAGCATCCTGGGCTCCATTGCCCATGACAAGAATATTTTACCCCTATTTTTGTTAAAAATGCATCGGCAAGGTTACCGAGTCGGGCAGGTAATATTCCCGAGGCACAAAAAAAGGCTCCCGTAGTTTCGGGAGCCTTTTGGCTTAAATGGGTGGAAAATCCGGCTTAGATATTGAAGCCAGCGGCGACTTCCTGCCGGGCCTTTTCAGCCAGCGGCGTGCTCAGGTAGCGCTCGACGGAGCTGCAAGCCACAGTGACGATCTTCTTGCCAGCCATCTCGGGGCGGGCGGCCAGGTTCAGCGCGGCGCGGACGTTGGCCCCGGAGGAGATACCGACCGGGATGCCTTCGAGCGCGGTAATCTGCTGCGCGGTGGCGAAAGCGTCCTCATTGCTGATCTGGATGATCTCGTCGATGATGTCTGTGTTGAGATTCTTCGGGATGAAGCCGGCGCCGATACCCTGAATTTTGTGGGGGCCGGGCTTGCCGCCGCTGATGACGGGGCTGGCCTCGGGTTCGACGGCGACGGCGTAGAGGTCCTTGCGGGACTTGATCACTTCGGAGACACCGGTGATGGTGCCGCCGGTGCCCACACCGGAGACGAACGCGTCGATCTTGCCCTCGGTGGCGCTCCAGATTTCCTCCGCGGTGGTCTTGCGGTGGGCTTCGGGGTTGGCCGGGTTCTCAAACTGCTGGGGCATGTAGGCCGCGCCCTTGTGCTCCTCAACGAGCTCGGCGGCGCGGGCGATGGCCCCGCCCATGCCCTTCGGGCCGGGGGTCAGGACGATCTCGGCTCCAAGCATGCGCAGGAGCACGCGACGCTCAAGCGACATGGTCTCGGGCATGGTCAGCAGGCAGCGGTAGCCGCGGGCGGCGCAGACGAAGGCCAGCGCGATACCGGTGTTACCGGAGGTAGGCTCGATCACGAGGCTGCCGGGCTTGAGCTTGCCGGCCTTTTCGGCGGCTTCGATCATGGCCAGACCGATACGGTCCTTGACGCTGGAGAGCGGGTTGAAAAACTCGCACTTGAGCCAGACTTCGGCTTCAAGGCCTTCGGTGAGCTTGTTAAGTTTGACCAGCGGCGTGTTGCCGATGGTGCCGGTAATGCTGGTGTAGGCTCCTGACATGGCTGCTTGAGGGAGTTAAGGTTAGTCGTGGTGAGAGAAAAATCCGTGCGCGCGGGGCGCTCGCCGGGAGGAGGTCCCCCCTGCCGCACTGCTGTGCCCGGGCGCTCTAGCGGCGGCCGCGGTTACGCGGGCCGAAGCTGCGGATGGGCGCGTTGCGGTTCTGGTTGACGTTGCGCAGGCGGTAGGTGATGCGGGCGCGGTTCAGGTCCATCGGGGTCATTTCCATCTTCACCATGTCCCCGGTCGTGATCTTGATGAAATTCTTGCGGAGCTTACCCGAAATGGTCGCCAGGACGACGTGCTTGTTGGGCAGCTCGACCCGGAACATGGTACCGGGCAGAACGGCGACGATCTTACCCTCGACTTCAATTACTTCGTTGGACATGCAGGCTTGGAATGACTTTCTCTGGAATGGGCTGGTTTTCTATTCGATGTGTAAAGGGTAAAAATGAGCCCGGTTGCCTTGTTTAGTCAAGATTTTACGGGCATGAACGCCCATCCCGACAATTTCCGGACGTGATTTGCCGCAAAAAGGAGCGCAAAAGCCTTGTCCGCGGCGGCGGAAGCGCCTTGGCTGGGCGCGTGAGTGAAAACCCGTCCCTGCCCAACGAGCTGACCCTCGTCTCCTGGAATGTCAACGGCCTGCGCGCCGTGCTGAAGAAAGGCTTTGGTGACTTTATCGCCGCGCATCAGCCGGACATCCTCTGTCTGCAGGAGATCAAGGCCGCCGAGGCGGACATCCCCAAGCTCGAGATCCCCTACCCCTGCCAGTACTACCACTCGGCGGAGAAAAAGGGCTACTCGGGCACGGCGATTTTTTCCCAAAATCCCGCCGCCACCGTCAGCCTGGAATGGCCGGCGGACCGCCTCGTACACCCGCAGGAGGGGCGCGTCCAGGTGGCCGACTTCGGGCGCTTTTACCTCGTCAACGTTTATGTGCCCAACTCGCAAAACGAGCTGCGGCGGCTGGGCTACCGCACGGGGGTGTTCGACCCGCAATTCCGGGAGCTGCTGACCACGCTGGCCGGGGAAAAGTCCGTCGTGGTCTGCGGGGACTTCAACGTCGCCCACGAGGAGATCGACCTGGCCCGCCCGCAGGCCAACCGGCGCAACGCGGGCTTCACCGACGAGGAGCGGGCGGAGTTCACGCAGCACTTGGCGGGGGGCTTCATCGACAGCTTCCGCCACCGCAACCCCGGCCTAGCCGAGCAGTACACTTGGTGGAGCTTCCGCGGAGGCGCCCGCGAGCGCAACGTCGGGTGGAGAATCGACTACTTTCTCGTCTCCAAAGACCTGGAGCCGCATCTGGCCGACGCCTTCATCCTCCCCGATGTGATGGGCTCGGACCACTGCCCGCTGGGCATACGGCTAAAGTGGTAACGGTTGCCGCCCAGCGTCAGCGGGGGTAGTGCAGGGAGTAGATGACCGGCGGCGCACTCCGTCCGGAGGAACCGCCCCGGCGCACAAGACCTACTGTCAGCCCCGCAATTGTACCGACCAGCACGCCCCAGGCGACGCACACACCCACGTAGATCGAGTACTCCTGCACCATCGTCGGGGTCGGGTCGATGTCCATGTTGAGCAGAAACTCGTCCGCGGCCTCGTAGGGATCATAGTCCTCGCTGGCCTCGCCGGTGCGGATCTGCCGCAGCAACAGCACAGCCTCGGCCCGCACCTGTTCGTCGTGCACGTTGGCGGCGACGCCTTCCAGCGCCTCCCGTGCATTAGTCTCATAACGATTGTCGTAAAGGATGGACGCGGGCCAGGCCACCCACTCGCTCACGTTGTAGAGCGCTTCGCTTTTGACCTCGTCGGCACCGCTTGCATCCAGAGCCATGGCGGTACGGTAGCACAGCTCGGACAGGCCGAACTGCGCGATGGTCCAGATCAAGCCCACGGTCAAACCGATAAGAGTGGCAGGGATACGGCTCATACGGCACTGGATACCACGCGTCCCGCCCACTGTCACGGCCAATCAGCCTGGCCATTATCCCGTTGCCAAGGTCCGAACGCGCCCCCACTCTCGGGCATATGAAGTTGCTGCCCCTGCTCGCTGTGGCCGCCGTGCTGGCCTTCCCCGTCCATGGGGAGGAAGCCTGGCCGCTGAAGTTGAGCTTTCCGCGGCACGTTGGCCAGACCTACGGATTAGAGTCCACCCTCGAACGACGACAGACAATCACGCTCGTCCAGGGCGACCAGCCCCTGAGCGAAGAGCAGACCGACATGGGACTGGCGTTTTCCGGGCAGATCGAAATTCTCGCCGTCAATGCCCAGGGGCAGCCCAACGAAATCCGCCTCACGGTCAACACCCTGCGCCGCACCACCGTCGGCAGGAAGTGGGACCTGCTCGCACCCGGGGACATCGTCACCGGGAAGTGGGAAGCCGGAGATGCCCAGTATTACCAAAACGGCGAGTTGCTCCCCGCCGCCCCCCAGGAGGCCCTGCAAGAACTGTCCCTGATGGAAAACACCACGGTCTCTGACGACAAGCTGTTTGGCACGGACAAGCGGGTCCGCCCCGGTGACACCTGGCCGGTCAACCGGGAACAGGTAGCCCGAAATCTTTCCAGCGATGGCCTGCCGGTGGCGACAGAGGAAGTCAGTGGCACGGTCAGTGTGACGGATGCCAGCGTGGTGAATGGAAAAATGATCCTGACCGTTATCGCCGAGCTTCAACTGAATTATCCAAAGACCGAGCTGCCCCACACACAGATGACTATCGATACCGGCACATTCGAACTGACGACAACCAGCCGTGTGCCGGTCGGTACTGATAATGGCCCCCTGCAGCAGACAATCGTCTCCAACCTCATTTTTTCCAGCACCGCCCGCAAGGACACCGGCACCTTCCAGTTCGAGACGCGTCTCTCCGAGACGCACACCGAGCGTTATACCTTTCCCTGAGCCCGTGTCGGGCACTTTTTGATTAACACCCACACCCCTCGCCCCATGAAAACCCTGCTTCGTACCTGCTCCCTGCTCGCGCTCACCCTGATCGCGCTCCCCGGCCTGCGTGCCGCCGACACCACCGCCGCCGGCGATTCGGATATCGTCTTTCGCGCCATCCTCGACATGGGCGACGAGCGTTCGTTCTCGCTCAGCGCGCCCTCCGGAGAAAACAGCCGTTGGGTCACCCCCGGTGGCGCCTATGCCGGGTGGACCGTCGGTGAATACGACCCCGATACGAAAACCCTCACCCTCGACCAGGACGGCCAACAGCTCCAGCTTCGCCTGGCCACCGCCGCCGACATGAGCGGCGGCAGCGACACCGCCGCCGCCCGCGCCGAGGCCGAGAAGATTTTCCAGCAGCTCAACTTCGAGAAGATGATGCGCGAGATGATGGCGAAACAGCGGGACGCCATGCTGAAGATGCAGCGCGAGATGATGGAGCGCTCGGGCCAGCCGGTGGATGAGCGCCTGCTCGAAATCCAGGCCAGCTCCTTTGACGAGATGAACCGCCTCATCGACTGGAACGCCATGAGCGACGACATGGTCAACATTTATGCCGAGACCTTTAGCGCGAGCCAGCTCAAGGGCATCAACGATTTTTACGCCACCCCCTCAGGGCAGGCGCTGATCGACAAGACCCCCGAGGTCCAACAGCGCACCATGGAGGTCATCATGCCCCGCATCATGGAAGTCATGCCTGCCATCCAGGCCAAAACGACCCAGCTCATGAAGGAGTATCAGGCCGAGAAAGCCGCTGCCGCTGCCCAAAGCCAGCCCGCCTCGACCGCCGAAGCCGCCCCGGCTCAGTAAATACCGCGATCTGCCGGGATCGCCGCATAAAGCTGCCTCAGCACCTCGGCCCCTTGCACAATAAAGGGCAACAGCAGCCAACGGTAACGCATCTGGTTAAAGACAAAGAACCCGCCGAAACCGGCCAGCACCAGATAACTGAGGACACCCCAGCCCTGAAGGATGCCGGTGACCGCCAGGTAGAGTAACACGAGCGGAATCAGAAAGAGAGCCCGCAGCTCCACGCCACCGATCTTCCCGACTTCGACCAACTCAAAGATGAAGGAAGCCAGGACTGCGCCCAGGGCCATCACCAGCACATAGGCCGCGATCCGTGTGAGCGTATCTTTCAGTGGATCAGCGAAAAGCTCAAAGGGATGGCGCATCTCAGAGGGAAGTCACCTCCGTATAGCCGCCATCAGCTCCGCCGTCGAGCACAAGCGCACGCCGATGGCTTCGAGCTCCTGCTCGCCCTTGTCGTAGAGACCAGAGACGGCGTCGCGGGCCAGCACCACGCGGAAGTCTCGTTCACTGGCCTCGTAGATACTCGTGCGCGGGCAGTTGGGGAAGTTGCATCCGGCAAAGACCAGCGTGTCCACGCCATGCTCGCGCAGGAAGACCTCCAGCGCCGTCCCGTAAAAAGCGCCCCAGCGCGGCTTGTAGAAAATGAACTCGTGCTCGCCCACAGCCTGCGCGTGCCCGGCCAGCAATGCCCCCGCGTCCAGCCGCAGCTCCGGCGCGGGCTTGAGGTTCGCGACGATCTCCGCCCCATCCGTACCCGGCTCGACAATCCCACCCCCGGCCTCGATCCGCGAGCGGCGGCACAGGTCGGCGTTCACCCCATCGGGCGTATAGAGCCGGATCACATGAATGACCGGCAGCCCGCGCTGCCGATACGCCTCGACCAACCGCGCCACCGCAGGCACGACCTCGGACGTCCCCGCCACGCACGCCGACGCCCCGGGCAGAACGAAGTCGTTCTGCATGTCGATGACGATCAGCGCGGAGGAGAGGAAGTGAGGATCGGTATAGGCGGGCATGAGAGAGAAGCGTCAGAAGGACGCGTTCCCGTCATGGATCAAGCCTCCGGGTCATTTGTTCCCGAAAACAGACGAAGCATCCACGCAGAACATCCGCGCCTCAGTCCTCCCCGGTGTCATGGGTCTCCCGCCAGGTCTCGATCGCCGTGAGCGCCCCGAGTGCATGCCGATGCCAGTGAACACGGTACATTTGCGCCCATTCCGCGCAGGCCGCGCCAAGCTGACCGGCCCGGGCCAATTCCAGCCCACCGCGCAAGTCCCCGTAGATGTCCACCAAGTCGTCGGAGAGCAGACTGACAACCGGTTCGTCCGCCGCCTCGGCATCGTGCGGGTCAAAGACCTTCCGGTAGCGGTCAATGGGCAGCCCGCCGAGTTTTTTAACCAGCTTCGCGTGCGCTCCCACACCCGGGCGGGCGCAGTCGTAATCGACCTCAAAATCCTGCGCCACCTCCACTGCCGGCACATGTAGGAGCAGGCGCAGCAGCAGGTCGCGGAAGCACAAAAGCTCTGCCGCCCCGAAGGGACCGTCGGATTCGACCAGTGCGCAGAACGCCTCTGCCGCTTGCCGGAACTGCTCAACCGAGGGTTCGCTCATAGTGCCGGGTCTCCGGTTGCGGCGGCTTGAGCCCAGGCCCCTCTGATCGTCGGAAACAAATCGACGATCCGATCACAAGGAGAAGGCATGAGAATCTAGCCCAAAGATGGCCCCCCTCAATCCAGGTTGTGGCCAAGCCAGCCTTTGGGTAGTTCCGACTCGGGAATGAGCGTTATGCGCATCCACCGGGCTTTGGAGCGCTCGTCGTCTTCAGGAAAAACCGCGCCCCCGACGGCTATCTCACGCCCGTAGCTATCATCACTGTAAACGAAATAAAAGTCGCTCAAGTTCATCGTCCCGCCCGGACAAGAAAACATCGGATAGTCGGGGTAGTCAAACTGGCTCTTGATCGCGGGATCACGGTAATAGGTCACATTTCCCGCTTCCGGATTAAAGCCCTGCACGTAGTGCAAGGTCCTCTCGGACGGGTTGATGATCAGTTTCACGTACGCAGCCTCCGCTGGCAGCGTGAACGCGGACCAATAATCAACATACCCGTCTGAACGTTCTTTTTTAAAATACAAGGGCTTGCCTTGCGCGGCCAAGGGGACCTCCAACACAAGAGCCCGATACTCCAAGACCTCCACGAGCTCCTCATGGGTAACTTCCGGCTTGGGCTTACAGCCACCCAGCAGGGCAGCCATCACCGTAATCGCACAAAGCGTAGCCGCATATTTTTTTGTCATAACGAGAGGGGCGGGGGATGATTGAGGTCGTCATGGCCAAATGCCATAGATGAAACTACTCGCGGTAGAGGAGGCGGCCGCAATTGTCGCAGTGGGCGGGTTCCTTGTCCGTGAGGACAGCGCCCTCGACCTCGCCGGAGGTTTTGAGGTAGCAGCCGCCGCAATGCTGGTCGCGCATAGGGACGACCCAGGGGGCGCGGGGGTGGCGATGCTGAGCGTTGCGGTAGGCCTCCAACCACTTGGCGGGGATGTCCCCGGCGGCGGCCTCGGCGGCGGTCACGGCGTCCCCGATCTCGGCCTGGACGGCCTCCATCTGCTTGTTCAGGCGGTCGATTTCTTTTTCGAAAAGGCGGATCTGCTCCTTGTGCGCGGCCTCGGTCTCGGCGGTGGACTTGGTTTGCTCGTCAAACTGGAGCATCAGCTCGATCTCCTGCTCCTCACACTGGCCGATCTGGGCTTCAATGGTTTCGATCTGGTGGCCCAGCGCGGTGTACTCGTCGTTCTTTTTGACCTCCATCTGCTGGGTCTTGTACTTGACGACCTGGGTTTCGAGCGACTGCACCTCTTTGTCCAGCTCGACGCGGCGCACCTCGATCTCCTTGAGCGCCTGCCGGTCGGCGTCGATGGTTGCCTGCTCCTCGGCGATCTTGGCCTTCGCCTTGTCCACCTCGCGGGGGACCTGGAGCAGTTGCGCCTCCAGCGTGAGTTTACGGGCTTCCCGCTCTTGCAGGGTGAGGAGTTTCTCCACGTCGGCGTTCACTCCGTCACGATGGCGGCCCGGCGGCCCGCTGTGAAGCGAAAAACCACCCGCCCGGCGTTTTCCGAAGCCCACCCTCTCTTGAGCCCCGGGAAGGAGCCCCGCCGAAGCCCGCGCCCGGGGCCCAACACCGGCGTGAAGACGCCCCCTACGCTGAAGTTTCCGGCCTGCCGGAACGCCTTAGCACTTGTCATCAGAATCACGGGCTCTTAACTTTCGCTTTAATGATAATCCCTGAAAGCGATCTCGATCTGCTGCTGAAGGCCCGGCATTCCCACCCCCACGACATCCTCGGGCTCCACCCGGCCAAGCAGAAGGGTAAGCAGGGACTCGTCGCGCGGGCCTATCTGTCCGACGCGCAGACCTGCGAGATCGTCGATATCGACTCCGACGAACGCTGGCCCCTGACCCAGCTGGACAAGAGCGGCTTTTACGAAGGCTTTATCCCCAAGCGCACCAAGACCTTTAACTACCGCCTGCGCACCCAGCGCTACAACGGCGAGATCCGCCAGTTCTGGGACCCCTACTGCTTCCTGCCCACCCTCTCCGAGGACGACCTCTACCTCTTCGGCCAGGGCAACCACCACCGCATTTACCAGAAGCTCGGCGCGCACCTCCAGCACTACGACGGCGTGCAGGGCGTGAGCTTCTCGGTCTGGGCCCCCTCGGCCCGGCGCGTTTCCGTCGTCGGCGATTTCAACAGCTGGGACGGGCGCTACCACCCGATGCGCATGCTGGGCTCCTCCGGCGTGTGGGAGATTTTCATCCCCGGCCTGGAAGCGGGCACGAAGTACAAGTACGAGATCGTCGGCGGGGACGGCTACCTGCACCTCAAGACCGACCCCTACGCGGCCCGCTACGAAGCCCCGCCGCACAACGCCTCCATCGTCTGGGACACCGGCGGCTACGAATGGGGTGACGCCGAGTGGATCGAGCAGCGCGCCAAGGCCAAGCACCTGGAGACGCCGATCAGCGTTTACGAAGTCCACCTGGGCTCGTGGAAGCGTGTGGTTGAGGACGGCGCACGTCCCCTGACCTACCGCGAGATGGCGACCGAGCTGACCGCCTACGTCAAGGACATGGGCTTCACGCACGTTGAGTTTCTCCCGCTGAGCGAGCACCCCTTCACCGGCTCATGGGGCTATCAGGTGACCGGCTTTTTCGCCCCCTCGCACCGCTACGGCACGCCGCAGGACTTCATGTTCCTGGTGGACTCGCTCCACCGCGCCGGGATCGGCATCATCATGGACTGGGTGCCTGCTCACTTCCCGCGCGACGCCTTCGCGCTGGCGGAGTTTGACGGCACCTGCCTGTACGAGCACGCCGACCCGCGCCAGGGCCAGCACATGGACTGGGGCACACTGATCTTTAACTACGGGCGTCACGAGGTACGCAATTTCCTGACCGCCAGCGCCCTGTGCTGGATGGACCGCTACCACATCGACGGGCTGCGCGTGGACGCCGTCGCCTCCATGCTCTACCTGGACTATTCGCGCCAGGAGGGCGAGTGGATCCCCAACCAGTACGGGGGTCGCGAGAACATCGAGGCCATCGAGTTCCTGCGCCAGGCCAACGACCTCGTGCACCAGTACTACCCCGGCTCGCTCATGATCGCCGAGGAGTCCACGTCCTTCGGCGGGGTGACCAAGCCCACCGCCGACTGGGGCCTGGGCTTCGACTACAAGTGGAACATGGGCTGGATGCACGACACGCTCCAGTACTTTGAAAAAGAGCCCGTGTACCGCCGCTGGCATCACAACGACATGACCTTCGGGATGCTCTACCAGTACTCCGAACACTTCATGCAGGTCTTCTCGCACGACGAAGTCGTCCATGGCAAAGGCTCCATGATCGCCAAGATGGGAGCGGGCTTCGAGATGAGCAAAAAGGCCCAGGACCTGCGCTCGCTTTACGCGTGGATGTGGGCCTGGCCGGGCAAGAACATCCTCTTCATGGGCTGCGAGTTCGGGCAGAGCAACGAGTGGCGCTACGACGGCAGCCTCGACTGGCACCTGCTCCAGTACATCGACCACGAGGGCATCCAGCGGCTCGTGCGCGACCTCAACCACTTCTACCGCAACCACCCCGCCCTCGGCCGCTACGACAGCGAGCCCAAGGGCTTCCAGTGGATCAACGGCGGCGACTCGGAAAACTCCGTCCTGTCTTTCCTGCGCCTGGGCGACACGCCTGAGGAAACCTTCGCCGTGGTGGGCAACTTCACCCCCGTCCCGCGCAACGGCTACCGTATCGGCGTCCCCTACCCCGGGTACTGGAAGGAGCTCATCAACACCAACGCCGATGTGTACGGCGGCACCGGCACCGGCCTCGGCGGCGGCCTCATGAGCGACGAAGTGCCTTGGGATGGCCGCGACCACTCCCTCAAGGTCAACCTGCCCGGCCACTCCACCTTCATCCTGCGCTACGTCGGCCCCACCGCGTAGGGACAAGGGAAGAAAGAGGATTTAACCGCAAAGGCGCAAAGGGCACAAAGCGCTGCCGCTGTTGACGGGAGCCCTGTCCGTTATCTTCGTTTTCGTAAAAACTGGACGTCTCTTGTGGTTAGGGGGGGGAGGACATGAGATAATCCAACTATCGACCGTCCAGGGCAATCGCTCTATAAGAATGCTTACCGCCATTTTGTGGCTATCAACCAGCAGCGTCAGCGCTTTGTGCCCTTTGTGTCTTTGCGGTTAAATCCCAATTGAACAACCGACGGCCTCCGCTTATGCGCCGACGAGGCTCCAGGGGATTTCGCGACCGGCCCACATGGGAACGACTTCACCGTAGGCGGCGGGGATGGTGAAGGGCTTTTTCGCAAGCGTAACGGCCTTGGCGGGCGGGTTCACGCCGTAGATGCGCCGGGCGTTGTCCGAGACGAAGGCCTGAAGCCGGTCGAGTGCGCCGTGCTCCTCGAAGAGCCCGGCCAGCAGTTGCAGGGCGATGGGCGCGGTGAAAACCCCCGCCGCGCAGCCGCAACATTCCTTTTTGTGCTGAGGGTGCGGGGCCGAGTCGGTGCCGAGGGAGAGCTTCTGATGCGCGGTGACGGCGGCGTGCGCGAGGGCTTCGCGGTCCTCCGGGCGCTTGGCGATGGGCTTGCAGAACAGATGCGGGTTGAGCATGCCCCCGGCCACGTCGTCGAGGGTGATGATCAGGTGCTGCACGGTCACGGTGGCGTGCAGGTTTTCAAATTCGTTGAGCAGGGCGAGCGCGCCCGCGGTGGTGATGTGCTCCATGATGAGCTTGAGGCGCGGGAAGTGCTCGGCCAGGCGGCGGTAGATGGACAAAAACTCCGTCTCGCGGTCCATGACAAAGCCGTTGGTCTCGCCATGGATCATGAGCGGGATGCCCAGCTCCTCCATCAGGCGGATGGTCGGCTCGGCCTGGTCGATCTGGGAGACGCCGCCCTCGCTGTTCGTTGTTATGCCCGCGGGGTAGAGCTTGATGCCGATGATGTGGGGCTTGGCGGCCTCCAACTCCTCGCGCGTGTACTTGCGGAAAAACAACGTCATGTACGGCTCGAAGTCGTCCCGCCCGGCGGCGGCGAGAATCTCCCCGCGATACCACTGGAGCCGCTCCAGCGAATCCACCGGCGGCACGAGGTTGGGCATGATGACGGCCCCGGCAAAGGTCTCCGCCGTCAACGGCGCGACGGCTCGCAGCATCGCGTCCTGCCGCAGGTGCAGGTGCATATCCAGGGGGGAATGAAGCGTAAGAGTCGTCATGGATGGGGAGTCATTTGTCCATAGTCAGTGGCAATTAGTCAATGGCCAATGGAGGGGAGGGAAAAAGGGATTTAACCGCAAAGGCGCAAAGGGCACAAAGCGCTGTCGCTATTGTTTGATCGCCACAAAATGACTGTAAGCATTCTTATAGAGCGAATGCCCTGGATGGTCGATAGTTGGATTATCTCATGTCCTCCCCCTTAACCACAAGAGACGCCCAGTTTTTACGAAAACGAAGATAACGGAAAGGGCTCCCGTACACAGCGTCAGCGCTTTGTGCCCTTTGCGCCTTTGCGATTAATCAAACAAGTCCTACGCCTTGGCTGACTTGCCCGGGTGGGCCTCGGCGATGAGGGCGAGGATGGCGGGGACCGGGTCGCAGGCGACGGACTTGTTACCGAGGACAGACTGGGCGGCGAGCTCGTTGAGGATGGCGTCGCGGCCCTCGCCAACGGGCAAAGCGGCGCCGTCAAAGGTGTACTTTCCGATGGGCTCACGGTCCTTGCGGGCGGTCAGGTAGCAGCGGTCAGCCACGGCGCGCTCGAAGTCCTTGGCCGCCTGCAGGACGATGCCCGCGTAGCCCCAGTCGAGGGCCTTGACCAGATAAGTACTGGGCGTGCCGTCGGCGGTCAGGACCATGGCGGGGCGGCGCGGCCACTCCGCGAAGAGCGCCACCACGTCGCGGTGAAAGGTCAGCTCCGGCGGGAACGGATCCAGGATATAGAGCAGGTTTCGCCCGAGCATGCCCAGGTCGTCGTCATCGTTGAGCGCCTCGACGAAGCCGCGCAACGCCTGCGGGGTGGCGAAGGTGCCAGCGGCGTTGACCACGCTCTGGTAGCCGGAGGGGAACAGGTCCTGCAGGAGCAGTTGGCATTCGCGCAAAAAGGCCATGTCGGTCAGCCCCTGTCCGGTGAGCACCCATTCAAAGGTGCGGATGCCTGACTCACGGATCAGCTCGCGGTCAAGTTTGTTCTCGGGGCTGACGCGCAGCCGGGTCTGCACGGCGGCGGGTTCGGCGGGCAGAAGGCCGTCCACGTACTTGCCCGCGAGCGGCTTGTAGACGGAGCCGAGGTTCACGCCCTTGGCGCGGGTACGGTAAAAATGGCAAAGCTCTTGTGTTTTCACGGGCGGGAATGTGAACAGATAGGATGATCTCTAGTAAAGGTAATGAAGGCAATTTAACAGAAAACGAAAAGCAAACCAGCGCTCATTCCATAACGACAGGCTAGAAACGGTTTGTTGATTACAGTAATCATGGACCATATCCGTCGTGTGTCTGAGCGAACCCGAGAATAATATCACGGTTGAGATAATACTTACTGTAGGTCGGCCCTTGATCAGGGGATAGCTTAAATGATGCAAAAGAGGGGCCTTCAATAAATTCACCCGTCTTCGGCTGATAATAATATATAAAAACGACGTTCTCTCGAAATGTCGGGCCGTCTCCAAAATCATCTTCCTCCAGCGAGTATAGAACACTGCCAAAAGCGAACAGATCGCCAAACCCGTCTTGATTTAAATCAACGACCTCAACGGTCAATCGATCCTTATCAAAAACAGCCCCATCGTAATGACCGTCAATAATCCGGAGTGCCAAATTTGAAAGATAAAGAACTCCGTTACCCTTGCTGGTCACTTGAATTGTCGCCGGAAGGTAAACGTTTTGGCTGATATCAACACGGTAGGTATAATCCTCCTCACCGTTACCCAATTGAGAAACGCAGAATTCGTGCGAAAGAGGAAAAACTTCCGCCCAAAGTATACCTCGAAGGCAACAGAAACTCACAAGAATGAAGACCAAGGGCTTCATGACAGAAGGCCGCTGCGGGGCGGGCGTTATTCGCCCACCGGCAGCGGCTTGAGGCTCCAGATGTCGTCGGCGTACTCGCGGATGGTGCGGTCGCTGGAGAACTTGCCCATGCGGGCGGTGTTGAGGATGGCCATCTTCGCCCAGCGGGACTTGTCCAGGTAGGCGTCGCTGACCTGCATCTGGCAGTCGATGTAGGCGCGGTAGTCGGCACAGCACAGGAAGGGGTCGCCCCCGTCGAGCAGACTGCGGCGCACCGGGTCGAGCGCGTAGGGCTGGCCGGGCGTGAAGGTGTCCGAGCCGAGCCAGTCGAGCACGTGCTTGAGGTCGTCGTCGCCGCGGTAGAAATCCCACGGGTTGTACCCGGCGGCTCGCAGTTCGAGCACTTCCTCGACCGTCATGCCGAAGATGAAGATGTTCTCGTCGCCGACTTCCTCCTTGATCTCGACATTGGCCCCGTCGAGGGTGCCGATGGTGAGCGCACCGTTGAGGGCGAGCTTCATGTTGCCGGTGCCGGAGGCCTCCTTACCGGCGGTGGAAATCTGCTCGGAGAGGTCGGCGGCGGGGATGATGCGCTCGGCCAGGGAGACGCGGTAGTTGGGCAGGAAGATGACCTTGAGCTTGTCGCCCACGCGCTTGTCGTTGTTGATCACCTCGGCGATCTTGTTGATCGTGTAGATGATGTCCTTCGCCAGCTCGTAGCCGGGTGCGGCCTTGGCCCCGAAGATGACCACGCGCGGGGCGAGCTTCTTCTCCGGGTGGTGGAGGATGTCGCGGTAAAGGGTGAGGATGTGCAGCAGGTTGAGGTGCTGGCGCTTGTACTCGTGCAGGCGCTTGATCTGCACGTCGAACATCGCGTCCGGGTTGACCGTGACCATGCAGTCCATCTCGATGATCTCGGCCAGGCGCTCCTTGTTGGCACGCTTGACGGCCATGTACTCCTCCTGGAAGGAGGCGTCACCGGCGAGCTTCTCCAGCCCGCGCAGGCGGTCCAGGTCGAAGGGCCACTCCACGCCGATCTCGCGGTCGATGAGCTTGGCCAGGCCGGGGTTGCAGACCTTGAGAAAGCGACGCGGCGTGATGCCGTTGGTCTTGTTGTTGAACTTCCACGGCCACAGCTCGTTGAAGTCGTGGAAGAGGTGCTTTTTGAGCAGGTCGGTGTGGAGCGCGGCCACGCCGTTGACCGAGTGCGAGCCGACGGTGGCCAGGTAGGCCATGCGGATCTGCTTCGGGTTGCCCTCCTCGATGATGGAGAGGATGCCCTTCTTCATGTCGTCGCCGGGCCACTGGGCCTCGACCTCTTCCTCGAGGAAGCGGCGGTTGATCTCGAAAATGATCTGGAGGTGGCGCGGGAGGACCTTCTGGAAGAGCGGGACAGACCACTTTTCCAGCGCCTCGGGCAGCAGGGTATGGTTCGTGTAGGCGAAGACCTTGCGGCAGATTTCCCAGGCGGCTTCCCACTCGAGCTTTTCCACATCGACGAGGATGCGCATGAGCTCGGAGACGGCCACGGCGGGGTGCGTGTCGTTGAGCTGGACGGTGACCTTGTCCGGGAAGGCATTCCAGTTGCCGTGGTTCTGCTTGCGGAAGCGGCGGATGATGTCGTGCAGCGAGCAGGCGCAGAAGAAGTACTGCTGGACCAGGCGCAGCTCCTTGCCGCTCTCGGTCTTGTCGTTCGGGTAGAGGACCTTCGAAATGGTCTCGCCGATAGCCTTCTCGCGCACGGCCTCGACGTAACCGCCCTCGTTGAAGACGCTGAAGTCGAACTCCTGCGAGGCGCGGGATTCCCACAGGCGCAGGAAGTTCACCGTGCGCGCGCCGTAGCCGACGATCGGGATATCCCAGGGCAGGCCGATGAGCTCCTTGGTCCCGACCCAGGCCGGGTAGGAATCGCCCTTGCTGTCGAAGTGGTACTCGACGTGCCCGTAGAGGGGGACGCTGACCTGGTACTCGGGGCGGTTGACCTGCCAGGGGTTGCCGAACTGGAGCCAGTTGTCCGGGCGCTCGACCTGGCGCCCATCAATGAACTCCTGCCGAAAGAGGCCGAACTCGTAATGGATGCCGTAGCCGACGGCGGGCAGGTCAAGGGTGGCGAGCGAGTCGAGGAAGCACGCGGCAAGCCGACCGAGGCCGCCGTTACCTAGGCCCATGTCGGGCTCTTCTTCCAAAATGTCTTCCATGTCCAGGCCCAGCTCGGTCAGGGCCTGCTTGGCCGCGTCGAAGAGCCCGGCGTTGACCAGGTTGTTCGAGAGTAGGCGACCCATCAGGTACTCCAGCGACAGGTAGTAGGCACGGCGGGTGTCGCTCTCGTTATGGACGGCCTGGGTCTTGATGTAGCGGTGCAGGATGCGGTCCTGGACCGAATAGCACAGCGACAGCCACCAGTCGCGGGTGGTGGCGGTGGTCTTGTCGCGGGCGAGCGAGTAGGTCAGGTGGTTCTGGATCGAGGTCTTCAGGCCCTCGACATCGGCGTCGATATTGAAGTTAAAGGCCTTTTTCTTAGCCGGGGTTTGAGCGGCTTTCTTGGCGGTCTTTTTGGCGGCTTTGGGAGTCGAAGGCATAGCTGATAGGAATAGACGGTTAGGATGAAGAGAGATGTCAGTCTGAAATCGTACATTCGGCGGGCGAGGTCAACGTTTCTCCGGCCCGGGCCGCAAAACGCACAGCTTGGACTAACGGT
>JAUTCS010000091.1 GCA_030673825.1 Verrucomicrobiota bacterium JB024 | reverse complement strand
CCACCCCGGTGATAAAGGCCGTGTCGGCCTGCGGGATGGCGAAGTCCTGCGTGACGAGCTGGGGGCCGACATCACGGAGCTGGTCGCTGTTGGTCCAGTCCGGGCCGGAGTTGTTTCCGTTGATCACGCCGATGCCCGCCTCCTTGAAGTCGGGGGCATGGATGTTTTCGCGGTGGCCGGGCGGGTCCTGCATGCCGTAGGTGCCGGAACCCCAGTCGATCTGGAAACCGGCGTGCCCGTGAAAGACCGAGCGGGCATTGGCATAGACGTTCTCACCGATATAGGAGTAGTCGTAGCCCTGATGGGTGGCACGGTCCCCCGGCGTGTCGCCGCTCAGGTTGGGTGTCGGCGGGGTTGGGGAGCTGGTATGCCCTTGAAAGGTGTTGTCGTACATGTCCTGACTGTGCAGACGGGCCGAGGCGAGGAGCTTTTCGTTGAAGGACAGGGGCTGGACGGTGGTTTCCAGCGTGGCGAACTGGGCGATCATTTCGGTCAGGTCCACCTCGAAGTACGCGATGGCGTTGAGCACGTCGGTGTCGGTCGTGTTGGCCAGGCGCTGGGCCTCGGCATTGGCGTCGGCGCGGGCGCGGTTGATCATCTCCAGGTAGTACTGTTCGTCGTCGGTAGGATCACCGATGGAGTAGGGGCGTTTGCTGAAGGACGTACCCACCTGGATGTTATCAAAGAACCAGCCAACGAATGCTTCATATCCCGGTTCGTTGACCGGGAAGTAACTGCCTGATGCATCGTAGTAAAAGCGCAGCCGGATGGTTTGACCGGCGTAGGCAGACAGGTCGATTTCGTGCAGAGAGGAGGTGGTTTCGGTTTCGCCGTTATTGCCGCTGAGACTGTACAGCGTGGCGGGCCATGTGTTACCGCCGTCGGTGGAGACCTGTACGCTGGCGGTCTCGGCGGTGGTCGCATAGCGCAGCCAGCTTTCAAAGTACAGCTTCATCCCGGAGCTGACGGTGATGGGGGTCGTCAGCGTGAGACTGCTGTCTGTCGAGCTGGCATGATAAAGGTGAAAGCTGTAGGTGCCCTCGATCACGATCTGGTCCTGAAC
The DNA here is from genome assembly GCA_030673825.1 of Verrucomicrobiota bacterium JB024. Lineage (GTDB taxonomy): Bacteria > Verrucomicrobiota > Verrucomicrobiia > Opitutales > Cerasicoccaceae > Ruficoccus. The sequence continues at coordinate 7,634 of JAUTCS010000091.1, read as the reverse complement.
GACACCGTGTTCGCTGCTTTCAGAGACAATGATCAGTCCGTCGGTGCCGTTTTCGCCGTTCTCGATCAGGGTGGGGGTGGCTTCCTCGGTGCTGGCCGGGGTGTAGGCGAAAGAGATGAAGCGGAATATGTCCGTATCCGGCTGCGAATCGGCGGACAGCCTGGGATCAGGGTAATTCATGCGCCAGGCCGGGGGCGGGGCCATTTCGGTCGTGGGCGCGGCGGCGGTAAAGACGGAGGGGAGGACGACTCCGACGAGGGAAAGCGTGGCTAATCTCAGCATAAGCTAAACTATATCTGCCTAGCGGGCTTCGGCTCTGTGTGCAAGCCTGCGTGCGTCATGACAAAACTTTTACACCATTTGAGTTTTCCTTCATGAACCGTATCCATTATAAGCTGTCTCCATGCCCATGACCCGACTGCTTTCTCTCTCCGCCGTGCTGACGGCTCCGCTGATTCTCACCGCCGCGCAGGAGCGCATCCTCGACTCCAAACTGACCAACGTGACCGTTTTCGCCGACCGGGCCGAGGTCGTCCGTGAGGCCTCGCTGGAGCTCGACGCCGGTACGCATACGCTCATTTTCGCCGACCTGCCCGCGCAGACGGACGCCGGCAGCCTCCAGGTGGATGGCACCGGCGGCTTTACCTTGCAGGATGTGCGCTTCGAGACGCGCCAGCTCACCGACTTGCCCGAGGGCAAGCTCAAGGAGCTGACCGACGAGCTGGACAAGGCGCAGGAGCAGGCCACCGCGCTCGGTATGACCGCCACCCGCCTGAAGGACCGTCGCGTCACGCTCGAAGCCATCATCAAGCGCGTGACCACGCCCCCCACCGAGGGCAGCCAGAACCCGCCGATGGACGTCGTTCCGTGGACCGAGTTGCTGACGTTTTATAACAACCAGCTGGAAAAGATCGACCAGGGGAAGATGGAAAACGACGCCGCGACCAAGGCCGCCAACGCCGAGATCGCCCGGCTCAAGCGCGAGATCGCCCAGCTCAACATGGACGCGCGCAAGGTCAGCAACGTGGCCAAGGTCGTCGTCGGACTGGACGCCCCCGCGACCGTCACAGTGGACCTGACAAGCCTCGTGTATGGCCCGAGCTGGAGCCCAAGCTACGACATCCGCGCGAACACAGACAGCAAGCAGGTCACCGTGGCCGGTTATGGCTCCATCACCCAAAGCACGGGCGAGGACTGGACCGACGTAAAGCTCAGCCTCTCCACCGCCCAGCCGCAGATCGGCGGCCGCGAGCCCGAGCTGCACCCGTGGTTCCTCCAGGAATTTAAGCCGATGCCGGTTGGCGATCCATTTGTAAGCGAGGCCAAGGCCGCCAGCGCCCCGCGGATGCGGCAGAACGAGCTGATGGCGATGGATGCCTTTGTGGCGGCGGAGGCCGCCCCCGCGCCCATGCGCGTGGCCGAGGCGAGTGTGCAGAGCGGCGCGACCGCCGTGGTGTATCAGATTCCCAATACGGCCTCGATTCCCAGCGACAACCAGCCGGTGCGCGTGGCCATCACCACGCAGAGCTTTCCGGGGACGTTCCAGTACTCCGCCGTGCCGAAGCTCTCGCCCTACGTTTACCTGAAAACGAAAGTCACCAACGCGAGCGAATACGCCTTCCTGCCCGGCCCGAGCAACATCTACCTCGACGGCAGCTTCGTGGGTAACGCCGCGCTGGACCTCGTCCCGCCGGGGCAGGAGTTCACCACTTGGCTCGGGATCGACCAGGGCGTGACCGTCGAGCGTAAGCTCCTCGAACGCAAGGAGGGCGAGGCCGGGCTCTTTGGCGGCAGCAAGACCCTGACCTATCGCTACGAATTCGAGATCAAGAACAACAAGCAGTCCGCGATCGAGCTGTCGGTCTGGGACCAGCTCCCTGTCTCGCAAAACGACGAGATCAAGGTCGAGCTCGTGCAGCCGAAGTACTCCTCCGATACTGACGCGCTCAAGATCAATTCGCAAAAGTACATCGAGTGGACCTACCAGCTCAACGCCGGCCAGGAGATTACTGCTCCCTTCTCGTTCAAGGTGACCTGGCCCGAGGACATGCAGGTGTCCGGGCTGTAAGGGCAGCGTTTCAGGGCCTGTTAAGGCTTGCGAAAAAACTGACGGAGTAGCGGGTACTCTGAGTAGCCGTTGTGCCCATGCGCTGTCATCCTGAGCGAGCGCAGCGAGTCGAAGGATCTCCCGGTACGGATTTTTACGAGTCCGTGCGGCAGGCTGTCCTAGGAGATCCTTCGACGCGTCCGCCAGCGGACTTGCTCAGGATGACAGCGGCATTGAATTTTTCGCCCGTGTGTGCCGACTATCGGCGTTACTTTACCTCGCATGTTTGACGGAACAATCGGAGGCGGGGGAGGGAACTTTTCAGCCTACTCGTGGACTATCTACCCGGATGAGTTTTGTTTGAGATCTAGTCTCATATCTTTTGATCCGGATATCTTGATCATTTAACTTGCCAGTGGGGGGCGCTTGTGTTGCATTCGGTGCCTTATGAGCAAAAGTTTCATCTTCTCCTCTGAATCGGTCGGCGAAGGTCACCCCGACAAAGTCGCCGACTATATCTCTGACAGCATTTTGGACGCGTGCCTCGCGGGTGATCCCAAGAGCCGCGTCGCCTGCGAAACCCTGGTCAAAAGCAACTGCGTTTTCGTCGCCGGGGAAATCACCACGAAGTCGAAGTTCAACTACGAGGACGTGGTCCGCCAGGCCATCCGTGACATCGGCTACATCAACAGCCGCGACGACGCGGTCTTCCATGCCGACGAAGTTTTCATCACCAACTGCCTGACCTCCCAGTCCCCCGACATCAAGCAGGGCGTGGACGCCGCTGCCGCCGACGGTAAGGACACCGCCGAGCAGGGCGCGGGCGACCAGGGGATCATGTTCGGCTACGCCTGCACGCAGACCCCCGAGCTGATGCCCGCCCCGATCATGTACGCGCACCGCCTGCTGCGCGAGATGGCCCGCCAGCGCAAGGAGATCGGCGTCGAGTGGCTGCGCCCCGACGTGAAGAGCCAGGTCGCCGTCGAGTACGTGGACGGCCAGATCAAGGACATCCGCAACGTCGTCATTTCCACCCAGCACACCGAAGACGTCAGCCACGCCACGATCCGCGAGTTCTGCATCGAGGAAGTGATCAAGAAGGTCCTCCCGGCCGAGCTGCTGACCGACAAGACCGAGTTTCTGATCAACCCGACGGGTAAGTTCGTCGTGGGCGGCCCGCAGGGCGACTCCGGCCTGACCGGGCGCAAGATCATCGTGGACACCTACGGTGGCTGGGCCCGCCACGGGGGCGGCGCCTTCTCCGGCAAGGACCCCTCGAAGGTGGACCGCTCCGCCGCGTACTTCTGCCGTTGGGTGGCCAAGAACATCGTCGCCGCCGGTCTCGCCGACCAGTGCGAGCTTCAGGTCGCCTACGCCATCGGCTATCCGTACCCGACGAGCATCCACGTGGACACCTTTGGCTCGGCCAAGGACGGCCTCTCCGACGCGGAAATCTCCGCCGCCGCGCAGAAGGTCTTCTCCTTCAAACCCGCGGACATCGTCAGCCAGCTGAACCTGCTCCAGCCGATCTACCGCCAGTCCACCAACTACGGCCACTTCGCCAAGGCGGGCCTGCCGTGGGAAGACACATCCAAGGCCGAAGAACTCAAGGCCGCCCTCTGCGCCACCGCCTGAGGTTATGAAGTTTTTCCCGCGAAGCCACGCGAAGGGACGCGAAGATGAGCGAAGTGATCTTCAGGCAGGAATGCTACGAGATCATCGGCGCTTGTATGCGGGTTCACTCGGAGATGGGCAGCGGTTTTCTGGAGAAGGTTTATCAGGAATGTCTGCGGATTGAGTTTGCCGCGGTAGGGATTCCCTGCCGCGAGCAATCACCCATCGCCATTCATTACCGTAACCAACAACTGGAAAGCCAATACTTCGCGGATTTTCTCCTCTTTGACTCGATTCTTCTGGAAATCAAATCGCTGAAATCACTCTTGGCGGAGCATGAAGCGCAACTGCTTAATTACCTTTCCGCCACCCGGCTTCCGCTCGGTTTGCTGGTTAATTTCGGCTCCCTCGGCAAACTCGAATACAAACGCTTAGCACACTCCCGCTGACCTTCGCGCCTCTTCGCGTGTCTTCGCGGGCAACCTAATTATAGATCATGTCTACCGATACACTTACGACTGTTGATTACAAGGTGAAGGACATCTCGCTGGCCGACTTCGGCCGCAAGGAGGTCGAGATCGCCCAGTACGAAATGCCCGGCCTCATGGCCACCCGCGAAAAGTACGCCGGCGAAAAGCCGCTGGCGGGCGTCCGCATCATGGGCTCGCTGCACATGACGATCCAGACCGCCGTGCTGATCGAGACGCTCCAGGCTCTCGGCGCTGACGTGCGCTGGTGCTCATGCAACATCTTCTCCACGCAGGACCACGCCGCCGCTTATGTGGCGAAAAACCTGGGCATCCCGGTGTTCGCCTGGAAGGGCGAAACGCTTGAGGAGTACTGGTGGTGCACCTATCAGGCGCTGACCTGGCCGGACGGCAAGGGGCCGCAGCTCATCGTAGACGACGGCGGCGACGCGACTCTCCTCATCCATAAGGGCTTTGAACTCGAAAACGGCTCGAACTGGGTCGAAGGCGCGTCCTCCAGCCACGAGGAAAAGGTCATCAAGAATCTGCTCAAGCAGGTCAAGGCCGAGTCCCCGGACCGCTGGCACGGCGTGGTCGAAGACTGGAAGGGCGTCTCCGAGGAGACCACGACCGGTGTGCACCGCCTCTACGAGATGCACAAGAAGGGCACGCTGCTGATCCCCGCGATTAACGTCAACGACTCCGTCACCAAGTCCAAGTTCGACAATCTCTACGGCTGCCGCGAATCCCTCATCGACGGCATCAAGCGTGCCACCGACGTGATGATCTCCGGCAAGGTCGCGGTCATCTGCGGCTACGGTGACGTGGGCAAAGGCTGCGCCCAGGCCATGCGCGCTCAGGGTGCGAACGTCGTCGTGACGGAAGTTGACCCGATCTGTGCGCTTCAGGCCGCGATGGAAGGCTTCCGCGTGCTGACGGTTGAGGACACTCTCGGCTTTGGCGACATCTACGTCACCACCACTGGCAACTGCGACATCATCAAGGCCGAGCACATGGCCAAGATGAAAGACCAGGCCATCGTCTGCAACATCGGCCACTTCGACAACGAAATCCAGGTGGACCAACTGGCGAAGCTCCCCGGTGTTCAAGTCGAGGAGATCAAGCCCGACCATATGGGCGCGGTGGACAAGTACACCTTCGAGGGCGGCAATAGCATTTACCTGCTGGCCAAGGGCCGTCTGGTCAACCTCGGTTGCGCCACGGGTCACCCCTCGTTCGTCATGTCCAACAGCTTCACCAACCAGGTCCTGGCGCAGGTCGAGCTGTGGAAGAACAAGGGTACCTACAAGCCCGGCGTGTACATCCTCCCCAAGCACCTCGACGAGGAAGTCGCCCGCCTGCACCTGCAAAAGATCGGCTGCAAGCTTACCAAGCTCTCGCAGGCTCAGGCCGACTACATCGGCGTGCCGGTCGAAGGCCCGTACAAGTCCGACCACTACCGCTACTAGGCGGTCTGCCGGTAACGGTTCGATTCGGTTTTTACCAAGCGCGCTCCTTCCGGGGCGCGCTTTTTTTGTGGTGTGAGCGCAGGCTGGTGTTGCGGCGGCGGTTCGGAGGGGTAGGCTGGTTGTTTTCGCGACTGCACGTTGGCGGGTCGGGTGAGGAAACCCGATTCCTTATGCGAACGGGTTCGCCGGACATCTGTTTATTTTCATAACGCGTAGCGATGAATATTCCGCACGACTTTGATTTTGATCCGACCTACGGCTACACGCTGGAGGAGTTGCTCGCCGTTCGCGCCCCGGCGGCCCCGGCGGGGTTCATGGACTTCTGGCGCGAGACTTTCGAGGCTGCCGCCCACCAGCCGCTGAACCTGGAAAAGCGCGAGGTGCCGTGCCCGCAGGCGGGCTGGCGGCTGTTCGAGGTGTCGTACGACTCGTGGGCGGGCGTGCGCATCGGCGCATGGCTGATGGAGCCGCAGCGCCGCGAGGTGCGCCGGGCGATGGCCCACGGGCACGGCTACGGCGGGCGGCAGGAGCCCGATACCGCCTGGCTATTGGACGATGCGGTGACGATTTTCCCCTGCGCGCGGGGCTTTGACCTCTCTGCGCATGACGCGATTCCGGACATGGCAGACCGGCATGTACTGGAGGGCATCGGTAGTCGTGAGACCTATGTGCATCGCGGTTGTGTGGTTGACTACTCGCGGGCGGCCAGCGTGCTGCTGGAGCTGTATCCGCAGACGCATGACAGGCTCCTTTACCACGGGGGTAGTTTCGGCGGCGGGATCGGGGCGCTCCTGCTGGCGATGGACCGGCGCTTCCGGCGCGGCTACCTGAATATCCCGAGCTTCGGCAACCATCCGCTGCGGGTGACGCTGCCGTGTGTGGGCAGCGGCGAGTCCGTACGGCGCTACGTCGAGGCCGGGCACCCGGAGGCGTTGGAGGTGCTGGCGTATTATGATGCGGCGGTGGCGGCCGGGTTTATCGAGATTCCGGTTTTTGTGGCAGCAGCTACCTTCGACCCGGCGGTGCCGCCGCCGGGGCAGTTCGCCGTCTATAACGCCCTGCCGCACCCCAAAGAGCTGTTCCTGCGCGCCGCCGCGCACTTCGAGCTCAAGGGCAACGCCTACGACGACCTGTGCATCCGCGCGCGCCTGACGCGCTGGTTCGAGGGTTGAAGACGCGGAAAGGGCAGGGCGGAGCTTCGGACAACCGCAGGGCAGCCTTCGTTGGCTCAAAAAGCGAAGCTCGGCTTGCGGCGGGGGTGTTTTTTTGTAAGCTTCGACTTTTGACTCTCACGTTATGAAAGACAGCGCAGATACCAGTATCCAGCCGATGGATACGTTTACCGCGATCCAGGAACGCCGCTCGGTCAAGCAGTATGACCCGGCCCATGTAATGCCGCAGGCGGACATCGACCGCCTGCTGGAGCTGGCCGTGCTCGCGCCGACTTCGTTCAACATCCAGAACTGGCGTTTCCTCGTGGTGCGGGACAAGGACCTGCGCCGCAAGCTCTGTGACGCGGCCTGGCATCAGTCGCAGGTCATGGACGCCTCCGTTGTGATTCTCGTGTGCGCCGACCTCAACGCGTGGGACCGCCAGGCCGAGCGCTACTGGGCCAATGCCCCGGCCGAGACCCGAGCCGCACTCGTCTCGATGATTGCGAAGTTTTACGCCGGTAACGACGAACTCCAGCGCGACGAGGCGATGCGCTCCGCCGGGATGGCCGCTCAGACGATCATGCTCGCGGCCAAGGCGATGGGCTACGACAGCTGTCCCATGATCGGCTTCGACATGGACGCGGTCGCCCGTTTGGTCAAGCTGCCCGAAGACCACCTCATCGGCATGATGCTCACGGTCGGTAAGGCGCTTCAGCCCGCCCGTCCCCGCGGCGGCCAGCTGCCCCTGAGCGAACTCGTGTACGAAGACACATTCTGACCCCGTTTCAAGGCGGAGATCAGCTGAAGGCAAGCGCGCAACTGCGGGCTTGCCTTTTTTTGCTTATAAACCCTATAAAATTTTTAGGTATTTAACCCCATGGGC
>JAUTCS010000090.1 GCA_030673825.1 Verrucomicrobiota bacterium JB024 | reverse complement strand
TGGAATTCGCTCCTGTTCGGCGTCAAATCGCCGCTGACGAAGGATTTTATCCGGATCGGGATGGCCTCCTACTATGGTGACACCACGCGCATGAGGGCGGAACTGCTGCCCGCGCTGAAGTACCCGACGCTGGAAACCGGCAAGGCGATTCTGTGAGGCCTCCCGCTGGTCCGGCCCTCGCGGCTGGCCTGAGGTGAGGGAAATTCCGCCCTGCGGTTGCAAAAAGCGCCGAATCTCATTATGGTGCGCGGACGGCATTGGATTTGCTGCACGCGTGGTGCAACTTTCTCACCACCAGACTTTTCCCCTGCCGGAACACGACGATTAAGCGAGGTTGTGCTTGCACTGCCCCTAGGGGCGGCGTAGCTTGCCTGCTCACCTTTTTCTAACGTCAAAACCGAAACTTATGGCTCTCTCAATAGGTAGTAAAGCCCCTGATTTTACCCTGAACACCAAGACGGCGGACGGCCTGAAAGAAGTCACGCTCAGTGACAACTTCGGCAAAAAGAAAACCGTGCTGCTCTTTTTCCCCTTCGCCTTCACCAGCGTGTGCCAAAACGAGATGTGCAGCATCTCCGCCGGCATGGACGAGTATGAAAAGCTCGACGCCGCCGTTTACGGCGTGAGCGTGGACAGCCCCTTCGCCCAGGAGGGCTGGGCCAAGGCCAACAAGATCACCGTCACCCTGCTGAGCGACTTCAACAAGGAGGTCGCCACCGCCTACGACGTGCTCTACGCCGACCTGCTCGGCCTCAAGGGCGTGGCCAAGCGCTCCGCCTTCGTCGTGGACAAGGACGGCACCGTCGCCTACAGCTGGTCCAGCGAAGACCCGCACGACCTGCCGCCCTTTGACGAGGTGAAGGCCGCCCTGGCCTGAGGCCGCGCTTCTGGTTTGCGCTGCCGAGGGACCGGTTTCTTAACATGACTTGTATTTTCTGGACAAATGACTGCACCCAACGATCCGTTCAACGCCCGTAAGGAACTCATCGTCTCCGGCAAAAAGGCCGGGGTCTATTACGCGCTCTCGAGCCTCGAAGAGGCCGGCCTGGGCGATATCAAAAAGCTGCCGGTAAGTATCCGTATCGTGCTCGAATCGGTCCTGCGCAACTGCGGGCAGGCCGGGGTGGACGAAGCCGACGTCAAGCGCCTGGCCACCTGGAACGCCGCCAAGCCCTCCGAGAACGAGATCCCCTTCATCGTCGCCCGCATCGTCCTGCAGGACTTCACCGGGGTGCCGCTGCTGGTGGACCTCGCCGCCATGCGCGACGCCGTGGCCGAGCTGAACAAGGACGCCGGGCTGATCGAGCCGCTCGTGCCGGTGGACCTCGTCGTGGACCACTCCGTGCAGGTGGACCGCGCCGGGACCGTCAGCGCCTTCACGGACAACCTCAAGATCGAGTTCGAGCGTAACCGCGAGCGCTACGAGTTCCTCAAGTGGGGGCAGCAGGCCTTCGAAACCTTCTCCGTCGTCCCGCCCGCCATCGGCATCATCCACCAGGTCAACCTCGAGTACCTGGCCCGTGTCGTCTTCCAAAAGAAGATCGGCGGCGAAACGATTCTTTACCCGGACACCCTGGTCGGCACCGACTCGCACACCACCATGATCAACGGCCTTGGGATCGTCGGCTGGGGCGTGGGCGGTATCGAGGCCGAAGCCGGGATGCTCGGCCAGGCCATCGCTTTCCAGACCCCCGAGGTCATCGGTGTGAACCTGACCGGCGAGCTCACCGAGGGCGTGACCGCGACCGACCTGACCCTGCGTATCACCGAAATGCTCCGCAAGGAGAAGGTCGTGGGCAAGTTCGTGGAGTTCCACGGCGAGGGCGCCGCCGCCCTGACCCTGGCCGACCGCGCCACCATCGCCAACATGGCCCCCGAGTACGGCGCGACCATGGGCTTCTTCCCGGTGGACGAAAAATCGCTCGACTACCTGCGTGCCACCGGCCGCACCGAAGAGCAGATCGAGCTGGTCAAGGCTTACTACGAGGCGCAGGGCATGTTCGGCATCCCGAAGAAGGGCGAGGTCACCTACACCAAGGTGCTCGACCTCGACCTGGGCACCATCGTCCCGTCCGTGGCCGGTCCGCGCCGCCCGCAGGACCGCATCGACATGCCCGCGCTCAAGAACACTTTCCAGAAGCTGCTCGAAAGCCCCGTGGCCGAGGGCGGCTACGGCGTGGAGCCGGAAAACTTCGACCGCCGCTCGTCCGTTAATTTCGAGCGCAAGGACGCCCGTTGGCAGGATGACGGCGGCGCCCCGACCGCGACCGAGATGCTGCCCGACATCGGGCACGGCTCGGTCCTGATCGCGGCCATCACCAGCTGTACCAACACCTCGAACCCCTCCGTCATGCTGGCCGCCGGTCTGTTGGCGAAAAAGGCGGTCGAGGCCGGGCTGACCGTGGACTCCACCGTCAAGTGCAGCCTCGCCCCCGGTTCGCGCGTCGTCACCGACTACCTGGCCGAGACGGACCTCCAGCAGTACCTCGACAAGCTCGGGTTCAACCTCGTGGGCTACGGCTGCACGACCTGCATCGGTAACTCCGGCCCGCTCGACCCGGCCATTGAGGAGGCCATCGTCGAGGGCGACCTCGTGGCGGCCAGCGTGCTCTCCGGTAACCGCAACTTTGAAGCCCGCGTGCACGGCTCGATCAAGGCCAACTTCCTCATGTCCCCGCCGCTGGTCGTCGCCTACGCGCTGGCTGGCACGGTCAACATCAACCTCGACGAGGAGCCCCTCGGCAAGGGCCAGGACGGCCAGGACGTTTATCTCAAGGACATCTGGCCCTCCCGCGAGGAGATCCAGCAGAACATCCTCAAAGGCCTCAAGCCCGAGATGTTCCGCGAGAAGTACTCCACCATCAACGAGGCCAACCCCGAGTGGAACGAGATTCCGATCACCGAAGGGGCGCTCTACAAGTGGGACGCGGACTCGACCTACATCCAGCTGCCGCCGTTCTTCGAGGGCTTCTCGACCCAGCCGGGCCAGATCGCTCCGCTGACCGACATGCGTCCGCTGGCGCTGCTGGGCGACTCCGTCACCACCGACCACATTTCCCCCGCCGGTTCCTTCAAGGCCGAGACGCCCGCGGGCAAGTACCTCGTTTCCAAGGGCGTCGAGCCCAAGGACTTCAACTCGTACGGCTCGCGCCGTGGCAACGACCGCATCATGACGCGCGGCACCTTCGCCAACGTGCGGATCAAGAACCGCATGGCCGATGGCAAGGAAGGGGGCTTTACCAAGCTCCAGCCCGAGGGCGAAGTGACCACGATTTTCGACGCCTGTCAGGCGTACAAGCAGCGGGAAACCCCGCTGATCGTCTTCGGCGGCGTGGACTACGGCATGGGCAGCTCCCGCGACTGGGCGGCCAAGGGTACCGCGCTGTTGGGCGTGCGTGCCGTGGTGGCCAAGTCCTTCGAGCGTATCCACCGCAGCAACCTCATCGGCATGGGTGTCATGCCCCTGTGCTTCCCGGAGGGCGAGGACATTGACAGCCTCGGCCTCGACGGCACCGAGACCTTCTCGCTGCTGGGCATCGGGGACGACCTCAAGCCCGGCCAGGACGTGACGCTGGAGATCAAGAAGGCCGACGGCTCCACCCAGGAAGCCACGCTGAAGCTCCGCATCGACACGGCCATCGAGGTCGAGTACTACCGCCATGGCGGTATCCTTCCCTACGTATTAAGAAACCTCCTCTAATGCCGATATAGGGAGTATCATGCGCTCCCTGCTGAACCTTGGCGTTATGGCAGATAACGACACACCCGTTTTCCTCGTCGATGGTTATTCCGACCCGGCCCTGTTGCGCATACAGGGACGGGCCAGTTACCTTAACTGCGCCCCGGTCAGCGACTTCTTCAAGCACATGCTCTCCGAGGGGCGCAACCACGTGGTGGTGGACTTCGCCGGTTGTACGGCGATGGACAGCACCTTCCTGGGCATCCTGGCCGGCGCGGCCATGGACTTCCGCAAGCAGAAGCCTCCGGGTAAGCTCACCCTGGTCCGCCTGAGTGAGCGCAACCTGGAGCTGGTCCGCAACCTCGGGCTGCACCGTATCCTTGAGGTCGATGCCGAAGGCCGCAGCCTGAGCTTCGACGTGGACCGTGCGCAGACCGTGGCAACGAAGGTCGACGGCCCGGCGCACGCCTCCGCCGAGAGCATGCTTCGCGCTCATGAGCATCTCGTGGAGGCCGACAAGGGCAACCTGAAGAAATTCCAGGACGTGCTCGCGTACCTGCGCCTCCAGGTCGAAAAAGACAAGGAAGCCGACGAGGAATCCTGAGCGGGTCGTTTCCTGCCTGCCGACTCTGACGAGAGCTGCCCAAACCGGACAGCTCTTTTTTTGTTTAACAGGAAGAGCGGGAAGAGCAATACACCCTACACCCCCCGTTGTCATCCTGAGCGAGCGCAGCGCGTCGAAGGATCTCCCGGTGCGGGTTTTTTATGAGCCCGTCCGGAACGTCGCAAGAGGAGATCCTTCGACGCGTCCGCGAGCGGACTTGCTCAGGATGACAACCGGGGGCTCGCGGGGGCCGGGGTGCATACACAGAGCCAAGCTCCTTGGGAAAAACGGTCGCTCGGCCTTCCCGTTCTTCCTGTTCAATCCCCACATATGCTCAACACAGGTCGAACCGGATAAAAAACTCTCAAGCCTGGGATTGCAGCGGGGAGGGTTCGCGTGCAAGCTGGAGGCAATTATGATCTGGTTGTTTGTCGGTTTTCTGCTGGGGCTTTGGGCGGGGGTTACCGTCGGCTGGCTCTTCTACATCCGCCAGCGCCGCAAAAACGTCCAGATCGACGAGGAAAAGCAACTCCTGCATCAGGAGAAGCAGATCGTGGTCGAGTTCATGCACAATCTCGTTGAGGCCATCGGCGCAGGTGCCGGGCGCGAGGAGCTTTTTCAGCACATCGTACACGCCTCGATCCTCAGCACCGGAGCGCTCAGTGCGTGCATCTTCGAGCGCACGGGCAGGGACAAGTTGCGCGGCGTCGCGGTCGAGGGGCTGTTCCCGCCGCAGCACCAGCTCCCGGAGAAGTCCCGCGAGAAGCTCTCCACCCGCGCCAAGTTCATCGAGCAGATCCTCAAGTCCGAGGTCTTCGAGATGGGAGAGGGGCTGATCGGCTCCGTCGCCCGCACGGGTAAGGCCGTGCTGATCGAGGATGCCAGCGGAGACCCGCGCGTCATCCAGCACGACGACCCGGCGCTGAAGGTCCGCTCGCTCGTGGTCGCGCCCATCGCCTTCCGCTCGAAAATCCTCGGCGTGCTCGCCGTGGCCAACCCGGCCGACGGCATGGCCTTTAACGAGACGGACTTCTCGCTCGTGCAGTCGCTGGCCGAGCAGGCCGCCATGGCCATTCACAACTCCGACCTCATGGGCATGCAGATCGAGAAGAGCAAGCTCGACCTCGACATCGCCGTGGCCAGCAGCATCCAGGGCATGATCCTGCCCCAGAAGTTTCCGGACAACGCCGCGCTGGACATCGACGCCTTTTACCGCCCGGCCCAGAAGATCGGCGGCGACCTTTACAACGTGATCAAGCTCGACGAGCGCCGCGTCGGCCTGGCCATCGCCGACGTCTCCGGCAAGGGCGTGCCCGCCTCCCTGCTGATGACCATTTGTCAGACCAATCTGCGGCACTTCGCCCAGGCCTACCGCAGCCCCTCGGAGGTCCTCAAGGCCATGAACCGCGAGATGTCCGAGGAGATCCGTCGGGACATGTTTATCACGATCATTTACGCCATCATCGACACCGCCAACGACACCCTGACCCTGTCCCGCGCCGGGCACGAACTGCCGCTGGTGTGCGTTCAGTCGGGGGGCGATAGCAAGCCCGAGCTCGCCTTCATCGGCTCGGAGGGGATGGCCCTCGGGATGGTGCCGTCGGACGTCTTCGACTATGTCATCGAGGACAAGACCGTGCCCTTCAAGCGCGGGGACATTGCCGTGTTTTACACCGACGGGGTCACGGAGGCCGCCGACGAGGAGGGGACCGAGTTCGCCTCCAAGCGCCTGGCCGAAAGCGTGCGCGTCCTGCGTGAACGTCCCGCCCGGGACATCAACGCGGGCATCGTCTCCACCGTCGAGCGCTACACCGGCCAGGACAAATTTGCTGACGACCTCACGCTCATCACCGTCAAGCACACGTAGGGCAGCGCCGGGGCGGACGGGGTCGATTGCGTTACTCCATTCTTTTGAGAAATGGCATGGCGGGGCGACCGCTATATGTGCAACCCCAACGGGGTTGCGCCCCGTCAGCCCAGGGTTGCGCAGCTACCCTGGGAATTTTTTCCAAACGGCGTTTTTTGCCCTCAACCCCAAAGGGGTTGCGCCCGACAATGCGCAGGCTCTCCGCCACGCAACCCCCTTGGGGTTGAATAACGTAGCCGAAGAAAATCCCCCGGGTAACTGCGCAACCCGGGGCTGGAAGAACGAAACCCCGTTGGGGTTTCTGCGGGCTCGGGGCATCGCGTGTCGTTTCGGTCCGGTTCGTTGCCGAGAGCCGGCGACAACAAAAAAAGGTGCCCGGTGTATCCAGTTTACGAATAGACCTCCGCGCCCTTTTCCTTAAACTCGTCGGCCTTTTCCTGCATACCTTCTTCGAGGGCGGCTTCCTCGGTGATCCCTTTCTTTGCGGCGTATTCGCGCACGTCCTGGGTGATCTTCATCGAGCAGAAATTCGGCCCGCACATGGAGCAGAAGTGGGCGGCCTTCGCGCCTTCGGCGGGAAGGGTTTCGTCGTGGAAGGAACGGGCCTTTTCCGGGTCGAGCGAGAGGTTGAACTGGTCCTCCCAGCGGAATTCGAAGCGGGCCTTGGACAGGGCGTTGTCGCGGACCTGGGCGGCGGGGTGGCCCTTGGCGAGGTCGGCGGCGTGGGCGGCGATCTTGTAGGTGACCACGCCTTCGCGCACGTCCTGGCGGTCGGGCAGGCCGAGGTGCTCCTTCGGCGTGACATAGCAGAGCATGGCCGTGCCGTACCAGCCGATCATGGCCGCGCCGATGCCGCTGGTGATGTGGTCGTAGCCGGGGGCGATGTCGGTCGTCAAGGGTCCGAGCGTGTAGAAGGGCGCTTCGTGGCACCACTCCAGCTGCTTTTCCATGTTCTCCTTGATCATGTGCATGGGCACGTGGCCGGGCCCCTCGTTCATGACCTGCACGCCGTGCTCCCAGGCGCGGGTGGTCAGCTCGCCCTGCGTCTTCAGCTCGCCGAACTGGGCGGCGTCGTTGGCGTCGGCGAGGGAGCCGGGGCGCAGCCCGTCGCCGATGGAGAAGGCGATGTCGTAGGCGGCGCAGATTTCACAGATCTCGTCCCAGTGAGTATAAAGAAAATTCTCGCGGTGGTGGGCCAGGCACCACTTGGCCAGGATGGAGCCGCCGCGGCTGACGATACCCGTCATGCGCCGGGCGGTCTGCGGGATGTAGCGCAGGAGGACGCCTGCGTGAATGGTAAAGTAGTCCACGCCCTGCTCGGCCTGCTCGATCAAGGTGTCGCGGTAAAGCTCCCAGGTCAACTCCTCGGCCTTGCCGTTGACCTTTTCCAGCGCCTGATAGATCGGCACGGTGCCGACGGGCACGGGGCAGTTGCGTAAAATCCACTCACGCGTCTGGTGGATGTTCTTCCCCGTGGAAAGGTCCATCAGGGTGTCGCCGCCCCACTTGACGCTCCAGCGCATTTTTTCGACCTCTTCCTCGATGGACGAGCTGACGGCGCTGTTGCCGATGTTGGTGTTGATTTTGACGAGGAAGTTGCGGCCGATGATCATCGGCTCCAGCTCGGTGTGGTTGATGTTGCAGGGGATGATGGCGCGGCCCCGGGCGACCTCGTCGCGGACGAACTCCGGCGTGATCTCCTCGGGGATGGCGGCCCCGAAGGACAGGCCGGGGTGCTGCTTGCGGATGTCGTTGGAGGGCAGGCCGGCGGCCTCGGCGGAGGAGAGCGCCTCCTCGCGGATCTGGTGGCGCTTGAGGTTCTCGCGGATGGCAACGTACTCCATCTCGGGGGTGATGATCCCCTGGCGCGCGTAGTGCAGTTGGGAGACGGACTTGACGCCCGGCTTGGCGCGGCGGGGCTGGCGGCCCTGCCGGTTAAAGGCGAAAAGCTTGTTGCGGTCGTCACGGCTGCGGGCCTTCTCGGCGTGAACGGTAGAGAGGTAGCCGTCGTCCTCGGGGCGGACTTCGCGCCCGGCGTAGGTCTCGGTGTCGCCGCGCTCATCGATCCAGGCGGCGCGGATTTCGGGCAGGCCCTTCGTCACGTCGCCATGAAAG
Organism: Verrucomicrobiota bacterium JB024; assembly: GCA_030673825.1. Taxonomy (GTDB): domain Bacteria; phylum Verrucomicrobiota; class Verrucomicrobiia; order Opitutales; family Cerasicoccaceae; genus Ruficoccus. The sequence continues at coordinate 6,367 of JAUTCS010000090.1, read as the reverse complement.
GCCGGGTCGCCCCACGGGCCGGAGGTATCATAGACGCGGATGGGGGCGTTCTGCTCCAGCGAGCCGTCGGGCAGGCGGGTGGGGGTGAGCTCGATCTCGCGCATGGGCACGCGGATGTCCTCACGGCTACCGGCGATGGTGACGCGGGTGGACTTCGGGAAAAGAGGGCCGGTGGTGGTAGTGGTGTCGTTCATGATAACAAAAGATGGTTAAAGTCGGTGAAGAGCGCGGGCTCGGGGGAGGAGGAAATGCTGACCAAAATGCGTGACAGCCGGTACTCGGGGTGGTTGAGAGCAAGTCCGATTGGACAAGCCGCGATGGCGTGGTCAACGGGACTTTGCGTGTAACTCGGATTCATGGAGAGGCGGTAAGTGACAGGCCCAGTACAGGCCAGAGGTGCCCAGTCTGAATCGACAGCATCGGGCCAGCTGCTTTGGTCGAAATCGCCGAAGAATTCATAACGTTCAAGGATTTCTCCGGCACACAGAGAGCGGACGGCAGAGCTTTTTACAGCCATCACTGCGGCCTCGGCATCCATGTCCGCCAGTGTCTCGGAGGCGTGCAGGCATATCGACAGCCCCAGCAAGAGGGGGGATAAACGTCTCAATACTGGCCGGTGCGGTCTGTTTTTGCGAAAGCGTGTGAAAAAAGCGAGCATGTGTCCCTTCGTCGGCATTACCCGTAGCAGGTTCCTCGGGTCGAAGGCCGTCTCGTGCCTTCCTCTCAGCCCCGCGCGCGGAGCCCCCCGTCTGTGCTGGCCCACCCAAAGGCAAAACCGCGCCCACCGCAACCCCAATCCGCGTTTTTGCCGGGGGGCGGGAGCCTCCCGGTATTTGCCGCGAGGCGGCGGCGACCGGGAACGGTGCCGGGGCGATTCGGCTGTGTCGTTGCGGGAGGGACGTCTGTCCGCGGCAGTTTTTCTCGCTGGCCAGAGGCGGGGGCGGGGCTAAACTGCCGTTTCCATGCTCGAAGCCGCACTCTCACCGCTTCTGGATCAGCCGTTTCCGTGGTTTTGCTGCGCGCTGGCGGTGTTTTCGTCGTTTTTCATGGGCTTCACGCGGAGCGCGTTGGGGGCGGGCGGGTTCGTCATCTCGCCGCTCATCGTGCTGGCTATCGGCGGCAAGGACGGGCTGGCCGTGCTGGCGACGCTCATGCTCGTGGCCAGCGGCATCAGTTGCTGGCAACACCGGCGCGAGGTCGTGCGGGAACTGCTCAACCCGCTGCTGGCGGCGGCGGTTGTCGGCACGGGGCTGGGCGCGGTCGCGTTGTGGGCGCTCGTTCACTCCGGCGAGGCCGCCGATGTCCTGCACCACATGGAGTACGCGGTCGGCGGGCTGACGCTCTTTTACACCGTGCTGATAGCCTTGCGCGGGCGCATCGCCAAGGGCGGGCCGGACCGGCTGCCGCGCGGGTGGGAAACTTTCTGTGCGGGAACACTGGTCGGGGTCAGCCAGGTGGTGGCCAACTCCGGCAGCCCGATGCTGACGGTATTCTTTGTCCGTTTCCACCAGCACAAGGAGCGCTTCGTGGCGGCACAGGCGTTTTTTCTCGGGGCGCAAAACCTGCTCAAGCTCCTGCCGCTCGTCCTGCTGGGGCTGCTGCACTTCGGCAACCTCGGCACGGCGGTCCTGCTGCTGCCGGTCCTGATCCTGGGCGGCTGGGTCGGCGCGAGGGCATATCACCGGCTGAGCGAGAACGCGCTGTTTGGCGTCTATATCTTCGCGCTTGTGGCGGGCTGCGCGGCCTCGTTTATCCTGATCTACGGGCGGGCTGAGTTTTACGCACTATTCTGAGCCCGCGTCGGCTTTTGCCCAAAAATCCACGTCGCCGATGGATTCGCGGCGGCGGAACCCGAGCTCTTCCAGTATCCCGGCCAGCACGGATACCTCCTCCGCTCCGAGGATGCCGGGGTGGAACTCGATCACGAGCTTGGAAAAAGCCCGGAGCTGCTCGCGGTAGCCGCGGATGAAGGCGCTTTCCCCGCCCTCGATGTCCATGATCAGAGTGTTGAAGGGCCCGAAGCGCCCGCAGACGAAATCGAGCGGATACCCGGCCACGCGGCTGGCCCGCCCGGTCTTACGTTCGGCGCTGCCACCGACGATGTTGCGGTTGAGGTAAAAAGTCAGGCTCGGTTCCTCGGTCACAGCTCCGGCCACGATCTGGAAATGTGCGTCGTTGTGGTCGCGGTTTTCTGTCAGGGTGGGGATGAGGTAGGGGTTGGCCTCGATGACGCAGTGCCGCCCGCCCTGGATGCGCCGGGCCGTCAGCGTGCTGACCACGCCCACACACGCGCCCAGCTCCAGCACGTGATCGCCGGGGCCGAGGTGCCGGGCGACGAGCGCGCGCTCCTCGGTCTCGTAGCCGTCATTGAGGAAGCGCGCGTGGAAGTGTGGACGGCTCCAGCGCCGCGGGATACGAAACGTCCCGAAGTCCGCCCGGTAGCGCCGCTTGCACAGCATGAAGTACAGCCCTGCGAAGATATTCTCTTCGCGTCCGGTGAGGGTTTCCAACAGGCGCTTCAGGCTCGGCATGGCGGGTTATTGTTCAAAGAGCGTGTCCGAAGTCATCCCGTTTGTCAGGATGATTTTGTGAAGGGTGAAAGGGGCCTGTTTGCCGGAGAAATAGACGATGAGCAGGCGGTCGTAGCTGACCCGGTAGGAGGCTTCACCGGTTCCCGTTCCCGGTATGCGCAGGCCGTTGCCTTCCAAACTGGATATCCCGTGCTGTTGAAGCAACCCCGTGTAGGGGGCTTGGGTGAGGAGCTGTTCGCGCAGGTCGCTGGCCACCTGGTCGGTATCGATCCAGCGGGTATCCTCGGCGAACATGAGCATGAAAATCAGCGGGCTCAGCACGACAATGGCAGCCAGCGCGATCAAGGATTTACGCATCTTGAAGGAATCGATGGCGGTCATGGTCGGGATAAAGTTGGTTACGCCCCGGCTTCCATCTTGTCGCGCAGGGCGGTGAGGCGTTTGCCGCTCTCGCGGTTGCGCACGGCCATGGCGTAGGCGGCGGGGTCGCCCACGAGGAAGACTTTTTTCCTGCCGCGGGTGATGGCGGTGTAGAGCAGGTTGCGCTGGAGCATGACAAAGTGCTGCTTGAGCAGCGGGATGATTACGATGGGGAACTCGCTGCCCTGGCTCTTGTGGATGCTGATCGCGTAGGCGAGGTTGAGGTCCGTCATCTCCCCGCGCGTGAAGTCGTGCACCTCGTTGTCGAAACGCACAGCGATGGTCCCGGCCTCGGCGTTGATGTGGCTGATGCGCCCGAGGTCGCCGTTAAAGAGGTTCTTGTCGTAATTGTTGCGCTGCTGGATGACCTTGTCCCCGCGGTGGAAGCGGTTGGGGCCGAGGGTGACGCCCGGCTGGCCGGGGTTGAGCGCGGCCTGGAGGACGGCGTTGAGGTTCATCGTGCCACCCGCGCCCTTGTGCATGGGCGGGAGCACTTGCACGTCCATGACCGGGTCCAGGTGCGGATACCAGCGAGGGATGCAGGTGCGGCACAGGCTCACGACCGTCTCGGCGCACAGCTCGGGCTCGGGCGCGGCGATGAAGTGCAAATCCTCCGCCGGGTCCACGTGCGCGGGGTCCTCGACCGGGGCGGGCGGCTGGGCCTCTCCGTGGAGGATGGCGTGGGCGGTCAGCACGATGCGGCTGCGCGACTGCTGGCGGAAAATCTGCGAGAGGCGCGTCACGGCGGGCGCGTTCGGCAGGCCCGAGCCGGGGCCGGCCAGCCCGATCAAGTCGCCCAGCACATTGCCCGCGCCCACACTGGGGAGCTGGTCGGCGTCGCCCACCAGCAGCAGGTGCGCCCGCGAGGGGATGGCCCGGAAGAGGCAGGCGGCGAGCTTGCTGTCGAGCATCGAGGTCTCGTCCACGATGACGAAGTCCGCCGGGAGCGGGTTGTCAGCATTGACGCTGAAGCCGCCCGCGGCGGGGTCGAATTTGAGCAGCCGGTGAATCGTCTGGGCGGGAGCCCCGGTCGTCTCGCCCATGCGCTGGGCGGCCCGCCCGGTGGGGGCGGCCAGCAGCAGGCGCACGCGCTTGGCCTTGAGGATGTCCACGAGGGCGTGGAGGATGGTGGTCTTGCCGGTGCCGGGGCCGCCGGTGAGGATGGAGACTTTGTGGGCGATGGCGGCGGAAATGGCCTCGCCCTGCTCGGGCGCGAAGGCGAATCCCGCCCGCTCCTGCGCCCACTCCACGGCCTTGTCGATAATGATCGGCGGCAGGCACGAGGGCGTGTCGAGGAGGTCGCGCAGGGCGTGGGCTACGACAACCTCCGCCCGGTGCGAGGCCGGGAGCTGGAGGATGGTCTGCGGGGAAAAGAGCAGGGCCGGGTCGGTGGCGGCGTCCCCGGAGGGCACGAGCGCGCCCTGTTCGACGAGGCTTTTCAAGGGCTTGTCCAGCAGCGCGGCCTCGACATCGAGCAGTTGGGCGGCCTGCTCGATCAGGCCCGGCGTGGTAAAGGCGGTGTGCCCCTCGCTCTCGGCCTCCTCCAGCGCGAAGATGAGCCCGGCCTCCAGGCGGCGGGGGTTGTCATTTTGGAGGCCCAGGTTGCGGGCGATCTGGTCGGCGGTCTTGAAGCCGATGCCCTGGATGTCGCGGGCCACGCGGTAGGGGTCGCTTTCGAGGATGGTGCGGGCCTCGTTGCCGAAGCGCCGGTAAATGCGCGTGCACAGCGCGGTGCTGACCCCGTAGGTGTGCAAAAACAGCATGATCTCGCGCTGGGCCTGCTGAGACTCCCAAGCCAGCTTGATGTCCTTGGCCCGTTGCTTGCCCACGCCGGGGACTTCGCGCAGGCGGCCCGACTCCTCCGAGATGACCTTGAGCGTGTCCACGCCGAAGTGGTTGACGATCTTTTCGGCGAACTTCGGCCCGATGTTGGGGATCATCCCGCTGCCGAGGTATTTGCGAATGCCGTGGACGGTGGAGGGCAGCTTACTGGTGAAGCCCTTGATCTTGAACTGCGGCCCATGGACGGGGTGGCGTTGCCATTCGCCGTGCAGCTCCAGGGTCTCCCCGCATTGGACGCCGGGGAGGTTCCCGGCGATGGTCACGGGCTGGCCGCCGCCATTAGGGCGGAATTCGCCGATCGTGTAGTGGTTCTCCTCGTTGGCGAAGACGATGCGCTCCAGCGTGCCGGTCAGGCTGTCGGGACTGTCGTTGGATGGGGGCAAAATCGTGGTGAGAGTTTTATTAACCGCAAAGGACGCAAAGTGCGCAAAGGATTCATTAGGTCAATGTCCGTCCCGGCGCAAGGTCTTCGCGTCCTTGGCGCTCTTGGCGGTTCAATGAGCTGAAAATTGGGTCCCCAAACCTGTTTCGGGCGCTCAGACTGGGCAGGTCTCGATCTCCACGCCGAAAAACTCCCGGGCCAGCTCGGCCAGGTCGGCGTAGGCCCCGAGGGGGGCGGGGGAGTTGGCGGCGAGGTCCTCGATGGTGTGGCTGCCGGTGGCCACGACCAGACAGGGCAGGCCGGCGGCCTCGGCGGCGGCGATGTCCCATGGGGAGTCGCCGACCATGACGGTGGTGGCCGGATCGGCCTCAAGCTGCTCGATGGCGTAGCGGGTGAATTCCGGCTGCGGCTTGCGCCAGGGGGTGTCGCCGGTGCCGATGACCTTGTCCAGGTACGGGGTGTAGCCGAGGTAGTCGGCCACGAGCCGGGCGTTGTTGCCCTCCTTGTTGGTGAACATGGCCTGCTTGTAGCCGCGGGGATGCAGGGCCTTGAGAATCTCCAGCGAGTAGGGCAGGGCGCGCAGGTCCTCTTTCCAGATATCGGCGTAGTGCGAGCGGAAGAGTTTTACGCCCTGCTCCACGTTTTCCTTGCCCAGGAGGCGCTCCATCGTGATGGGGACGGACCCACCGACGGTGGCCTTGACCTTGTCGTAGCTGGCCGGTTCGAGCCCGAGAACCTCCTGGGCGTACCGGTAGCAGCGGTAGATCGTTGTGAAATGATCGATCAGCGTCCCGTCCAGATCGAAGAGAATGGTCTGTATGTCCTGCCCCATAATAATCGCGTAGCGTGGTCAGAAATTGCTCATCCTGGGCAAGATGGCCAGCCTTTTGCTTGACCCGGGGGAAATGTCCCCCGACTTTCACACCTGACGGATATGCCATCTGTCTCCCCCTAAACTATGCCGGAACAGGACGCACCTCCCGAACTGGACTTTCGTCGCGATGGCAATGACTGCCTGACGATTGTCTTGCGTGGTACGTGGAAGATGCACGGCCAACTGCCGGAGTCTGATCGCGTGCAGCAAGAGCTGGGGGCAGAGCTGAACCGCATGGCCTTCGACGCCGAGGGCGTCACCGCCTGGGACAGTGGCCTGATGACCTTTATCCTGCGCTGCTGGGATCTGGCCCAGGAG
>JAUTCS010000089.1 GCA_030673825.1 Verrucomicrobiota bacterium JB024 | reverse complement strand
ACGAGCGCGACATCCAGTACATCGACTGGAAGAAAGAGCTCTGGTCCGCTGACGAGAAGTTCGAGACTCGGATCAAGCTCGACGACATCGACGAGGACGAGGGCATTGTGGCCAAGGCCAAAGACGAACGGGGTGAGCCGACGGCGGAGGACTTTGCCGCCATGGACGAGACCGACTGGTCGGGTGTGGAGGACGAGATCCGCGACCTGCGCAACCGCATCCACGCTCTCGGCGCGGTCAACCTCGTCGCCATCGAGGAGTACGCCGAACTGAAGGAGCGTTACGACTTCCTGCAGTCGCAGAGTCAGGACCTCTGGAAGTCCAAGGAGGAGCTGTTAAAGGCCATCGATGAGATCAACGAGACCTCGCAGGCCATGTTCTCGGAGACCTTCGAGCAGATCCGCAAAAACTTTAAGTTCACGTTTGAAAAGCTCTTCGGCGGCGGCGTGGCCGACCTCGCGCTGATCCAGGCCGAGGACATCCTCGACTCGGGCATTGAGATCACCGCCCGCCCGCCCGGCACGAAGCTCAAGACGCTCTCGCTCCTCTCCGGGGGCCAGCGCACCATGACCGCCGTGGGCCTGCTCTTTGCCATTTACATGGTCAAGCCCAGCCCCTTCGCGGTGCTCGACGAGCTGGACGCCCCGCTCGACGACGCCAACATCGGGCGCTTCGTCGGCATCCTGAAGCAGTTCACGAAGTACTCGCAGTTCCTCGTGGTCACGCACAGCAAGCGCACCGTCTCCGCCGCCAACTCCATCTACGGGGTGACCATGCAGGAGCGCGGCGTCACCCGCCTGGTCTCCATGCGCTTCAACTCCGAGACCGACGAGGCCATCGAAGTCGAGGAAGCCGGCTCGGGCGTCTAGCAGGGCAAGCCCTGCACCCTAGATGCTGCGCATCTGAATGGGGCTGTGCCCCATCGGCGCCAGCAAGGCGCCTGCCCCAGCGGGGAGTTTTATTCATGGACGTATCAATCCAGACTTTTGCCTTTAACACCGTCGGACGGCACATCCCGGAAGCGCACCGATGACGTTGCTGTGGATAGTCACGGTCCTGTGGGCCTTTTCCTTTTCACTCATCGGGGCCTACATCTCGGGGCGGGTGGACGATTACGTCGCCGTGGCCACACGTATGGTGCTGGCGCTGGTGGTTTTTCTGCCGTTCTGGCGGCGGGTGCCGTGGCGGCTGGCGCTGATTATGATGGCGACGGGCGCGGTCGAGATCGGGCTGACCTATCTTTTCCTGTACCGCAGCTACCACTACCTGAGCGTGCCGGAGCTGCTGCTGTTTACCATTTTCACGCCGGTGTACGTCAGCCTGTTTTCCGACCTGCTGGCCCGCCGCTGGCCTCGGCAGTTCTGGGCTCCGGCCTTGCTCGCGGTGGCCGGGGCGGCGGTCATCCGCTGGACCGACCTGAGCGGGGATTACTGGACGGGGTTCGGGTTTATCCAGGCCGCCAACGCCTGTTTCGCCTTCGGGCAGGTATGGTATCGCCAGCAGAGCCGGGGTAATCCGTTGCCGCACCGGGTGCGTTTTTCGTGGTTCTTTCTGGGGGCTGCCGCGGTGACGGTCGCCGCCGCTGTGCTGCTGGCCGATTGGGACAAGCTCCCCGTCACACCGGTGCAGCAGGGGGTGTTGTTGTGGCTGGGCGTAGTCACCTCCGGGCTCGGCTACCTGGGCTGGAGCTACGGCTCCACGCGGGTCACCGCGCAGCAACTGGCCGTTATGAACAACATGCTCATCCCCGCGGGCATCGTGGTCAACGTGCTCTTCTGGGGCGGCCGGGTGCAGGAGTGGCCCCGCCTGCTGCTGGGCTGCGTGTGCCTGGCCGTCGCGTTATGGCTCTCGCGCCGCCGGCTCACAGCCACGCCAGCAAAATAAAGATTCCGATCCCGTAGGCGGCGAGGGTGAGGTAGTAAGGCATCCACTGCCGGTGGTCCATACCGGGCTCTTGGCCGAAGGCGACGACGTTGCCGGCGAGTTTTTCCGGGGCGGGGCGCTTGCCCGCCACGCTGACGGCGGTGCCCACGAGCCAGGCGGTGGCCAGGCCGGTCACGTTCCACCACAGGAAGGACACTTCCGGGGCGAAGGCCCAGAGCGCGGCGTTGACGGCCAGCCCGGCGATCAGGCCGCTCATGGCCCCGGCGGCGTTCACCCGGCGCGTGAGCATTCCCATGGTAAAGATGGCCAGCAGCGGACCGTTCATGAGCGAGGAGACCATGTTGATGGCCACGAGGATGGACTCGGCCAGCCCTGCCACGAAGAACGAAAAGAACAGGCACAGCATCCCCCAGAATAGCGTCGTCAGCTTCGACCAGATGAGCTGCGCGCGCGGGGTGAGCTCCTTTTTGCTGAAACGCTCGACGAAGTCCTGCATGGTGACCGCGCTCATGGAGTTGAGCGTCGAGTCCAGCGAGGACATGGCGGCGGCGAAAAGCCCCACCATGACGAGCCCGATCAGCCCGTGGGGAAAGTGCTGAGTCACGAAGACCGGCACGGCCAGGTCGTAGCGCGGGTTGCCGTCCGGGCCGAGCAGCTCACCGATGAAGCCCGGGTGGAGCGCCGCGTAGGCCCCGATCGCCACCCCGAGGAAGCAGTAGCTCGCCACCAGCGGGAAGCGCAGCATCCCGCCGATGAACAAGGCGAGGTTGGTCTCGCGGATGTTGCGGGTGGAGAGACTGCGTTGGGCCTGGGTCTGGTCGCATCCGTAGTAGGCCAGGTAGAGGAAAAAGCCGCCGATGGCCATCGGCCAGAAGGCGAAGGGGTGCCCCTCCCGCAAGCCGATATCCCCGAGCTGGAGCGCGTGCAGCCGCGCCTGCGGGAAGTGTTCCCAGGTGGCGGCGAACCCGCCGTTCAAGTACACGGCCATGCCGAGGGCGGCCAGGATCGACCCCCACAGCACAATGATCTGGATCACGTCGGAGACGATGACGGCCTTCATCCCGCCGAGCATGTCGTACACCGCCGTGACCACGCCCAGCACCACGGCGGCCAGCCAGAGGTTGATCCCGGTGGTGAGCGAGAGCACGAGGGCGGCCCCGTACACCGTCACCCCGGTGGCGAAGGCCCGCAGGAGCAGAAAGGTCGCGCTCACCAGCAGCCGCGTACCCAGCGAGAAGCGTTTCTCCAGATACGCATAGATCGAGACCAGCCCGAGGCTGCGCAGCTTGGGCATGAGAAAGGCCATCAGTGCGATCATGGCGAAGGGCACGGCCAGCTCGTTCTGGAGCCAGACCAGCCCGCCCCCGGCGACGAAGGCCACGGTGGCGGGCGCGCCCAGCAGGCTGTTCGTCGAGCACTGCGTGGCCATGGTGGACAGGGCGATGGGCAGCGGGCCGGTGTCGTTGCCGCCGAGGTAGTAGTCTTTCTGGTCGCGCTGGCGCAGGGACAGCCACGCGCTCAGACCGATCATGCCGAGCAGGTACACGACGATGATGGCCCAGTCCAGTCCGTTCATGGACAGGGACCCAAACAGAGCTTCCCGCCCATGGCGAAACAAACTTTTCTCCCTCCGGGGTCGGGGGTTGGTTCAGTTGGCGATCCGCGGTGGTTGATTAGATTTTTTTAAATCCGTTAGCAGTCGGCGGAATACTGTATCTGGCAGGGATTCCAGCCTGTTACAGTCAGGTGATACGGGTAATAATCCCGTCACCCCGTTTGCTGTTGCTTGGACCGACATGGACGCTTCATTTTCCTCCGCCCTCCCGCTTATTATCCTCATTGTCGGTTCGGCGTGTGTGTTGGTGGGCGTTCTGTGCCTGGATCGGGCCAGTTCTGCGGGGACACCCCCGCCCCCACCTCCTCCGGGGGAGCAGCCCGGGATGCCACGTGTTTCCTATATGGAGATGCCAAAGCTGCCCGCGCACCTGCATTACTGGGGGATCCAGGCTGAGGCGGTGCTACGCTTCACCGTGAGCAAGACCGGCAAGGCCTCCAAGATTCACATGGTACGCACCACGCACATGGAGATTGTCTCGTCGTGTATCGAGGCGGTGCAGGGGGCTTCCTTCCTGCCCGCGCGTAACCGGGACGGCGAAGCCATCGAGGTGAACATGGTCCTGCCCATCTGCCCGATGCCTCCGAAGCCCCGCGAGGCCCAGCTGCGTGAGCCGGTACGTTCCCGCCTGGCGAGGGTCGGTTGAGGCGGACTGCCCGCTTCAGGGGCATCGTGCTACCGGGGCAAACCCGGCAGCGGACGGTTGCGTTTTTTTCTGCCTAGACAAGTGAGGGGCGGAGGGCTAAAAGTGGCCCCTTTTTCCGAGCAATGAAAATCCATATCAACGGCAAGTATTACGATAAGGACGAGGCGAAGGTCTCGGTCTTCGATCATGGTTTCCTCTACGGGGACGGTATCTTCGAAGGCATCCGCGTATACGAAAGCAATGTTTTCAAGCTCGACGAACACATCAAGCGCCTGGAGTACTCGGCCAAGGCGATCCTGCTGAATCTGCCTTGGAGCCATGCCGAGATCGCCGAGGCGGTCTGCGAAACCTGCCGCCGCAGCGGTGTGACCGACGGGTACATCCGCCTCATCGTCACCCGCGGGGCCGGTGCGCTGGGTCTTTCGCCCAAGACCTGCAAGGAGCCGCAGTTGATCATCATCGCCGACCAGATCCAGCTCTACGCGCCCGAGATTTACGAGAAGGGCCTCAAGATCATCACCTCGGCCACGCGCCGGATGGGCCCGGCCGCGTTGCCGCCCATGATCAAGAGCCTGAACTACCTCAACAACATCCTGGCCAAGATCGAGGCGGCCAACCTCGGCTTCCAGGAGGCGGTTATGCTCAACAACGAGGGCTACGTGGCCGAGTGCACGGGGGATAACCTCTTCGTCCTGCAAGGGGGCAAGCTCTTCACCCCGCCGGTATCCTCCGGCTCGCTGACGGGCATCACCCGCCAGGTCGTGCTCGACATCGCCGCCGAGCTGGGCGTGCCCGTGGTCGAGTCCATGCTCACCCGCTACGACCTGTGGGTGGCCGAGGAAATGTTCCTCACCGGCTCGGCTGCCGAGATCATCGGCGTGGTCGAGGTTGACCACCGCAAGATCGGCTCCGGCGTCGCCGGCCCCGTCACGGGTCGGTTCCTCGAAGCCTTCCGTGCTCGCGTGGCCAAGGAAGGCACGAAGCTGTAGGCGTCGTTTCCGTCCTCACGGTTTATTTTTCCGCTCCCCGTCGCCACTCAGGCGCGGGGAGTTTTTTTGTGCCTGAATAGGGGAATGGGAGGGCTGGCTGAGCGGGATCGGAGCCTGGATAAACCGCCTTGATATTTAAAATTTACAACCTATGTGATATTATTTAATATCACATGATCTCTGATCACAGTCATGACGATGAAATCCCCCCTGTTCATAATGGCGTGCATGAGCGCCGTCGTTAATCTCGCCGTGGCGGCTCCGATCAAGGTCGCCGCCGTGGACTTCGTTCCCGCCTGGGGCGACCTGGATGGCAACATCGAACGCCTCGCGCAGGCCGTCGAAGCAACCGCGAAGGAAGGGGTGGCCTGCCGAGCGCACTCCAGGTGGAGATCGACCCCAAGCTTTTCGCCGTGGCCAACCCCCCGACGGGCCGGGCGGACTACTTCCCCTTTGCCTCCGCCAAGCAGAACCAGTTCTGGCTCGTCTGCGGTGGACGCCAAAACGCCAGCCACACCGCCGCTGCCATCTTCGGCCCCGAACCGGTGGTCAACACGCCCACACTGACGGCGGCTCCGGGCAGCGATTCTGTCCGCTACACGCCGACGGTTCCCGCGCCGGGCACGTGGATCAACTAGGCTCAGCTCATCGCGGGGCAGCAGGCGTTGTGGTTCATCCCGCTCACGCTCGCGCCGGGCAACAGCTTCCTGGAGGGCTGGTGCAAGGATTCCGTCTCGGCTTATCCGCTGGCGCAGCCATAATGCCGGGCATGCGAGTTCCTTTCCATTGGGCGAAAGTCAACTACACCCGCCGTCAGGAGTCCGGCGTTCAGATCGAATGCACCTGCTGGGGTTGGTCGGACATCAGCGCGGATGATGCCCGCGCTCACGCGCAGGAGCGGGCCCGCCGTGCCCACGTCGGGCGCAGCAGCGATGATGGCCCCGGGCGCGACGGCTATGACCTGTACCGGGAAACGCCGCTTCGGGAGCCCGTGACGGACCGGCTTTACGGGGGCGATGGCGAGCAGGTCGCCGCTGTCACGCGTAACCGCTACGGCTCCCTCGTGCTCAATGCCGCGCGGGTGATGTTCGTCGATGTGGACCTGCCAGCGGGCAAGGCCGGGTTCTGGTCGCTTTTTTCGCGCAAGAAACGGGAGGAGGAGCAACTGGCCCGCCATGAACGCGTTGTCAGCCGGATCGTGGATTGGTCGCAGGCCCATCCGGAGTATGCGTTCCGGCTGTACCGGACAGCGGCTGGGTACCGATTGCTTTTCACCGACCGGCTCTTCGAGCCGCTCAGCGAAGAGGTGGCCCGTATCTTCAAGGCGCTGCGGGCGGACGCGCTCTACCGCCTGCTTACGCGCAAGCAGCAGTGCTTCCGGGCACGGCTTACGCCCAAGTATTGGCGGCTGCCAAACATGCTTCGGTACGAATCGCCACATTTTGACCGGGATCTGTACCTGTCGCAGTCCGGCAAATGGGTCGAGCGGTACGAGCGTGATTGCGCGGGCTACCGGGTCTGCTCTCTGACCGAGACCTTTGGCCCCGCCGGTTCAACGATGCCGCCGGAAGTGGCGCAGGTCGTGGCGTTGCACGACGAGCAGACCCGCTGCGGGGAAGCCAATCTCCCGCTGGCCTGAGGTCGCCTAGTCGACGTCGGTGCCGCGGCGTTCTTCTTCGCGGCAGTCGTTCATCACGCGCAGCCAGACTTCGCGCAGGTCGAAGAGGGTACGGGTGGTCTCAGCCTGGAACAGCCCGAGGATGCGCACGTTCTTGATCGTGAGCTTCTGCAGGAGGGCCAGGGAGTGGTTGATGGCCGACAGGGAGTTCTTCAGGTGGCAGATGGTTAGGTTGTAGTCGCCCATGTCGAGGGCGTTCACGGCCATGATCGCGTTGATCTCGCCGGCGTGGAGGCTGGCCGAGAGCCGGCCCACCATGACGGGGCTGATCGAGCGCTGGTTCTGGAGCGTGAACATCTCCCAGCACTTGAAGAGGTGCTGGTAAAGGCCGTGGGTGACGATGAAGACCGGGTGCTTGTGGATCGTGTAGGGATCCATGTCGCTCTCGCTTTCGCGGCGGGGACGCTCGTCCTCGTCGCTTTCACCGAAGGCGCTGTCCTCGGCCATTTCACCGGGGGACCATTCCTCGCTGTCCCAGCCCATGAGGCGGGCGATGGTGTCGAGGTGATCGGGCTCGTGTTTGAGTTTGTGGTAGTGGTTGAGGAAGTCCGAAATTTCGCGTTCGTTTTCTCTCAGGTACCGCTGCCAATCATACTCATTCCAGGCCAACTCTTCATTCTGATCCCAATCTCCGTCTGAATAGTTTTCGAAATCGAATCCGCTCATATGGCGTGCCTGGGTTGGCGGTTAGTCGTTGAGGGTAAGTGTTTCCAGCTTAGGGAAATTTTCAATCTCCAATTAAGAGGAAGTCCTATCGTGCTCTATTCCAGCAGGTAAGGGGCCAATTTTTTCAAATTCCCGCTCGCGGCGGCGCAAAGATTATGTTTTCGTTTTGGGTGCTGGCCGGGGGCGGCTGGCGGCCTGCTTCGCTGCTGCCCCTTCCTGTGCACTGCTTGTTTTTTATCACTTCCACCCCGGGCGTTGTCTAAAAATCGTCCTCCGTCCCTCCCCCAACTCTCGAACTCTCAAACTTTCAAACCCCGAACTTGTCCCTTCCCATGTCCGCATCCGTATTTGCCGCCGAGGTCCACTTCACCGGCCACGTCCAGGGGGTCGGTTTCCGCTACTCCACGCTTCAGGTGGCCAAAGAGTTCGCCGTGACCGGCGAGGTGAAGAACCTGGCCGACGGGCGGGTGTACCTGCGGGCCGAGGGCGAACGGGCCGAGGTGGAGGGTTTCGTCGAGGAGGTGCAGCGCTGTCTGCGTTCGTACATCCGCGAAACGGAGCTCAAAACGGAAACTTGCAATCCGCACTATCGCGGCTTTACTATCACACACTAATGGAAGCCCCCGCCATTCGCATCCATAGTCTCGTCAAAGACTTTCGCATCGGTCTGAGAGGCTGGAAACTACGAGCCGTCGATGACGTCTCTCTCGATATCCACGACAACGAAGTCTACGGCCTGCTCGGGCCCAACGGCTGCGGCAAAAGCACGACGATGAAGGTCGTCCTCGGGCTCCTGGAGCCGACCGTCGGCGGCTGCGAGATCTACGGCGTGCCCAGCTCGCAGGTAAAGTCCCGGCTCAACGTCGGCTTCCTGCCCGAGGCGCCGTACTTCTACCGCTACCTGACCGGGCGCGAGCTGCTCAAGTTTTACGCCAAGGTTTGCAGCGTCGAGCCGGGCAAGATCAAGCCCCGCGTGACCGAGGTGCTCGAAATGGTCGGGTTGACCGAGGCCGCTGACCGCCGCGTGGGCACCTACTCCAAGGGCATGCTCCAGCGTATCGGCATCGCCCAGGCCATCGTCCACGACCCCAAGCTCATCATCCTCGACGAGCCCACGGCGGGCGTGGACCCCATCGGCTCGGCCGCCATCGCGGACCTCATCCGCGCGCTCAAGGCTCAGGGCAAGACCATCCTGCTGTGCTCCCACCTGCTCGCGCAGGTCGAGGGTGTCTGCGACCGGGTCGCCATTATGGACCGCGGCAAGGTCGTGCTGGAGGGCAAAGTGGACGACCTGCTGAGCAAGCACGACCAGCAGTCGCTGCTGGTGGATACCTTCCCTGAGGCCGCCCGCGCCGATGTCGAGGCCGCCCTGGCCAAGCACGGGGCCAAGCTGACCGGCGTGACCACGCCACGCATCAGCCTGGACGACCTTTTCCTCAAGCACACCGGCAAGGGAGGACCGAAGCAGTCATGAACGGAATCTGTCACCGCATCCTCACCATCGGGCGCAACACCTTCCTGGACGCCGTCCGGCAGAAGTTTTTCAACGCCCTGGTCATCCTCTCGGTCGCGCTGATCGTCAGCTCGCGGTTTTTCCGCCAGTTCGACTTCGGCAGCGGCGAGCTGAAGTTCATTGCGGACTTCGGCCTGGGGGCGATCCTGCTCTTCGGCTCGATCCTGGCCGTGGTCGCCACCGCCCAGCTCTTTTACAGTGAGATCGAGAACCGTACCGCGCTGACCATCCTGGCCAAACCCGTGCACCGCTGGGAGTTCCTGGCGGGGAAGTTTCTCGGGGTGTTCCTGCTGCTGGCGGTCTTTACCGCGCTGATGGCGGGCATCCTCGGGATCATGCTCTACTGGCGCGAAAGCTCGCTCATGGACCGCTACGGGGACCAGTTCGGCGGGCAGCGTCTGGTCAGCTACGCGGGGCTGGCGGGCTTTGCCGTGCTCCAGTGGCTCAAGCTCGGGGTGCTCTGTGCGATCACGCTGTTTGTCTCCAGCTTTTCCAACACCAACCTGTACTCGGTGGTCGTGTCGTTCTTCGTCATGATCATCTGCCAGCTCCAGTACATCGCCCGCGACAGCTGGGAAAGCATCGGCAATCCGGCGCTCAAGGGCCTGGTCTGGGGCTTGAGCCTGCTGTTCCCGAACTTCCAGATGTTCAATGTCGGGGACGTCATGCTCTTCCCGCACGACGCGACTGAACAGCTCTCCGCCGGTACCCCGTGGATGATTGGCGGTTACGGGGTGGTTTACATCTTTGTCTTTGTCGGGCTGGCCGTCTTTGCCTTCCGCCGTCGCGAGATCTGAGCCATGGACTTCAAGCGCAATATCTGGTTGCAGCGGGCGTACACCTTTGTGGTGTGCGTGTGCGCGCTGCTCTTGATCGGCCTGATCGTCTCCCCGCTCCAGCGCAAGGCCTGGGGTGAGGTCCGCTCCCTCCAGCCCGAGCTCAACCTCAAGGAGGTCGAGGGCGCGCTGGGCCAGGGGCTCGTCATCGGCCTGCTGGGCGGCTTCCGCACTATCATCGCGGACATGGTCTTTATCCGGGCCAATGTGTATTGGGAAAAGAAGGACCGCGAAAAGACCGAGGCGCTCATCAACCTGACCACGGCCATCGATCCTCGTCCGATGTTTTTCTGGCTCAACGGCTCGCGGATCATGGCCTACGACATCCCGATCTGGCGTATTCGCGAGGCCGGAGGGCTCGACGATGTTCCCAAGAGCGTGCAGGACGAGATCTACCAGGAGCAGGCCCAGCGGGGGATCGATTTTATCGACCGCGCGGGTAAGTACCACCCCGGCGACTACCGCGTCCCGCTGGAAAAGGCCCAGATCTACAACAACAAGCTCAAGGACACCGAAAAGGCGGCCGAGTACTTCCTTCAGGCCTACCATTCCGAGGACGGCCCCTACTACACGGCCCGCATTTACGCGGAGCTGCTGCGCCAGATGAACCGCCAGCAGGAGGCCTACGACTTCTACCGTCAGCTTTACAACGAACTGCCCGACGACCCCCAGGCGAACAAGCCCGTCGTCCTCGAGCGTATCCGCGAGCTGGAAGACGAGCTTAACACGCCCGCCATGCAGCGCCTGCCCGCTCAGCCCGGCGAACGCTACCTGCCCGGCTACATGCAGGAGGATCTCCCCATCGGCGTGAAAACGCCCTTCGGCGACACCCAGGTTCCCCCCGGCGAGATCTACCCGTACCCCGAGCCCGCTGCCCCCGCGGGACACAGCCACTAGGTTTCGGGCGACCCCCGGCAGCGTTTACCCCTTTACCCCAACTCCCATGAAACGATGCCCGCCAGTAAGCCCGATGCTCTCTTCTGTTGTGATCTGATTTCGTCGCTCTACGCGATGTATAACTCTTGGGACTCCTCCGGGCGCCCGCAGGAGTCCGCCTTTCTCTGGCCCACCGACGAGTTCTTTGACGTGGGCTGCGCGAGCGAGCTGTTCTGGTCGAACGCCGAGGTCTACCACGCCGTGCACGGTCCCCGTCGCCGCCGTCGGCACGAGGACCGGCTCTCGCCCATGGGGGTGGCCGGTTTGCGGGAGCAGACGTTGGTGGTGGCGTTTCGCGGCACCAGTCGGGGGCCGGACTGGTATGTCAATTTCCAGGCGATTCCGCATCCCCTGCGGCTCAATCATGCCCAGTTCGGATGGGTCCACGATGGCTTTGAAGATATCTACCGCTCGATGGAACCGGCGTTGTGCCGGGAGGTCGAGGGCTTGCTGCAACAGGCGGGGGCGGTCGAGCGGGTGCTTGTGACCGGGCACAGTCTGGGAGCGGCGGTGGCCACACTGGCGATGACCTACCTGGCAAGCAGTCGGCTCTTTGGCGCTCACCGACCCCGGTTCGAGCTGTACACCTTTGGTTCACCCCGCGTGGGGGACCACCACTTTCAGGCGGCGGTTCAAAACTTGTCCCACCGCATTTACCGCTTCAAGAACCGCGAAGACGTTGTCACGGCGGTGCCGCCCGAAGGTTATTTCACCCACGTGGGCGAGTTGTGCCAGTTGAATGTGGATGCGGGCAGCCCGTCAAAGGACCACAGTCTGGAGTGCTACAAGACCGGCGTTGGCCTGGCCGACTTCGGGCAGGTTACGGTCTGAATGGACTGCGAGCGCTGGCAGCTTACAAAACCCCCGGCATCTGGGGGAGCCACAGGGCGATGGTGTGGTTAAGCGAACCGTCTTCCTTCATGGTGGCGAGGGCGGTGTTAACCTTCTTTTGCAGGCTCAGGTCGTCCTTGCGCATGGCCCAGCCGAGGTACTCGATGGTGAGGTTTTGCGGGACGGCGACGATCTCGTCCCCGGCGCGCTTGGAGGCGATCCACAGGACCACGGGCGAGTCGTAGATGAACAGGTCCACCTGGCCGCGCACGAGGGCGTCGGTGGCCTCGTCGGGGGTGGAGAATTCGACCGGCTTGGCGCGGGTGAAGTGGTTGTCCACGAAATGCGCCCCGGTCGTGTCGCTGATGACACCCGTCAGTGAGCGGGTGCTGAGAATGTTTTTAATGGAATTGTAGCGGACCTTGTCCTCGCTGCGGACCATGGCCATCTGCCCGTACTCCAGGTACGGATCGGAAAAGGCGACGATCTCCTCGCGGTCGCGGGTCACGGTCATGCCGGACATGATGATGTCGATGCGCTTGTCCAAGAGAGCGGGGATCTGCTCGTCCCAGGCCAGCTCGACGAACTGCACAGGGCGCTTGAGCTGCTTGCCCAGCTGGCGGGCCAGGTCGATCTCTACGCCCTCCAGGTTGTCGCCGGTCTTGAACACCATGGGCGGCGAATCCGGGGTCACGCCGACCTTGAGCGGGGCCACGCGAAAGGGGCTGAGGTTGGGGCGGGCGGGATCCTGGCCGAGCAGCGGCAGAGCCAGCGCGAACAGGAAAAAGAAGCGGAGGAGGTGAGAGCGGAGGTGCATGCGTGTTGACGAACTATCGCCAGCAAGCCCGAAAAAGCCAGTCAAAAGCGCCCGGCTGGCGGGAGGGGTCGGTAAATATCCCATCGGGGGCTGGGGTGAGAAACACTTTTTCCGGGCTTGTGCCGGGAAAGGGTAGGGCCTTAACTGCGCGGCATGAAGCTCCCTTTTCGGTCAACGTTGACGACTCTTTTGCTACTGGCCGCCCCGGCCCTGTCCCTGTTCGGTCAGGACGGCATCACGGCGGGCGAATACGCCTACGAGCCCCCCGCGGGCGAAAACTGGGACGACTGGAGCGACGTCAACACCGAGGCCTGGGACAGCTTTGTCAGCTTCGACGCCGAGCGCTGCTTCGGCACTTGGGAAGATCAGGGCTTTGCTTTGAATCTGGACTACGAGTCCGAGAACGTCATCTGGGGCACGAAGACCGCGCAGGAGACGTTCCTGCCGGAGTTTGTCTGGCTCGGGCCGCTCTTCGGCGGCGAGGGCTACACCTCGGTCAAGGGCATCATCCCGCTCCAGTCCGGCGCGACGCAGCAGATGTTCATCTACGGTGGCTGGCGGTACAACCTGACCCCGAAGTTCGACATCGACATCGGCGGTAACATCGTCCTGGCCACCAACCAGAACTACGGCCCCGGTATCCCCACCCCCTGGGGGAGTGGCTGGTCCGACCGCGGCACGGTGTACCTCGGGATCATCGGGGACTTTTTCATGCA
Source organism: Verrucomicrobiota bacterium JB024 (assembly GCA_030673825.1). Lineage (GTDB taxonomy): Bacteria > Verrucomicrobiota > Verrucomicrobiia > Opitutales > Cerasicoccaceae > Ruficoccus. The sequence goes on along the minus strand of JAUTCS010000089.1, from coordinate 8,081 downwards.
CCCCTCGGTTTATTTCGACTACGACTTCATGCTCGACCAGAAGAACGTCCTGTTGGGCATCCAGCAGGACTGGGACCTGCACGAGGAGCTCGGGCTGCCCGAAGGACTTGAGCTCGACTTTCAGGCTCGCTTCGGCTGGCTCAGCGCCAACGCCTGGCTCGGTAACGGCCGTACGCCCACCGGTAACCAATGGCGCAACGGCTACGTCTACGCCACCACCCAGCTCGACCTCATTTACCACATCACCGAGGCCCTCTCGACTTCCGTGGGCGTGCGATACGCCTGGAACAACGACGGCTCCGGTCCGGTCGGCCCCGGCGGCATCGACATGGGTCCGGAGAGCATGGTTTGGTTCGGCGCAGGCATCGGCTACGAGTTTTAGGCTAGGGGCGACAAAGGATTGCCTTGGGCCGCCGGGGCGGTTCACAGTACTCCCATGCGACAAGCACTCCTACTTTCCGGCATGCTGTTTGTGCTGGCCTGCTTCGCGGGCTGCGCTACTGAGGACACGTTCCAGCAGCCTCCGCCCGCGCCCCTCTCGGGCGACTGGATCAACGACGCCAATGGCAACGGCCTGCAGTTCCAGTACAACAACCGCTTTGTCCTGTATATCGCCGGGGACCAGCCCCAGCGCCTGACCGGCTGGGCCTACTTCCCGCAGACCGGCCACGTCAGCCTCGAATTCGATTCCCGGCTCAACCAGTGCCCCGGCAAGAGCGGTGTCTACATGTACGAGCGCGACGGCGACAAGCTCACCCTGACCGTGGTGCAGGACGACTGCGCCGAGCGTAAGGACTGGGTTGCCGGCACTTGGGGGCCCAAGAGCTCCGGCTGGTTCTAGAGGGGCGGATTCTCCTCATTTTCCGGCGGTTTGTTCGTACCACGCATTTGTAAAAAATAGTGACGCTAGCGGTTGCGCCGGGGGCGGAAAGCCCCTAGCCTCGTTGGCATGATGGCGGAGACAAAACGGCGCAAATGGCTCAAACGCGTTGCTGTCACTCTGGTGGCGCTGGTTTTATTCTACACCGTGTTCGGCTTCTGGGGCGTGCCTCTGCTGATCCGCTACGTGGGCCTGTCCAAGGTGAACAAGTCCGTGGCCGGGCACGGCGAGATCGAGGCCATTTACTTCAACCCCTACAGCTACTGCCTGGAGATCGAGGGGATGAAGGGCTACACGCCGGACGGGGAGGAGGCGATCGGCCTGAAAGAGCTGCGCGTGAACTTCGACTTCCTTTCGCTCTTCCGCGATAACCTGCGCTTCGAAGAGATCACGCTGGTCGAGCCCTCGCTCAGCCTGATCATCGACGAGGAGGGCAAGGTCAACATCGAGAGTGCCGTGGCCACCCTTCAGGAGCAGGTTGAGGATCAAGTGCAGGAGCAGGCCAAGTCTGAGAAGCCCTTCGAGATTCCCGTCATTGAGGTCGGGGTCTTCCAGGTCGAGAATGCCTCTCTCGGGGCCAAGATTGAGAACCTTGCCGAGCCCTTCGAGCGAAACGTGCGCGACCTCTCCTTTGTCATGCGGGACATCCGCACCTCGCCCGACCGCGACAACCCTTACCACTTCAACTTCCAGACCCTCGCGGGCGAAGATGTCGATATCACCGGCAACATCAAGCTCGACCCCCTCAGCTCGGACGGGTCGATCCGCATCGACCGTATCCACCTGCCCGACTTCTACAAGCTCTCCAACGACGCGCTCGGCTTCAACCTCGCCGGGGGCGACATGAGCTTCTCTGCCGACTATGCCTTCCGTCCCGTGCGCGAGCCCCGCGAGCTGTTCATCCAGAACGGTCGCTTCCTGCTCGAAGGACTCGACCTGCGCCCCCGCGGCTCGGACGAGCCGTTCCAGACGCTGGAGCGTTTCGAGATGAACGGCATCTCCGTGTTTCTGTTTCGCGGCGCGGTCGCCATTGACAAAGTCGATGTCGTCAACGGTACGCTCAAGGTGGTCCGCGACAAGGCGGGGGTGCTCAGCCTCATGCGCTACCTCCTGCCCGCCGAGCGTCAGGCCGAGCTCGAGCAGCAGGTGGCCCAGGAAAAGAAGCAGGATCAGGAGGCGCGCGAGTTTATCTTTGGCCTCATCGCCGACCAGCAGGACATCGGCCTGGCTTTCACCTCCGCCTGGCAGCAGCTTCAGGAGATGGTCGAGGTCACCTGGGACCTGAAAGTGAGCCAGCTCAATGTCGAAAACCAAAACCTCGTCCTCGTCGATGAGGTCCCGGCCCGTCCGGTTTCCGTCACCCTCGGCGACATCAACCTCACGGTCACCGACATGGCCAACCAGAGCGAAACGCCGTTCCCCTTCGACCTGTCGCTACGTGTCAACGAGACCGGCGAGGTCACGGCCAAGGGCACCTTTACCGCCGTCCCGCCGGGCACGGACTTCGAGTATAACGTGACGGGCATCGACCTGAGCGCCTTCGCTCCCTACGTCGAGGCGTCCTCGCCCGCCACGCTGCACAGCGCCACCTTCGCCAACAAGGGCACGCTCAAGGCCAGCTTCCCCGATCAGGCGCTGCCCACCGTGGAGGCCCGCTTTAACATGTCCCTCTCGGACTTCGACGCCACGGTGGGCGACCCGCTCTACGCGGCGGACCGCCCCCTGCGCGTGACCGCCGCCCGCATGGCGCAGAGTGGCCGCGTCAGTGCGACCTTCCCGGACGAGGGCGAACCCGACGTGAAGACGCTCATCGACGCCACGGTGGACACCTTCGCGCTCGCTCTCGGAGAGGCCGAGCCCGCCGTCGCCTGGAGCAAGCTCAGCGTCACCGGGATCGACATGGCCACCGTCCCCCTCAAGGCCAAAATCGATACCGTCACACTCGACCAGTTCAAGGCCACTGTCGTGCGCAAGGCCGACGGGAATCTTAACCTGATGGAGCTCGCCCCGCAGGTGCCCGAGCACACCGCCTCCGCTGAGCCCGCCGCGGACCAGGAGCCATCCGCTCCGGCTGAGACGACTTCGACAGACGAGCCCGCCACCGCTCCCGCGCCGGAAGTGGCGTCTTCGGGGGCCGCGCCTGCCTTTGACCCGAACGCGGTCGGGCTGAACCGCTTTGTCCTGAAAAACGCTACTGTCGCCGTGACCGACGAGAGCGTGTCCCCGGCGGCGAACTTTACCCTCAACGAGCTCAATGTGAACGCCGGTCCCTTTAGCCTCGCACCCGGCGCGATGACCGACGTGGACACCGCGCTCAAGCTCGAAAGCGGCGGCACCGGCTCGATCGCCGTCAAAGGCTCGGCCCTGCTGGTCGATCCGCTCGCCCAGTCAAAGATGACGATCACGCTCGACAGTGTGCCGATGGCGGGCTTTGCCGGGTATGCGGTCCAGGCCGTGGGCTCGCCCATGACGGGCGGCTCCTTCAGCGCCGATCTCGCCTACGACATCAAGACCGACGAGCTCCAGGGCGACAACAAGATCAAGATCAAGAAGGTGCGCTTCGGCCAGCGCGTGCCCGAGACGAAGGCCCCGAAGCTCCCGCTCGATCTCGGCATCGCCGTCATGGAAAACCGCGACGGCGTCATCGACCTGAATGTCCCGGTCAAGGGCAGCCTCGACGACCCGCAGTTCACGCTCAACCACGTCGTCCAGACCGCGCTGGGCAACATCTTTGAAAAGGTCGTGACGGCGCCCTTCGCGCTGCTGGGCTCGGCCTTCGGATCGGGTGGGGAAGCGCCGCCGTCGATGGTCGCTTTCTCTCCCGGTAGTTCCGACCTGCCCGCCGCTGCGCAGGAGCCGCTCGCTCTGCTGGCGCAGGCCCTTTACGACCGCCCGTCGCTCGCCCTCAAGCTCGTCCCCTCCGTCGATCCGGAGAAAGACGTGGCGGACTTCCGTGACGACTTCGTGCAGGAGAACATCGATGATCTGGTCGCTCAGGGCATGGACGCCGAGGACGCTATCGAAAAACTCTTTGACGAGCGTTTTCCCGAGGGGCTACCGCCGAATCCGGACGGTACTGAGGTCACCCTCACACCCGGCGTGATGCGGGCCAAGCTCGTCGAGGTGCAGGAGGTGCCCGACACCGCGCTGCAACTGCTCGCGCACCAGCGTGCCGAGGAGGTGAAGGCGTTTATCCTCTCCAAGCAGCAGCTCGACACCGGGCGCGTGACCGAGAACCCGCCCGAGGGCGGATTCGCTAGGGACGGCGCCAAGGTCAGCTTCGAGCTCGGCGTCGCCAAATAAGCGACGGTATTTTTCAGGCGGGCGAATCGCGCCGGGGCGCAAATTTTCTCGCCTCGGGGAAAGCATTTGTGAGAGATACGCGGCATGGCGGAAGAGCAGGAGGCGGTGCTGAACGAAGCCGCGGCAGTAGCCGCGAAGCCGTCTCTGCGCGCGGGCCTGCGTTCGTTTTTGAGCTGGCGCTATCTGCTGGCCGCCGGGAGTGCCGGTGTCGTCTGTGGACTGATCGGGGCAGCTTTTACCTGGATGCTGAGTGCGGTCGAGCACGCGGCCTTTGGTTTCTCCACAGGGAGCTTTGCCGAAGCGGTCACGCGTGTCCCGGCGCATCACCGCTTCCTCACGGTCTGTATCGCGGGTCCGGTCGTGGCGGCGGTGTGGTATTTCCTGCGTAAGCGCGGCCCGGCCATCCCCTCGGTCGCGGGCCTCTATGCGGGCAAGCGCATCGGCTTTGGGTGGATGGCGGCGGACACCACGCTCCAGGTGCTCAACGTCGCTCTCGGTGGCTCCATTGGCCGTGAAGGTGCTCCGCGCCAGGCGGGTGCGCTCGCCGCGGCCGATGTCGGCGCGCGGCTCGGGTTGGGCGAGAAGCCGCTAAAGGTGCTTGTCGCCTGTGCCGCCGGGGCGGGGCTGGCCGCGATTTACAATGTGCCCTTCGGGGGGACGATCTTCGCGCTGGAGATTATGATCGGGCTGCGCGTGCTGTGGTCTTTCAAGAAAGACGCGCTGGTCATAACGCTCTGGGCGCTGATGATCTCGTGGCTGGCCACGCTGGTCGCCCGCATCGCCATCCCCGACCGCCCCGCCTACGAGATCGCGTGGCAGGGGCTGGACGCCTCGCTCGTACTCATGGCGCTGCTGGCTGGGCCGCTCGTGGGGACGCTCGGGTTTTACTTCGGCGAACTGGTCTCGCGTGTCTCTGCGCTCGCGCCGAAGGGCCGCTCGATCCTGTGGGCCATGCCCGTATGCTACCTGCTGCTCGCGCTGCTGGCCATCCCGTTCCCGCTCATCTTGGGTAACGGCCACGCGCTCGCGGAGAACCTGCTGCGCGAGGACGTGCCGCTGGGCATGGCGGCGCTGCTTGTCTTCGCCAAGCCCGTGGCCACGCTGCTGACCGTGCGCGCCGGGGCCACCGGCGGCAAGCTCACCCCGTCCCTCTCGACCGGGGCCGCGCTGGGAACCGTCCTGGCGGCGGGCTGCGCGATGTTTTTACCCGTGCACGTTGCCATGGTCGCGGTGCTCGGGGCCGGGGCGTTCCTGGCCGGATCGCTGCGCGCGCCGCTCACGGCAGGTGTCCTCGCCATCGAGCTGACCGGGGCGGACCCGGCGGTGTGGCCACTGGTCGCGCTCGCGGTGGCCGGTACCTGGGCGACCAGCCTCGGCCTGGCACAGCTGGCCCGCCGCCGTGAGCAAACCCTCCCGCCTAAGTGCCTGGAGTAGGGGAGCCGCCCGCGAAGCCACGCGAAGAGGAGTGAAGTCGAGACGGGCGCAGTTCGCGGGATCGCGCGGTTAAAACATTCCAGCCACAAAAACACAAAGAAGCACGGAACTGGCAGAACTGTTTATCTTTGAAAAACCCTCTGCGTCTTTGCGCCTCTGCGGTTCATCTATTTCTTCCTCTGTGCTCTCCGTGTGAGCTTTGTTTTCTCACACGGAGTGCACAGAGGACACGGAGAGAGTTTTAAAGAAAAAGCGTGTAGTTGAAAACAACTACACGCTTTCGTTTTTAAAATTTGTTGGAGATTTTTTTCGGATCAGGCCAGCAACGCCTTGAGTGTGGCGTCGAGCTTGTCGGCGTCCTTGCCACCGCCCATGGCGAAGTCCGGCTTGCCGCCGCCCTTGCCGCCGAGCTGCGCGGTGATGTCGCGTACGAGGTCGCCGGCCTTGTGGCCCTTGGCGATGGCAGCGGGGGAGCAGGTGGCCAGGACGGTCACCTTGCCGTCGAAGTCGCCGCCGAGCACGACCACGCCCTCGCCGAGCTTCTTCAGCAGGTCCACGGCGAGGCCGCGCATGTCGTTGGGGTTGGCTACCTTGACGGTCGCGGCGATCCACTTGAGGCCGTCCTTCTCGACGGCGTGGGAGAGGAGGTCGCCGCCTTGCGCGGCGGCTTGCTTCTGCTCAAGGCCGCGGAGCTTTTTCTCCAGTTCGGAGCGTTGGTCGAGGAGCGTTTGCAGGCGCTCTTCGAGTTCGTCCGGACGGCAGGAGAGCTTGCGCGAAAGGCTGCCGAGGCGACCGAAGTTTTCCGCCGCCAGCGCGACGGCGTTCTGCCCGGTGACGGCCTCGATACGGCGCGTGCCTGCGGAGATGGCCGACTCGGAGACGATCTTGAACAGCCCCAGTTCGCCGGTGGCGCGCACGTGGGTGCCGCCGCAAAGTTCCTTCGAGTAGCCGCCGATATCGACGACGCGCACGATCGCGCCGTACTTCTCGCCGAAGACCGAGACGACGTCGTCGGGCTTGTCTTCGAGCGGAATTTCGTACCAGTTGACCGGGTCGTTGGCGATGATTCGGGCGTTGATCATGGCTTCGATCTCCCGCAACTGCTCGGGGCTGAGCGCCTCGAAATGACTGAAGTCAAAGCGCAGGTGGCCGGGAGCCACGAGCGAACCGGCCTGGCGGATGTGTCCGCCGAGCTGCTCGCGCAGCGCCCAGTCCAGCAGGTGCGTGGCGGAGTGGTGGCGCTGGATCTGTCGGCGGCGCTCCAGGTCCACACTGAGCGTGGCGGGCTGGCCGACGAGGTCGCTGTAGGTGTCTGACTTGGGGGTCTTATGCAGGACGTGCCCGGCGGCGTCGGTGATTGTATCCAGAATTTCGATACGCTTGCCGCCGATCTCGACCGTGCCGGTGTCGCCGACCTGGCCGCCCATCTCGGCATAGAAGGGCGACTGCGCGAAGACGAGGTAGCTCTCGCTTTCGCCCTCGAAGGTGCCGACAAGCGTCGTCTCCACACCGCAGGCTTCGGAGCAATTATAGCCGACAAACTGGGTGGAGTGGATTTTCTCGCCCTCTTCGAAGACCGAGATGACATCCTTTTTCTGCGCAGCGCGGGCACGCTGGCGCTGCTGCTCCATCGCGGACTCGAAGCCCGCGCTGTCCACGGGCAGCCCGCGCTCGCGGGCGATGATCTGCGTCAGGTCCAGCGGGAAGCCGTAGGTGTCGTACAGGATGAAGGCCTGCTCGCCGGTGATGCCGGTGCCGTCGAGGGTGAACTTGTCAAAGAGCTGGAGGCCCCGGTCGAGCGTGCGGTCAAAGGCTTGCTCCTCCTGGCGGATGACCTTGAGGATGACCTCCTGCTGCTCGGCCAGTTCCGGGAAGAAGGGCGACATCTTCGTGACGAGCGGCGCGACGAGGTTGGCGAAAAAGCCGCGCGGCAGGTTGATGCGCTTGCCGAACATGACGGCGCGGCGCAGGATGCGGCGCAGCACGTAGTTGCGGCCCTCGTTGCCGGGCAGGATGCCGTCGGCGATGGAAAAGGAGAGCGTGCGGATGTGGTCGGCCAGTACGCGGAAGATGACGTCCGTCATCTCCTGGGCCGAGAGGTCGTCGCGGTTTTGCGGGACGGAGGCCGTGTAGGTGCGCCCGGAGGCGTTGGAGATGTGGCGGAAAATATCGCCGAAGAGGTCGCTGTCGTAGTTACTGGGGGACTTGGAAAAGTCCTTGAACCCGTCGGTGGTGGCGAAGATCCCCGCCACACGCTCGAAGCCCATGCCGGTATCGACATGCTTGGCTGAAAGTGGCTTGAAGGAGCCGTCGGCCTCGGCGTTGAACTGCATGAAGACGAGGTTCCAGATCTCGATGCAGAACGGGCTGTCGGCGTTGACCAGCTCGCCGTTGGTGTCGCCCTTGGGGGTGAGGTCGATGTGGAGCTCGGAGCACGGACCGCAGGGGCCGGTTTCGCCCATCA
>JAUTCS010000088.1 GCA_030673825.1 Verrucomicrobiota bacterium JB024 | reverse complement strand
GTGGGTTGTGGTGGTCATGCTGCGAGGTGTTTTTTGTGGTTGTGGGGGGAAAGGACGCATTGGGTTTTGCGTGGGGGTTGGTTGAGTTGGGCTTCGTTGGGGGCGAGCATAGGCTCGCCCACATCGAGGAAGCTTGTGCCTTTGGGGAAGTATTGTCGGACGAGTCCGTTGAAGTTCTCGACGCCGCCTTTTCCCCATGAGTGGTAGGGCTTGCAAAAGAATCCGGTTGCGCCGAGGGCCTCACTGACGCGCCGGTGTCCGGCGAACTCCAGCCCGTTGTCATAGGTGATGGTGTGCACGGGGTAGCCTTGCAGGGCGCCGATAATGGCCTCAGCGGTCTCGTTGGCATCTTTGCTTTGTAGCAGCGCCAGCCGCTCATAGCGGCTCTTGCGCTCGTAAAGACTCAGCAGGTAGCCTCCACTGCGACAACCTGCGATTAGGTTCGCCTCCCAGTCGCCGTAACGCTCGCGCCGCTGCACGATCGTAGGCCGAAGCTCAATGTCCACCCGGGCCGGGAGCTTGTGGCGGCCGGCTTTGTTCTTGTGCCGGTAGCGGCGTTTTCCGTTGATGTGCAGGTGCCGGTAAGGCGTGCCCCCGCGGTCGCGATCGGTCCGGATAAATGTGGAGATGCTCGTACGCGAAGGAGCCGGACCCCCCTGTCGCCGCAGCGCTCCGCTGATCTGCTCGGGGCTGTGCTTGCACTCAAGTCGCTCCCGCACGAGGGCCTCCAACTCTCCCTCGATCACTCGGTGACGACGACGCTTGCTCTGCTGACGCTCAAGCGCCTTGGCATGCGTTTGTCCAGGACGATACCCGCGCAGCCCACGATTACGACTCAGCTCCTTGCTGATACTCGATTGAGAAAACCCCAGAAAATGGGCGATCTCGCGCTGACTCTTTCCAGATTTACGCATGCGATAAATAATGGGACGATCCTCAACGCGGAGGCGATGGTAGCTCTTCTTCGGCATTTTTATTGTCGTAAATCGCAATGCTTGAGCACCTGCTCGACCTCCGCACCTTTTTATTCCCTAGATGTTGGCATCCGCCAACTTTGTCACCCACGCGTAGCGATATTGCTTTTTGGCTTGTGGATTTTTCGAATTCATGTAAGTACTTACATTTGTGAGTGAAAAATGTGTTTCTACGGTCAGCGTGAATGGGGAAGAGCAGGCCGCCATGAAGTTTGTGGCCTCTCTGGAACTCGCCCGTGATAACGAAGGAAGGGTGCTGGCATGCAGAAGGCACCGCTTTTATGACCCCGGTTATTATGTGTGGTGTGGTTCGGCTGTTTTCTGGGAGGGGGCTTGGTGGCTGTTCTATTCGCGCTGGGCGCAAAAGTTGGGATTCGAGGCATGGGTGACTCATTCGGAGATTGCGGTGGCCCGTGCGGATCGCTTGGGTGAGCCGTTTGTTCCTTGTGGCAAAAAGATATTGCCGATGAAAGACGGGCCGGCCTGGGGCCGGGATGTGGCTCACAACCCGACGGCGACGGTGGTGGATGGAACTCTCTACCTAGCGCTGATGGCTACGCAGGGCATGTCCAGTCAGGCGGGTATTCCTGATCGCCCCTTGTCTATGGATGATGAAATTTGGTGGGAGTGCCGGAATAACCAGCGCATTGCTGTGGTTTCTGCGGACCATCCCCTGGGGCCTTGGGCAATGCCCGACCACCCGAGTTTCGATGTGAACCGCGAAGGTTGGGATAGTCGACTCGTCAGTAACCCGACCTTATGTGCCAGGCCTGATGGCGGCTGGCTCCTGCTCTATAAGGCGGTGGAGGGCGACGACAGTGTTTTTGGCCGTGAGGTTCGCCACGGGGTCGCTGTGTCGGAAGCTGCATACGGGCCTTGGCATCGCGTGAAGGGGGCCCTTCCGTTTAATTATGAGGGGTGTGATTTTCCCGCTGAAGACCCGTTCGTCTGGTACGACCACCAAGCGCGTATCTACCGCGCCATCGTAAAGGACATGGTCGGTGTCTTTACAGGCGTGTCGCCCTCGCTCGCCAGTTTCGTCTCGGCTGATGGCTTCAATTGGAAGCTGACGGAGCCGGGGCTGGTGATGGGCAACACGATTCGCTGGGAGGATGGGACTGTCGAAATGATGGAGCGGGTCGAACGCCCGCAGGTCGTACTGGATGCTCAGGGCTCCCCGGTTGCTTTACAGGTAGCCGTGTTGCCGAAGGGGAGAGGGGCGCTCTCGTACAGCCTTACCTTGCTCTGTCGATAGGTGTCTGGAGGCGATGCTTGATGTTGATTTGGCTGTGGCAGATGTTGTTCTTGGTCGGATGCGCTCAGGTGCCCATTGTTGCTGATGTTTTGGTCTGTGGTTGGTAATTAAACTGAAAAAACTTGACTCTTATGAAAGTACTTACATAAATTCAAATTATGATTACTCCGAAAATACCTCTCGTTCTGTTGCTTGCTGTGTGCTGTTCACACTACATGCAGGCTCAAACCCTAAGTGATTACGAGCTCACGATCACTTCTCCACTCGATGGTGGAAGCGGCCCAGGCGGTTTCTTCTCAAACACAACGCAGACTACAGGTGTGAATGGGAACATGTATAGCACGGGTACTAATACCACGATGGTCGCCTACCGTTTGGCTACGTATAGGGCAAATGATTTTTTTGGCAATGTGAACTATGCGTACGTGATGGGTTATTATGATGGCGGTCACGCAGTTTCGCAGTCTGGAAGCACTGACTATCTGGCCAGCGCTAATGGTACGGTCAGCATGCTTTTTCAGACCTCTAATGACGTTAGTACTTTTCAGTCCTTACTGAACCGAGGTATATACAATGCCGAGGGTAATGATGCTTTCGAAATACGTGTCGGTAATGGTCGTCTACAAATTGCCTACGGTGGAACCAGTTTGTATAATATCGACACATCGATCAGCGCCGAGACGTGGTATTATCTCGGTATTTCCTGGGATTTGTCGGAAGGGTCTAATAATTTGACGTATTATTATGGGGAGGCCGGTAGTGGTGATCTCCAGAGTGGAACCATCACCATTAGCTCTACCGGTGATCCTGCTGAGTTGATCTACATCGGCGGGCGTGATGGAAATTCCCAATTCTTGGGCGCTCTGGAAGAAATCGCGATTTGGGACCGTACCCTGAGCGATAGCTCACTCGAAGCTCAGTATGCGGCGACGGTTCCGGAGCCTGCGACGATCGGGATGCTGCTCGGGGCCACCTGTTTGGGCTTGGTGTTACTTCGCCGCAAGCATCAGTAGGTGCTCGCTGAGGGGCATGCAGGCGTTGATTGCATACCAGGGTCTCCCATCCGGATGTTTATATGGCGAAGGTGAGGGACGTTGATGGCATTGGGCGGCTTTGCTGTCGATGAGCAGGGGAGGCACTCTCCGCTACAGGAGGCTTTGTCATGCGAGCCTGAAAGTGTTTTCCTGGTGCAAGATAATGTTTGCTTGTTCAGCGATTTACCAAAGTGCGGAGAGCGATTTCCGGGAATAAAGGTTAAGTATAATAAACGGACAATGAAGCCTATTAAAATACTTCTAGCTGCATTCGTTCTGTGCGGTCCGATTCTCGCCCGAGCGCAGTCGCAGTCAGACTATGAGCGTACGGTCCAGTCGCCGCCTGATGATGGCGGCGGTCCTTCGCTCTATTTTTCCACGGCTTCGGGCGCGCCCACTGCTGGCCATATGATGAGCACTGGGGCGGACGCGATGAAGGCGTACGGCCTGGCACGGCTGAAGGAGCCGGGGTACTTCGGTGGATCCGATGAGGCTTACCGGATCGACAGTTCCGAGTTTACCGGGGGCGTTCTGGTTTCGGGGTCTGCGACTACCGAGTACCTGGCTGGTGGGGCCGGGGCGGTTAGCTTGATTTTTAAGACACCTGCTTCACTGGATGAATACCAAAGCCTGATCAGCCGGGGGTACTACAATAATTCCGGTCTCGGATATCTGGAAATACGTATCAGGGGCGGCGCTCTTGCCGTCGGGTACAATGGGAACCAGGTGGAAAAGATTGGCAGGTTGAAGCCGGACACCTGGTACTATGTGGCTCTGACTTACGACTTGGGGTCCAAGGGCCTGAAGTGGTACTTGGGTGAGGCCGGCAGTGAAACGCTGAACACCGGAAGCTTGGTTCTGGATGGTGCGGGTGATGCAACGAAGGCAATCGGTATCGGCGGGAGAATTAACGACGCTCGTTTCGAAGGGGCCATGGAAAACGTCGCCATTTGGAATCGTGCGCTTTTGCCCCAGGCGATTGAAGCGCAGTTTGCGGCACTCGGCGGAAAATCGAGCGAGCCCGATCTCTCCAGCGCACCGCCCGCTGATGCGCCCCCTGCCGCACCGGCGCGTGCCGTGGCATATGCGGCATCGGGAAACCCCGCGAAAAAGTTGCCCAGTGAGAAGCCTTCCATCGTTCTTATTGTAGCCGACGATCTTGGCTATGGAGATCTCGGCAGCTACGGGGATACGGGCTTTGTTCCCACGCCAAATATTGACCAACTGGCGCGAACGGGCGTCCGCTTCACCGACGCGTATGTGACCGCCCCTGTATGCGGTCCCAGTCGCTACGGTTTTATGACCGGCAGGTATCAGCAGCGCCTGGGGATTGTTGATAACCGGGATTGCTACGCCGAAATCCCGCCGCCGGATAATCGCATCCCTGAGGGCTGTGATGTTATCAACCAGCCTCTGGAGCGCGAAGGCTACGTCACTGCCATGATCGGTAAGTGGAACTTGCCCGGCTATCCCAAGACCACCTTTAAGGAGACGTACTCGGTCATGCACTTCGGCGCCGACTACTGGCCGGACGATAGCGGGCACTATGTCGGGGTTAATGAGCCCCGTGCCGTCAACAGCTCGAAGGAACCTCCGTTCTGGGGGCCGAAGCGGGAGGGCGACGAATACCTGACGGACCGTCTCGGCAGGCAGGCCGTCGAGTTTATCGACAAACACGCCAAAGAGCCCTTCTTCCTCTATCTGGCCTTCAATGCTCCCCATAGTCCGCTCGAAGCCAAGGCCTCCTACCGGGACGCGGTGGCGCATTTGCCGAGCGAGGCGCTTCGCTTTTACGGTGCCATGGTTTTATCCCTGGATGAAAATGTTGGGCGCGTCCTTCAGGCTCTCCAGCGTAATGGTATCGCCGAAAATACGCTCGTGGTTTTCACTTCCGATAACGGTCCGACTTTCGCTTTCAATGTGGGATGGCCCGAGGACTGGCCGAAAGAACTGCTGGGAAGTACCGGCCCGCTCAGGGGGCGCAAGGCCCAACTGCTTGAGGGTGGAATCCGTGTTCCCTTGCTCATCAGTTGGCCCGACTACCTCCCGGCGGGAGCCACTTACACGGAGCCGGTTAGCACACTCGACTTTTTCCCCACCTTCTGCGCCGCGGTCGGCCTCCCGACTGCCCACGACCTGGATGGAGTCAACCTCTTGCCGTATCTGTCGGGGAGCGCAAGCGGTGCTCCTCATGAGCGGTTGTTTTGGCAGATCGGAGCCCATGCCGCCATCCGAGAGGGCGACTGGAAACTGCGTACTTACAAGGGTGAGCCGGTGCTTCACAATTTGGCTGAAGACATTGGTGAGACTCGCGATGTCTATAAAGATTATCCGGAAGTTGCGGGTCCGATGATGGAGAAGTTGACGGCCTTTCAGGCACAGCTTCCCGAGAAGGTGAACCCTTGAATCAACATGCTGCTGCCGGGATCAATTGAATGAAGAGTCAGACTTTGGAAAGAGGAATTTGTGTGTTTTGGAGAATTATGGGAGTGGGTTTATCCTGCGTGTTTGGACAACCGCTAGTCGCTGTGAATACCGAGAGTCAGAATTTGATTACTAATCCCGGCTTCGAGGCCGGGCGCAGCAACTGGATCTTCAATAGTCGTCCGTCCGGTGCCAGCTTTGAGGTGATGGAGGATAAGGATGCCCCCGAGGGGGAGAGGGTCGCGCGCGTGGAGGTCGGCGAGTCGTGCCGTGTTGCGAGTCTCGCCAGTAGGTGGACTGAGCTGAACGCGGACGAGGCATACACGCTCAGCGTCTTCCTGCGCTCTGAAAAAGGGGCGGTGCCGGTGATGTTGTCGGTGTGGTCATGGGCGGATGCCAACGGAGGTTGGAATAAGAAGACCCAGTTTCGGGAGGCCGTGGAGGTTACGGAGCAATGGCAGCGCTTTTCCTTAACCGGTACGCTCGCGCACGCTCGCGCCGGTAAGTATCAGGTACTACTGGAGGTAGAGCAGCCCGCGGTGATTTACGCCGACGCGATTATGCTTGAGCCGGGCAGCGATATGACCGATTTTTGTGCGCACGCGGATATTGATTTTGGATTGGATTTTGCCGATCCGACTATGCTTTTCGAGTATGGCAAGCCGGTGGATGTCAGCGTGTGCGTGTATAATCGCATGGAGCAGGCCAGGCCGTTGACACTCGAATACGTTGTGGAGGACTTCTACGGCAAGTCGGTAATCATTAGCAGAGACGAAGTGGAGGCGCTGCCCGGGATGACCGAAGGAACCGTCAGTCTGCCGTTGGAGAAGAAAGGCTATTACAAGCTCCAGGTATCCGTCATCGACCCAGATGGCACAACGGTTGCCAAACAGATCGCTTCATTCGCAGTGATCGAGAAAAACGAGTCTGGCGAAGTGGAGGAAAACTCTCCGTTTGGGGTGAGTATCTCCCCTAACCGACTGGAACTGGAACTGCGGCGGGCCAAGGATATCGGAGTGGGGCATATTCGCGTGCATGAAAACTTTACGTGGAGGAATTCCGAGCCCCAGGAAGGCGTTTACCAGTGGGATGTGCTTGAAGAAGATGCCGCCGGCGACTCGTCCGCTTTGTACAAGCCTGCGGTTTACGATTATAGTGTTTACAGGCAGTACGGGCTGGACCCGCTGATTTATGTGGCCGGGTATGACAAAGACCGGCCAGTCTGGGCGGACGCGTATGGGCTCGAAACGCAATTAGGCCTGTATGGCGATTTCTACGAGGCGCTGACTTCTCACTATGAGGGAGTTTTCAAGGACTTTGAGGTTGTCAATGAGCCGTGGGGCCACATGGACGCCGGGGAGTACCTGGAAATCCTCAAGGCGGTCTATGCCAAGTCGAAGAAAGGTAATCCTGATGCGCGCATCGTGGGGGCCACCGCTTACCACGGCCCGCAGATAAACTTTCTCAAGGAACTGATTGACCAGGGTGGGCTCGATTATATGGATGTGCTTTCTTTGCATCCTTACCCGCGCCCGGAAGCGCCGGAAGCGGTGTTGATTGGCTTCATCCAGCAGGTCCGCCAGTGGGTGGAGGCTGCGGGCAGGACGCTGCCGCTGTGGATTACCGAGATCGGTTGGACGACCGACGGGCTTGAGCCGTTGCCGACCCGCATCCCCCGGCCGGGTCATCGTAACAACAGCGACACTGACCAGGCGAAGTACCTGGTCCGTTCGATGATTGTCAGCATTGCCAATGGAGTGGAGAAAGTGGACTGGTTTCACTTCAGCGGCGACCATACCTTCCGGTACGCCTATCACATGTTCGAGGCTGACTCCTACAGCAGCCCCATGAAAACTGTGCCTGTTTACTCGGCCATGAGCCGGATGCTCGGCGATGCCCGAATGGTGCGCAAGCTCCTCGAAGGAGAGGGTAGCATGTACGCCTACCTGTTTAGAGACGGGGACAAGTGGATCATACCGGCCTGGACAGCCTGTAAATACAGCACGCTCGTACTGAAGACCGGGGCCGGTTCAATCGATGCCTACGACATCATGGGTAATAAGATGTCCACCCGTCAAACCGATGGAGAGACGTTCGAAATCGAGGTTACCGGAACAGTGGTCTATCTTGTAGCCGACGCTGAGGTTTTCGATCAGGCCGAGGCGCTGATACCGCTCACAGTTAACATTGAGCCCGGTGATTCGGAAAATACATACAGCCTCCAGGTTTCGCTGACTAATGTCTGGGATCGCCCCCTGAAGGGCTATTTGGAACTAATACTCCCGCAGGGAGTGACTTCCACTGGGTCGGCTCGTCAGCCTTTGACTGTCGAGGTTTCCTCGACGTGCGAAATGCGGATACCATTGACGGTAGAGAGCACGGCAGACTCTCTGACCGAGTATGTGACGGTCGCGGTGCAGGCTGGACCCTCCTCGGAAGCCTATGTCTTCGAGGCGCGTGAGCAGCTCCGCCATATCAATCCCCTGCCGAAACCGGAAGCAGGGATCTGGATCGAAGCGGAAGAACCGACCGAGATCAACTTTGAGCCCTCTCCGGCCTGGTTGCCGAACCAGTTCCGTTCCTATGGCGGGGACAATTTGCGATTCCGGTCAATGCGCGATGTCAGCGATGAAGACGGTAATATCGTCGAGTATGACTTTACCGTCGAGACAGCCGGAGACTACAAAGTAATGATTGCGGCCTCTGCATTTGCACAGGGCGAGGAGGCGCGGGGCTTACCCACGCTGAGTTGGAAGATCGATGACAACTCCTGGATCGGTAGCGAAGAGAGCTCAGAGGTCGGCAAGCCGTGGATTTACTCAACTCATAAAAGCATTTGGTGGCGTTTCAAGAACCACTGGCACGACATGGGCAACGCCTACCTTGTGCCGGGCAAGCACCGTCTCTTTCTGAAACTAGGCACCCCGGCCAAAAGCGATTACAGTTACCTGACCATCGATGCCATCACGATTTTAAACCATCAACAGGAGCAAGCGTTTATGGAAAGACTGAACCAATGATGGGGGTTTTTGAATATAGTATGGGTGGTGATGGTTTTTATATAACCGGATGCTCCTGGACGCGCGGTGAGACTGGTCGGCTCCGGCTGGAGGTCTTACGGAACAACTGACACGATAAGCTTATGCAACGACGTACCTTTATAAAGGCAGGCTGCGCTGCCTCACTCGCGACCATGCTTCCCCGCTGGACGCAGGCTCAAGCCGGTATCAAAGATAACCTGCCAGCGGATCAGCGACCGAACATTATCTACATGGTGTGCCATGATCTGGGCAAGCACATCAGCCCTTATGGCGTGCCGATTGATACGCCGAGTTTTCAGTCACTCTCCGATTCCGGTATCCTCTTTAACAACGCCTTCTGCTCAACGCCTTGCTGCATGCCCTCGCGCTGTTCCGCGATGACGGGCAAGCATGCGCACCGCAATGGCAATGTGGGTACGAATCACGGCTGGCAACTGGCAAAGGAGCAACTCACGATAGTCGACTACCTGAATGAAGGTGGCTATGAGACGGTCCATGCCGGGTTTCAGCACGAGCGGCCCAACCGCAAGGACAACCGCTACCAGAAACTCCTGTATAAGACCCACACGGACCTGGATTACTTTTGCGAGAATGTAGTCGATCAAGGTATCGAGTTTTTGGAGAAACGGAAGAGCGAGGACAACACGCAGCCGTTTTACCTTAACATGGGATTTGTCGAGACGCACTCTTCGCAGTTTCTGCCGACGACAAACCCCAATAGTTGGAATGTGCGCTATGGTCGTCCGGAGACGTACGGTATCGACCCGGATGATGAAGTGTATGTACCCCCGAGCATGCCTGACAACGAGCGTACCCGCGAGATGTTCCGCCGCTTCCAGCCATGCATTCGCTTCCTGGATCACCACCTGGGCCGATTTATGGAGACGGTGGATCGCCTGGGGTATAATAACAACACAGTTATTTGCTTTGTGACGGACCATGGCTACTTTGGTGCCCGGCACAAGTCCACCATCTATGAGGGAGGCATGGAAATCACCGCTATGATGCGCTGGGATAATCATATCGCCCCCGGCGCGAACCTTGATGGTCTCGTGAGCAATATTGATTTCACTCCCACGCTGTTGGAAATCGCCGGGGTGCCGGTGCCTGCGGACGTGGACGGGAAATCCTTCCTGCCCGTTCTGCTTGGCGAACAGACCGAAACGCAGGAGGCGATCTTCACCCAGCGCAACCATCACGGCAATTACGATCCGGTGCGCTCGATTCGTACGAAAGACTTCCACTACATCCGTAACTTCCATCCGTTGGCCAAACACCTCTACACGGTTGCCGAAACCATGGCCATGTCCAGCCCTGACCGGAGTGGCTGGCCGAACTCGCCCATCATGGGGGGAGCCTCACACTTCGAGCTTCCCAAATACGAGAACTGGCCCGCGCGTGCGAAGGAAGAATTATATGACATAAACAAGGATCCCGATGAGCAGCACAATGTGGCCGACGATCCGGCTTACGCTGAAATCAAGGCCAAGATGGCCGTAATGCTCGAAGAGGAGATGATCCGGACTGAGGACCCCGTGCTTGAGGATCCTTACGCGCTGGATGACCTCTCGAAGCGGGCATAGGCATGCGAGGTGGAGAAAAGTTTGGCGAGCCCGTTTCGGATTCTCATACGTGGAGGTACATCGAGCCGACCGAAAATCTGCCCCTTATACTGAAGATACCTGCTCCATTCGCAGTCATGATGAAAGTTTAACATCTTAAATTGACAGGTTATGAAAGTAGTTGCGCCGTGTTCTATGACAGCCCTTGCAACGCCCCATTGTCTACGACGTGAGCGCGAGATTATCCTGTCTCCCCGGGAGCGACCGGGGCTGGTTCGTGGCGGTGGCCCCGGGTATCGGTCGGTCGGTGGTTTTACCCTTGTCGAATTATTGGCCGTGATCGCTGTGATCGGGTTGCTGGCAGCGATATTGATACCGACAATTACGGCTGTGAGACAGTCCATGAATGTCGCCCAGGCCTCCTCGGATGTGAGGCAACTGGCCGGTGCCGTTTCGCTCTACACGGTGGAAAATGACGGAGACTACCCGGTCGGCTATGCGAACATCCCGCAAGAGGGGACAAACTACGAGCGGGCGGGGCATGTCTGGTATGAGGCGACGGGCCGGATTCTCTACCCCGGCATCCGCGAGGCGGTAGACAGCCTGAAGCCGTGGATGTGGCGATTCTACCCGACCGGTTATGAGAACACCGTTTATATGTCGCCCTCCGCGGAGTCTGATCATAGTTCCATCGTTCCATCCTATGCCTACAACGATACGCTTGTGGGCAAAGTGGGCGGAATGAGGAAGCTGGCTCTGTTTTTTTCGCCGGCCGAGACCGTTATGCTGGCTGATTGCAGCGGTGCCTCGCACTCACTTTCTACGTCTTCGGAAAGCACCCAACTCAATGCTCGCCATGGAGCCAGCAACCCGTATGCGCGCGATGGCAAGGCTATCGTGGCCTATCTGGAGGGGCATATCCAAGTGCTCACGGCCGAGGAATGCACAGAACTTAATGACGATCCGGACAATGTTTTTTGGGGAGTCGAACAATAATGGAAATTCGTCATACTATACTGCTCGTTATCGCTTCTTCCCTCCTTGGTGGGTGCGCGAAAAATTCGCATGAACCGGAAGGCATGGCGGAAGAACCGCAGCCAAGCGCGGCTGAGTGGACGCTCGTCGTTGAGCCCTCGCGCGCGCTCATCATCGAAGCTGGTTCTCACCGGATCGGGGACTTCAACCGCGAGATGTACTTCCGCACCTACCATTTCCCCGGCCTGTATGCTGAAGCCCGTAATGCCGAGTTGCGAGAGATCGGGGCTCTGCCCGGACGGGGGACAGGCCCGTCTTTCAGCATACCGGGTAATCCGCTGATCGACACGGAGGCACAGGCCCGGGTGGAGAGAATTCTGGAGCAGTGGTGCATGTATGCTGAGCGGGCGAATAGGGACTTTCCCGGGCTGCCCTACGCGATGGCGGGGTCTAAGATGCCCAAACCGTGGACGGCAGGTCAAGCGGTCGAGGAAGATGATGTTGACGCCACCATGAAGATTCCCAATACGCTTGCTCTGGATCCGCGCTACTATAAAGACGGGGCGGGTCTTGTTTCGGAGTGGATCGACAAAATCGACGAGACAGGCGGGGAGGCGCCCGTTTATTACTCGGCGATCAACGAACCGGACTCGGGCTGGAAATGTTCTGGCGACCGCATTGGCTCCTTCATCGACTACCACCTGGCATTGGCTAAGGTGATGCGCGAGGATCACCCGCAACTGAAGCTCACCGGCCCATGCACGGCGTGGGGATACCCCACCGGCGATTTCTCCCGCTGGGAGGACGGCTGGGAGGGGCAGTTTATCGACAAGGCTGGGAATACGGTCGGTGCCTATGATTTTCACTTTTACAGCAAGGGGTATTGGGCCTTTGTCGAAGAGGATCGCGGGTGGAATCCGAAACTGCAACAGGAGTCGCCCAGTCTGATCGCCTCTCGCCGGACGGGGGTGGGCACGGTGTGGGAGTTTGGGCGGCTTGACGCCTTCCTCGACATGCTGGCCTCGCGGCACCTGTCCCGTTGGGGAGGGGAGCCACCCTCGGTTATTGTTTCTGAATTCGGGCGACAGGGGATTACCCAGCAATTAGGGCCGTGGGAGAACGACTTCAAACACCTTCTCTACATGAATACGGTCGTACGGATGTGGATGACGTTTTTCCAGCGTCCGGAGGTGGAACTGACGGTTCCGTTTATTCTTCCCGAGAGCGACCTGGGCTATGGTTCCTTGCGCGGGCAGGCTCTTTACACTCGCCCGGGATACCCCAAGGATACTTTGCTGGTGGCCACGCCATTCGTGCGTTTTTATAAATTCCTCAAAGATCTCGATGGCGTGCGCGTACAATCAGGATGGGAAGGAAACTCGGCTCCCGAGGCAATCAGTACCCTGTCCTTGCGTGATGGAAACCGACTGCGTGTTTTGGTCCACAACGGCAACGCCTTTGGCACGGAATCCTCTCTGACAATTAGAATTCCGGAAAACGCGAAGCTGCTTTCTGCCGATTCGATCCGTTGGGAAGGGCCGCTGCCCGAGCGTGTAGACTCAGCGCCGGAGGGTTGCCTGGTTATAGGTGCGGCGCAGTCCGAGCCGGTTCAAGATGGCGAGCTGACAGAATTTACGATGCGCGGAGAGGAGACCATGATTCTCACCTGGGAGCTGGATTCTACGTCGCCATCCCTGCCGCCGGTGACTGAATCATGGACGTATTCCCCGCTTTTTTTGCAGCGGCTGGAGCCAATGGAAACGCTAGTTCTCGAAGTCCCCGCGGCAATGAAATCGTCCGTGGGGTCGCTGGCGCTGGTTCTTGGCCTGGCCCGCGAAGATGGCTTTGGTGGTGCGGTCGTTGTGAGCGACGGAGGCGAATGGCAACAGCAGATCGACCTGTCGTCCACCCTGGGTGTCACCGACTACCACGACACCCTGTCGATCTCGCTTCCGGACTCCGTACGTGACACGCTCTACATCAGTCTGGAGGATGGGGGGATCGTTTCTTCGGCCAAATGGGTGGTCTCCCGTTGAGGTGTCTTTCTTCGGTTAAGGGATGATTGATGCACTCCGGTACCGGGCTCACTCTAACCGCGGTCGTGCTTGCGATAGACTCCGGGAGTCATCAGATGGTGCTTGCGAAAGACATAGATAAAGTACTCCGTCGATGAAAACCCGCACAAGGGGGCGATATCGGTCACCGGCAGTTCCGTGGTCAGCAGCATGGAGCGAGCCTTTTCCAATCGAACCGATTGGATCTCCTGGGCGACTGTTCGTCCGGTGAATTTTTGAAAACGCCGCTCCAGCGTGCGCCTAGACAGCTCCGTAAATGCGGCTATTTCGTTTACGGAGCAGGATTGATGAGAATTGTTGAGGATGAAGTGAAGGGCCGCCCTGATATGGCCATCCTCGATTGCAAGGGTATTGGTGGATTGGCGTTCGATGATGTCCATGGGCTTGGGGATTTTGCGTTTGGTGGGCAGCTTTTTACCATCGAGCAGTAGATGTAGCAGGCGAGCCGCTGCGTAGCCGATTTGCTCGGCGGGAACCTGGATGGCCGAGAGGGGCGGCGAACTGATTTGGTTCAGGATGTCGTCTTCATCCTGGGCGAGAATCGCAAGGTCTTCGGGGATGCGGATGTTGAGCGCGTGGCAGGCGACGAGGAGTTGGTAGATGGTCCTTGTCCAGGCGAGCAGGGCGCAAGGCCGGGGTAGCTTGACCAGTTGCTTGTGAAGTTCCGAGGCGCTTACGTTCAGTATCTTGCAGTTGAATCCTTCGGTCTCTACGCGGGTCTTGAACTTCTGGGCAAAGGAACGGATAAAGGGGATGTGGGTCGGCCCGCAATAGGCGTAATGGCGGTAGCCGCGTTTGCGGAAAAAGCTGAAAGCCAACTCGACGGGAGCCTCCTGATCGGGCGGTATGTTGGGGATGCCGAATGGCTCGGAGTCGAAGACTGAGGCGTTGATGACAGGTATGCCGTAGCGGGCCATGCTCTCGGCCTGCTTCTCATTGCCGATATAGACAATAGCACCGTGGAACTTCACCCCATAGGGCAGCTTCTGGGGTTCGGCAAAGCTCTTGGGGCTGGTCCACACATCCCAGTTCGGCTGCTGGCTTTTATACTTGAACACCCCCATCAGCATCTTTCGCCCCCACCCGGTCGAGGTGTCCACTTGGATGCCGATCATCTTTCGGCTGGGGGGAGCGATTTCCGGATGAGCTGGCTTGTGTGCCATGTCGTAAATTCTTCACCCGGATGCGATCCTTATCAACGGCAAAGCGTCGGAGGAAATCGACTTTGTGCAGGTTGAATCTGTCCACCAGCGACGGTACCTGCTCCTCTTCACATTCCGGTTGCTTAAGAACCCGGAGAGGTAAGCGGTCGTCTGGTCTTTTTTAGTAAAGGTATAAACAGTACGGTAATCGCGAGCAGCAATATTGTCGCGCTGATGAGCACCTTTCGTTCCCCCGGGTTGATAATCGAAATGATCAGCATGATCGCAGAGAGGAACCCCAGGCACCAGACCATCACTGTGGCGGGGCCATGTGAATCAACCACCGAGGGAGTTTCCTCGCGCTGGTTTTTCGTCGCAACTTCGGTCAGGCGCCGCCAACCTTCCGCCTCCTTTTTGGCTCGGAATTCCATGAAAATGAGCACAACGACGGGGGCGATAATACCGACCATGATGTCGCTGACCCGCATATTTGACTCGTTCAAATGAATGGCGGGGGCCAGGAATTCGATTCCGCCGAACCAGCCTCCGGCCCGGAACCCGAACCTGACCAGCAGGCTCGCGGCGACATTGGCGATTACGCACCACCACACTGCGCTCTGGGTGATTTTTCGGGAGTACAGGCCCCAGATCGTTGGCAGTAGCAGGGCTGGAGCGATCAGACTGGTGAAGATAATGATCCAGTCGCGCATGGTTGTGAGCGAGGGGATCAGGATCGAGCCAGCAACCATGTAGGCACCGATCATAATGGTAATAATGCGCCCGGCATGGACGGTTTCCCGTTCGCTGGCGTTGGGGCGAAGCGTACCTTTGTAGACATCGTCGGTCAGCACAGAGGCGTACACATTGAGCACGGAGGAGACCATGCTGGCCGTTGCCGAAAATAGGGCGGCAACCATCATGCCGATCATGCCGGGAGGCAGGACCTCGCGGCACATGAGGATATAGGCTTCTTCGGGGTCGGCGTTATCAGTGATGACCCGGTAGAACATCGCCGGAGCCATGAAGAAGAGGGGAAGTATCAGGTACAGGATGCCGAAAAGGTACAGTGCCTTGCGGGCGTCCTCGGGCTTGGACACGCAGAAGTAGCGCTGGAGAAATTGCCACTCCGCCCCGAGTTGAAAGGCGTTAACCAGCATCCAGCCGAAAAGAAATATAAGCGTGAAATCTCCGGCGGTGAAATTGAGGAAACCTTCTGGAGTCTGTGTGAGGAATTGGCCGAGTCCGCCGATGTGGTTCAGGCCAAGTATCACCGCAAGCAGCACGGATACTGTGAGGACGAAAAACTGGAGGGTGTCGGTGAGCAGCACGGCCCATAGCCCTCCGACCATGGTGTAAGCTACCACGATAAAGCCAAGAATGCCGCAGGCCCAGAAGACGGAAAGCTGCCCCACCTCTGCGCCTGCTTGCACAGTATCGGGGTCCACAATGAACCAGTGGGCCGGCAACTGGATCAGCGGGCAGATCACCCGGGCCAGACCGTAGAGAGCGAGCCCTGTCGTAAAACTGAAGATGACCTTGAACCATGTATAGAACATGAAGGGCTTGTTCCCGAAACGAAGCCGGATGTATTCCCCCGCGGTTGAAACGCCTAGCGCCCGCCAACGCCCGGCGAGAAAAAAACCGACGATGAACGCCGATACCGCATAGCCCATACTGATGCTGACCGCGACCAGACCGAACTCGTAGGCTATGCCGCCCCAGACGACAAAAGTCCCCGCTGAGAACATCGTCATGTAGGCCGATAATCCAGATATCCACCAAGGGGACTGCCGTCCAGCGACAAACATCTGGGAGGACGACTGGGCGGATTTTCTGGAAAACGCGAAGCCAATGGCCAGAAGCCCCAGGCAGTAAACGGCTATGATCAGGATGTCTAAGGAATTCATTTTACGAGGGCACTAAAGCAGGGTGATGTGCCATTTTAAAACATTCCTGCCAGGTGAGGATAGATAGCAAAATTTTGACACTAAATATAGATTTTGCGACATATAGGGCGAGAGACGCCGCGCTCACGCGATACGACCGATTGGGCCGTGCCTTCAGATTTTTCCACATCGTCCACTTGGCCGGGGTTTGGCCCGTTTTCCGTTTCCTCGGTTCGACGAATTCGAGGCGAAGTCGCTTATTTCACTGTGGGGGGTGGGGCGGTTGATTCACGCTCGATCAGACGTGTCTCGACGACGGTCACATTGGCGCTGGAATGCGAGAGCTTACCCTGGATCACTTTGAGCAGGACGTTGGCCGCGTTTTGCCCGATGGCGAAACTGTCTTCGGTCAGCGATGTCAGCGCCGGGTGCAGCAAGGGCGACAGTTTGCCGCCGCCGTGGGCGATGACACTGAGTTTCTTCGGGATCGAAATGCGCAGGCTGCGGGCGACGGAGTACAGTTCGACTGCAATCGCCTCATTGGCGCAGTAGATCGCGGTTATGTCAGGGTTGTTTTTTAGGAAGTCCCGGATGCGCTTTCGTTCGGGAAGAAATCCTGGCATCGCTTCGCGCGTCACGCTAACGCCAAGCTTGGCTTTGGCGACCGATTCGAAGCCGCGGGCCCGGTCAGCGCCGGTGCTCATGCCCAGTACCCCGCTCAAGTGCCCGAGCTTGCGGTGCCCGAGCTCGATCAGGTGTTTGGCGGCGAGGCGTCCGCTCTTGAGGTCGTCTCCGCCCACGAACGGGCAGTTGACCTGTTCGAGGCGTCGCACCGTTGTGATGAGAGGGATTTTACGCGTGTAGATTTCCTTAAAATAGCGGTCGGAAACCGTGTCGTCGGAGGGGAACAGGACAACGCCTTCGATCCGCCTCTCCAGCAGGTGATTGATCATCTCGAGCTCTGTCATCGCGGGCGAAGGACAATCGAGGACGATCGGGACATAGCCGAAGGTGGCCAGTTCGTGAATGAGTCCCGTGAGGAGTTGGGCTCCCCACTCGGCATGCACGGGAAGAATGGCTCCGATGATGCCTGTGCGGCCAGTTTGCATCCCGGAGACGAGGCGGTTGTGGCGGTAGCCGAGGCTTTCTGCGACCGATTTTACGTATTCGACCGTCTTGTTGGAGAACCCGGGTTTGCCCGAAAGGATACGAGAAACGGTGGGGACGGTCAGATTCGTTTTCTCTGAAATATCCCGTAGGGTGGGTTGATGCCAGCGGTTAGGGGTTTTCACGGTTATGCTATCGTACGCACAGGGGGCGTGTCGGAAAGGGAGTTCATGGTGGCAGCGCGACTGAGACTATTGGTTAGTTAGTCAAAAAGCCCGAAACAGTCTCGTTTGTCGTACTTGTTTGATTATCGGAAGCGTATAGGAGCTGGCAGTTTAAGGCAAGTTCGGGATGGGGATGGATGCCCTCTGTTCAACCCCGTGTTGGGAAGGACGAACCTTTGGCTCGTCCGCGTAACCGGTTCGTGGCAAAGGGGTGATAATTGCTCTATGTGTTGGTGGCCCGCAAGGTTTCCCCTTCACTCCAAGTGCCGTCTGCGTGCGTGCCGAGGCTGACCGAGCCGGGGCCGCGGTGGTTGAGTTGGAGTTGGGTGTTGAGAATGTCGATGGCAGCCGCTCCCATGCTTGCACGCGGTTGAAGGATGCCGCTGACTCTAGGGAATTCGTCCAGGGCGTCGTCCATGGCGTTCAGGCTGGCGTAACCGACCTGCTGGGGGATTTTGATTCCCGCTGATTTGAAGGCGCGCAGGATCGCATTGTTGACGCCCACCACGACATCCGGGCGGTGGCGATCGTACCAATCCAGTATCTGACGAGAGGATGTGAGGCTTGCCAGCGTGAGTGAGGGCACCGGCGTCGGGGCTGATTTTTGCACAAGGTCATGAGCGGCTTCCCACTGATGGGCGGCGCGTTCGGAGCGTTTGTGCTCCAGGATCAGCCCGGGGCTTTGGTAGCCCTTGGCGCGTAAGTGGTGGTGCACGAGCGTCATGTCGGCGTAGTAGTTGGGCACGATGTGGTGAAAGCTCCCGTAGTGCAGGGGGCGCTCGATCGTGACAATGGAAAAGCCGTTCCAGTCCAGGTCAACCAGCGCAGAGGGGGCCGCGAAGGGGGCTATGATGAGCCCTCGGATGCCGCGTGCGTGGAGTATCTGACTCAAGCGAGGTGGTGTCATTTCGTTCTCCCACGTGTTGAAGTGCTGGAGTGAGTAACCTAGGGTGCGAGCCCGTTGCGTTGCCCCCCTTACGAGTTCCCGGGCGCTGGGGGTCGAGTTCAACCAGTCGCCGGTGGGGGACCAATCGGACACCAACGCGATCACATTGAACCCGGGCTGCGCCCTCAAATGATTGCGATACGAGGCAAGGGCGCTCATGACCGGGTCCGGGGTGTAGCCCAGCCGCTCCGCCACTTTCCTGATTCGTGCGGCTGTCCGGGGCGGAATTGAGGGGTGCCCGCGCAAAGCCATAGAGACCGATGCGATGCTCAGGTTTGCTTCGGCGGCCACATCTTTTAGCCGAATATGGGGCTTATTTTTCAAGGCTTAACTGTTTCAGTATGGGGGAGCTTGAGGACTGGGCAAGATAAAGCATCATTACGGTCATGAGTTCGGAAAAGCGCCCCAATATCCTCTTTGTTATCGCTGACGATCATCGTGCCGATGCGATTGGCGCGCTGGGGCATCCGGTTGTTCAAACGCCCGTGCTTGACAGTCTGGTTGCTGAAGGCACGACGTTTACCCGTGCTCGGATCATGGGTAGTCTTCTGCCGGCGGTCTGTGCGCCTTCGCGGGCCTGTATTCTGACTGGCCTCGGGATGTTTCAGGCCGACTCGCTGGCTCATTGCCATCCCCGCCCGAACCGGGAAGTTTCTCTGTGCGATCAGGCCGTTACGCTGCCGCAGGCGTTCCGCTCCCAAGGGTACGAAACATTCCTGACCGGGAAGTGGCACAACGACGTGGCATCGGCTCTACGTTCGTTTGACTCGGGGGGGGATATTTTTCACGGGGGCATGTGTGAACATACTTCTGTTCCACTTCAGAGCCTGAAGGATATGGCCGAAGGGCATCCCGCCTCTGTAGGGGAAGGCTTTTCCAGCGAAATTTTTTGCGATATGGCGGCGGAGTTTATCCGCTCACGAGAGAAGGACCGGCCGTTTTTTGTGTGGCTGGCCCTGACTTCGCCTCACGATCCGCGTACACCGCCGGAACCGTACAACCGGGCCTATGCCCCCAGTGAGATACCGTTGCCGGGGAACTTTTTGCCCGAACACCCCTTCGACAATGGGGAGCTCGACATTCGCGACGAGAAGCTCGCTCCCCGGCCCCGTACCCCGGAGCGGATGCAGAGAGAGTTGGCCGACTATTACGGCATGATCAGCCATCAGGACGCTTGCCTCGGGCGCGTCCTGAAATCTCTGGTCCAGGCAGGGGAGGACGATAATACGATTGTGGTCTATGTGTCCGATCATGGGCTGGCGATGGGGAGCCACGGGCTGCTCGGAAAGCAGAACCTCTACGAACACAGCGTACGGGTTCCCTTGATTATGAGAGGCCCCGGTGTGCCGCGCGGGAAGAGCTGTTCGCAGGAGTTGTATTCGCTGGATCTGTTTGCGACGTTGGGCGAGTTGGCGGGAGTGGAGACGCCGCATGGCTTGGAAAGCCTTAGTTTTGTCCCGGCGATGAATGGCTGTCCGCAGGTCACCCGCGATGTCTTTTTTTGCGCCTATGCCCAGTGTCAGCGTTCGGCTTTTGATGGGCGCTGGAAACTTATTCAGTATCGGGTAAAAGACGAGGAGAGGGTTCAGCTTTTCGATCTTGAGGCGGACCCGGACGAATGCCGGGATCTCGCCTCCGAGACGGCTTCGACTGCGGTTATTGGGCGCCTATCCCGCAGGCTGAATGCATGGCGGGAGGCCAACGGTGATCGCTTTTCGGGCGAACTCGGTGTTTAGTGGCATGGGTTGTGCCGCATCGTTGTGTCTGAGCCTCTCGAAACAGGTCCCATTGCTTGTGAGATGATTTTCTGTCAGAGAATCGGTAATCAATATGAAACGAGGAAGACTAAGCACCGAAGAGATTATTCGCATCCATCGCGCGAGCGAAGGTCTTAGCGTCGAGGATGCCTGTCGCGAGCATGGCATCCGTACTGCGACGTACCACCGCTACAAATGACAGTATGGTGGTTTTGGACGTGAAGGAAGCGCAGCGGCTGCAGGACTTGGAGAATGAAAACTCCGATAGCGCCTATGTCGGCCCGTTCATCAAAGCGCTGCTGGAACGCTTCGCCATGCTGGCCGACATTTGCGAAAAAGGCCCCCGTTTACATCAAAATCCGAAAATCAAGAGTTTGGCCTCAGTTGATTTAACTCACCTATAATCAAATAATATTGACCATTCTCGGTCCATCTTTCGATATCTCTCCATCATTAGGAGTGCGAGGGTGGCATCCAACGAATGTACCCCATTTTATATGTTTTTGAAAGGTCCAGAAACGAGGATAATATGTTCAGCATTACTCATGATAGTGTGGGGATGTCTGGGCGTCCGGGCAGAGGAATCTCGCCCCAATATACTGCTGATCTTGGCAGACGACCTTGGTTATGCGGACATAGGTGTACATGGGAATACGGAATTCCCGACGCCGAATCTGGATCAATTGGCCGAGATGGGGATGCGCTTCACACAAGCTTACGTAACTGGCCCAGTATGTGGTCCTTCCAGAGCTGGCCTCGTTACAGGACGAAATCAAGAGCGTTTTGGTTTCGAGGGGCATCCGAACCCAAAGGAGACTTGGGGACTGCCCCTCGACGAGTATACTTTCCCGGCTGCTTTACAGAAGGCAGGATATACGACTGCCCTTTTTGGTAAGTGGCATCTTGGTTCCGAACCAGGTTATCGCCCACGAGACCGGGGCTTTGATGAGTTTTACGGCTTTTTATTTGGCATGCATGACTATTTTCAGGAAGACGATCCATACTGGGGACCTATTGTTGAGGGGGATGGTACGCCCGCGGAACTACCACAGTACCTGACATTTGAACTGGCCGACCGGACCTCCGCATTTATCCGCCGTCAGGCAAAGGAGCATAACCCGTTTTTTGTCTGGTTGTCTTTCAATGCTCCGCATACGCCTATGGAGGCTCCGCGTCATTATTTGGATAAGACGAAGCACATCGAGGGAAAACGGCGCTCGACTTATGCCGCGATGGTTATGGCGTTGGACGATGCGGTTAAGACCGTAATGAACGCCTTGGAAGAAAGCGACGTTATCAACAATACCGTTATCATCTTCATGAGTGATAACGGAGGGCCAATACTGCATAACGGCTCATGCAATGACCCGCTACGTGGTTACAAGGCCCAGCTGTGGGAGGGGGGCGTGCGCGTTCCGTTTTTTATTATCTGGCCAGATCACATCCCCGCAGGTCAAGTACGCGATGAAATCATTTCGAGTCTGGATCTCTATCCGACTTTCGCCGCTCTTGCGAACGCTCAGACGCCAAACACGCTCGAAGGTATGAACCTCACAGCTCTACTGAATGGCCAGCCAATGCCGGAACTTTTTCAACGCGAGTTGTTCTGGAGGTTCTACAGCACACAAAAAGCCGTGCGCCACGGCGACCTGAAGTGGGTGCGAGTGGATAAGGAAAAAGGACTCTACGATATGAGTGAGAGTGTGCGGGAGGATAATAATATTTCCGACACACACAGTCAGGACGCCGAAATGATGCGGGCGAGTTGGGTAGAGTGGAACAAAGATAATCCCAAGATCAAGCTGAACCAGCGACAAATTATGGACTCAAATATGGGGGAAAGTGATGCAGAATAGGGTTTTAAATGGCATGAACATAACAACGTAAACACTGTCGACCCATGCCGCCCTGCCCTCGCAGTTGGGTCATTGAACAACTCGAACACCGCGAGTATGCCATCGGTGCCCAAGCGTTCTTTAAAGGTTTAGATCGTCGCATGGTCGGGAATTCTGTCGCCCGGACGCAAGCCCAGAAAACGCAGAAAACTGAAACAGTCCAAAATCTGAAACTCGGTCTCCTAATCGGAGTGGTCGAAGAAGCTGTTGCCGCACTAGCACAGGACACCACGAAATGCGTCCGCCCTTTGTTTTGGTCACCATAAAGCCAGACGTGCTTCGAGCAGCGCACGAAACGACTCCCAGTCAATCGCCGCTCGCGTGCATCGATGTTGGCATCGCTAAGCATGCTTGGGGCACCCTTTATCCTTAAGTGCAGACGGTAGCTTTTTCTGAGCTGCAACGCTATCGGTGGAGACGAAAGAAATCTTCTCGGATATTGTTCGTTGGATGTCTTGGTATCGTCTGGACCGTCCGTGAAGCTAAAAGCAGGCTTTCTGAGATCCTGCGCCGGGCGCGTAAAAGCGGTCCGCAATACATCGGCAAGCATGACCAGTGCGTGTTGATTTCCCGCGAGGAGCTGGAAGCACATCTGGAACCGCAAAAGAGCCTGTCAATTTGGCTGGTGAACCACGCTTCCAAAGTGGATATGTCACTTCTCCGGCGTGGTGAAAGCGCCTCGCGCCCGGTTCCCTTCGCGAAGTAGTTCCCCATGCACCTGCTGCTGGATACCAACATCCTGTCGGAAACGATGCGTCCCCGGCCTGATGCCCACGTGATGGCATTTTTGAACCGGGGTTTGCCCAGCTATCTCTCGGCACTGACCCTGCATGAACTGCGGTATGGTACAGTTCTGGAGAAATACGGCCGACAACATCCGCACGGTTTTGGGAGTTGCGGAGCCGGTGCCAGGATCTGCCATTCCACGCGATGCTCGTTCCCCGGCGAATATCTCCGTGGGGAAGCGCCTTTGTAAACCGGCTCGCCCGGATTGGGGTGCTGCGACGGTCATGATTCCATGGACAGGGTATTTTGTTCTATCGGGATCTGGAAGCGTTAGCGAGAGCTGGTCGATGATGCAGGATTGGATTGCTTTGATGGAGGGCTATACCGTGCAGGACGGTATGATCTCCGAGGGGTATGGCGACTGGTGTCCGCCGGGGTTCAAGCAGGATACGCCGGTGTCACTGACTTCGACGGCACTGTTTTATGCCTCACTCAAGGCGATGACTCAGATGGGACTGGCGCTCGGATTCGTTGAGGAGGCCGAGCGCTCTGCCCGTCGTGCGGATGAGATTAAAGCGCCTTTAACTCGGCCTTTTACAACGCTAAGACCGGAGGCTACGGATCGCAAACCGGTAACGCTGTTGTGTTGCTTTACGGACTTGTACCACAGGAGAATGCGGAGGCGGTTGCGAAGGACTTGGTTTCGCAAATCATGGAAGGTGCTTAAGGACATGGGCGCACAGGGATCTTTGGTAGCCGTGCGCTCTATACGATGCTGAACGATTGCGGTCAGTCTGAGGTTACCCGTCGATTGTGGAGGAATACGGACTGCCCCAGCCTTGGGTACATTACGGAAACGCAAAAGCGAACGACTGGCCGGAGATATCGACGAAGTGGGCGAGCTCTGAGCGTGCCTCCAAAAGCTCGGTAAATCATCCGATGCACAGCGGATTTTCGGTAGCATTTTTTGAGAGTCTGGGCGGGATTCGTCCGGCCCCGTCTGCCCCAGGTTTTAAGAAGATTATCCTCAAGCCCGCTTTTTGCCGGGGTTAGACTGGGTTAATGTTGAATACGAAAGCCTGTACGGCAACATCACTAGCCAATGGAAGCGTGATGAAGGGGGAATCCGCTGGACCATTCATGTTCCAGCCAATACCTCTGCGGATATTCATCTGCCGGTTAAATTAGGCGAAGCGATTCGGGTGATGGCCAATAACGGTTTTGTTCAACCAGTATCTCGCACTAATGAGGAACAGGTTCTCTTCGTGCTCGCGGGGACCTATGTTTTCCAGCTTAATTAATGGCGGAGGAGTTACCTGAGCCCTGCATCGGGGGCGGGGCGAATGAGAGGTTGCCGGTTGCGGAGTGTTTGGCTCTTGGGGTTGTAGATTGTGTTATTGAGGCTTGGGGGAGAACTGATGCCGGGAAAACATCCTTATTGGTTGTTCTGCAAAGACTACTCTCCTGCGCGCGCAGCCGTACACTCGCGATTTCCCTCGTTCCACATTCTTTGAGAAATCGAGTATAATGAGCATCGTTTTCGCCGGGCTTCGACGTCCAGGAGCTCTTGTAGCTTACAATTAAACTTTCCTCGCGTTTGTTTGGGGTGGCTTCGTGGTATTTACTGGAAAATCCACACCATGAACCAGAGTAACTCGCCCGTTCGCCCCAAGCCCAACCTCATCTTTATCATGCCCGACCAGCTTCGGGCTGACTTCCTCCGACCCTACGGCTGCGAGGCGATCCCGACCCCGAACCTGGACGCGCTCTGCGAGCAGGCCACGGTGTACGATAGCGCCTACTCGATGTGTCCGCTCTGTGTGCCGGCTCGGGCGGCATTGATCACGGGGCTGAATCCTCTGCATAGCGGTGTACTCTCCAATCACCAGTGGCTGCGTCCGGACCGTCATCAGATGGGCTTGCGGACCTGGCCGGAACTCTTACGGGAGGCCGGTTACTGGACGGCTGCCTATGGGAAAATGCATTTCCATCCCTTCGAGAGCGCAGAGGGTTTTGATGAGCGGGTCATTGCCGAAGACAAGCGGTGGGTCGGCGTGCATGATGATTATGCTGAACACCTCGCGGAACACGGGTTGACCAAGTTTGATGCGACCGCGCATCCTGATTATGCGGCCAACATGGGGGCCGTGGCCTTCCCGTACGATGTTGAATTTACCGGGGATCGTTTTGTTTCGCGGCAGGCGGCGGACTTCATTCGTCGTCAGCCTGGGGATCGCCCCTTTGCCTTGATGATCGGATTCCCGAGTCCGCACTGCCCGTATGATGCCCTGCCGGAGTACGCGGCGCAGGTCAACGAGGCTGCACTGCCTTCGCTGCTTGATAGCCCGGACGTGCCCAAGCAGTTCTGGCACGAATACATGGACCGCTTTATTACGAACCATAAAAGGGACTGGCATGGGATTGATTACAGCAACTTTACGCGTGAGGCGCGCCAGCGTATTCGGGTGCAGTATGCCGGGCTGATCTGCCAACTGGACGAGGAGATCGGACGCGTGATGGATGCATGCCGGGAAAAGGGCATCTGGGATAACACGCTCTTCGTCGTGACCAGCGACCACGGCGACCATGTCGGGGACCGCGGCTTGGTCGGAAAGGGAGATTTCTTTGAAGAATCCATCCACATCCCCTTGATTGCTAAAATGCCTGGCCAGCAAAAAGCAGAACGCTGCCAGGCCCTGGTGGAGCTTCAGCAGGTGCCTCCGACCTTGCTGCAGATGGCCGGGATCAGCCTGCCCCGATGGTGGGATTACCAGCCGCTTCCCGGAGCTGGGGAGCCTGCGGACCCGGATACGTTTTACTTCGGTATATTGAACGACACCTGTATGGTCAGAAAAGGCCCGTGGAAACTCAGTGACTATCAGGTTGGCGCTTTCAGCTACCTGGTGAACCTCGACGAAGACCCGCAGGAAGAGCACAACCGTCTCAACGATCCGACTTGCACGGCGATTCGCATCGAGCTGTCCGATGCCTTGCGTGGCTGGATGCACCGCAACAGTTTTCGCGGCCATACGGAGAAGCACCTCACGATCAAGGGCGGGCTCGCCCGCGACAAGGGATTCGGGCGTGTTGGTTGGCAGTGGGGTTACCCGCTATCCGTCTATGGCGAGGGGAGTGTGAGGGCCTAAGAGGCCCCGGCGAGCCTCTGCGTGAGTGCTCCTTGTCGAGTCACTCTCAAGCCGACACTCTTCGCCAGGAAATGGCTTGGGCGGATGACGTTTCACCTCTTACGCGGAACATCCCTCTCGTCCACGCACGACTTGTCGGGTGGTTTTCGGGCGATCTATTGTGGGACCGCTCTAGGCGGCGATTGCTCCAGAGGTGTGGATTATCGTGCGGCTGCGGGCAGGAACTTCACCGCGTGTCCGTTGACGCTCAGTCTCAGGTGAACGGGCCTCGGTTTGCTATGGCCTCCTCTGTCATACTTTTTCATGACAAGCAGTAGACGATGCTTGCCTGGTGGCAGGGGTGAGGTGACTCCATCCTGAGCGGAGAGTTCTTCGCCATCGACTCCAACGGCGGTCAGCGACTGGTCCGCCTCGATCTTCAGCGGGCCGGATTGCTCCAGTTTAACATCACAGACGATGCCGATTAATGCGGGCTGTCCGTCGTAGGGGCCAGAGGCTTTGACCCATGCCTTGTCGGGATTAAAGAGAACAAAGCGATTGGATGCAAATTTGGCGCGCACGGCGTCGTTAACGGTCCGCCATTGCCCGAGGGGCGAGTCCGTCACCGGCGTAAAGGGCGCGTTTGGGCGGGAGTAGGCCAGCAGTTCTTCGATTGGGAAATCCGGCGGGAGGGGGCCGACGACGACCGCGGCGTCGCGCACATCCTCTGCGATGCGGATCACTGGTTCCCCGAGGTAACTGGAGTAGATGCGTCCGGGGTGTCCGGTGTATTGGAAGTCAATTTCGGCGGCAGCGAATAGCGCACCGTCTCGGTAAATAGGGTCGTCCCGAACCGTCCCCCGATCAAAGTGAAGGACCGTCGAGTCACCCGGATGCAGAGCATTCACCTTCGTCTGGCGGATGCCATCCGCATAGTACAGGGGCAGGCGCAGCGTCACCAGAATATCCTGCGCGGCGGTATCGCTGTGGTTGGACAAGATCAGGGACCAATCGCCGTCTTCACTCGGCTCCAGTCGGAAATCCAAGCCTGGGAAATCGTTCGCGGGCGTTGCGTGGTGTTCGCCTGGCCCGTTTTGCATCCAGGTAATCTTCTCGGGCGCACCGTTGACTGGAGAGTAGGGGAGGTTGACCAGCCAACCGTCATGGCCGTTTGGACTAGGGGTAAGTTCCTGGCCGTCGAGCAGGATTTTATCGGGCTTGGTGGGAGAACTCAGGTGTAGCGTCAGCGGGACGTTGGCTCCGGCGTAGCTGGCGCGAGGTCGCACGATGTGCCAGGTGTTGGGGCTGTCGGGCTCGGGAATCGATTGCGTGTGTTTGGCTTGCAGGCGGTAGGCGGCCAGCTCCGTTTCATTGCAGTACCAGAAGTCCTCCCGCCCGGCGTACTCCGACATGAGCGCTTTAAATTTCTCCATTTCCCTGGGGGACTGGCGTGTGTGCACCCCCAGGCTGATGACGGGGTCGTCCTGCTGCGCCTTTTCCGGGGCCGCGAGAAGCTCATCGACCTGTTTCTTGAAACTTCCTGCATTGATTTTGGAGTCCCCCGGCCTCACCTGATGGACCGACGAGGCGTACCCCTCGGGCATGCTCGGGTTCTCGTAAACGAAGCCGTAGTAGACGTTGTGATGGTAGCCGCTGCGCAGCCACGTCTCTGTAATGCGCTCGATGGCAGCGGTCTCAGTGTTGTCCGAGTAGCGGCCGTAGGGAAACGCAAACGACGTGATCGGCGTGTCGATTTCAGCCTCGCGCTCGATGCGGTTGAGCAGGATTTCGCAGAACAGCGTGTTGGGGTTGAGTGTGGGCAGCGCGTAGTGCCAGGTCGTGTGCCCGCCAACGCTGCAACCACGCTCGGTGAGGGACCGGGCATAGTCCGGCCCCATGCCGGCTTGCTCGGTTGAGCGATTGAGATAGAACGTCCCCTTCAGCCCGACATCTGCCAGAGCGTCACGCATGTTCGGGTTGTTCTTGTGATTGTCGTCCCAGCGGGCAGTGAATGCCCACGCCTTGCCCGCATAAACGGGCTCAATCGTCACCTGAACGGGATCGCCTACCACGACGAGTTCCTGCTCCACGGTAGGGATGACAGGGGCTGCCAGAGCCAGCAGGTTTGCTGCGGGAGCAAGCAACAGCAGAAGATGAAACGGGAGGGCTTTGTTCACCATGAGGCTTTTATGTTGGTGCGTGCTTTCGTAGACCGTGCGGAGTGACGGATGCTGATGGGAAAACGGGAGACCGGATGTACCGTCCCGGACTGGTACGGCTTTGTTGCTGTGTGCGGAGTGGACCGGAACAGCCTTTTGTCATGCCAAAGCCGGTTAGCTCTGCTTCTCGGGGCACGAGCATTCGGCTGCTTGCTCGATTCGGGGCTTTTGCGTGTGGTCGGATCTTCCCGGGGCAACCGCTTCGTAGGTGGCGTTTGCGTCGCCGATACGTACCTCGTCGATGTACAGGATGCGCTGGTCGCCGACCGAGTTATACGAATAGACGCCCCACGAGGGATAGGGGCCGACCTCGTCGTTATAGCCCATGTTAAAGTCCTTGATGTCCACCATGAGCTTGCCGTCCACCCATACTTGGTAAACGGCGTCGTTCTCCAGGCCCATCTTGGCGTGGACGACGAAGTCCGTCCACTTGCCTTCGAGATCGGTGATCGAGGCCAGCTCAAAGGGCAGGCGGTTTTTCTCGATGTTCACGTTTTTCGGGGAAACCTTTTCCAGGTCATAAGAGGGGGCAGTCGTCAGCTTGCCGTCGCGGATGTTGAAGGCCACAACCGGCTGCCGATAAGGTTCGCCCAATGTCCGGTCCGGGGTGGCGTGGAGCTGAAAGATGACGGCGTTTTGCTTCTCATCGGGAAAGCCGCCCTTCGGGATATACAGGCTGAAGCCGTACCAGCGGTCCGAGTCCGCATTGGTGGCGGCCTTCCCATAATGGGTCATCGACTTCTTTGTCAGATTAGCTTCCCCGAGTTTATCTTTGCACCAGAGGTACTTCAGCGCGAGGTTCCCGGAGCGCACGGGCTCCGAGACAAACGCCACCGCATCGTCATCCTGAAACTGTCCCTGCGCCCAGAGCGGCCCATCGGTGTCAAGCTCACGCCCACCGACGACGAATTGGAACTGGCCTTCTTCGAATCCGGTTGACCAGATCAGCCCCTCGGCGGCAGCGGCCTGCCCGGCGTGTGGGGCGAGGTTCGCCTCCAGCGTATCTTCATTGTAGGCGGCCAGATCCGTCACGGTGGAGGTAAGGAGGACCGTGCTTAATGCGCAAGCTTGACGGCTCAAAATCGATAATGCTCTCATGATGTAGATGGGGGTGATGGTTTCTGAGAGGT
Source organism: Verrucomicrobiota bacterium JB024 (assembly GCA_030673825.1). Taxonomy (GTDB): domain Bacteria; phylum Verrucomicrobiota; class Verrucomicrobiia; order Opitutales; family Cerasicoccaceae; genus Ruficoccus. Next base: position 146,967 of record JAUTCS010000088.1, on the reverse strand, counting down.
TCTTGTCTTTGAATACAGGATACCTAGCAAATATGCCAGCACTGGCTGGCATATTTTATGAAAAATGACTCGATCTGTTTCGGAGACTTATGCCTTGCGGCGGCGGACCAGAATCCCTGCGCCCATGGCCGCGAGTAGCCAGATGGTGCTGGCTTCGGGAATGCTGGAAACGCTGACACTGGAGGCCGACAGAGTTGCGATGCGGGTGGAGTCCTGACTGGTTTCTTGGGAGGTCATCGTAACGTAGAACTCATCGCCCCAGTTGGAACTGGTGATGGTCGTCGCAAGGTTGCCACTGGCCGAGATGGTGCTGGAGTCAGAGGCGGTGCCTGACACTGCCCAGGTTGTCGAGGTGATGGATAGTTCAAGGCTGGTGTAGTCGTAACCGTTCGTGTCAAAGGTGGCGAGGGTTGTGTTCACGCTATCTGTTCTCTGGATTAAATATAGCGCCTGATCTGGACGGCTGAACATGAAGTACACCGCATCAGTGATGCTGGATGCGCGGATGAGGTCCGCGTCGGCGGCATTCGTGATCCCGAAGGCAGCATTGTAGCTCGTGCCCAGACCCTGCGCAAAGCTGACATCGCTGAAGGTGATGGTCTTGCCGCTGCTGATGAAGTTAAAGCTTGAGGACAGGCTCGCGCTGGTGCAGATGCCGGAGATGACGTTACCGGAACCTTGGGCTTTGAGTACGACTTTGCCCGAGCTGAGAGAAATCGATGAGCTGCCACCGACTTCCTGCGTGGGCCATTGGGTGTCGAAAATCGTCTGGTCATCGAAGGTCAGGGTCACGGTCTGCGCAAACAATGACGCGGTAGCCATAACGGACGGGATAAAAAGGCAGAGGAGGTTTCTTTTCAGTTTCATGGTGTATGTTTTGAGGGTTTTGATGGGGGTTGGGAGGTGTGACAGTTGGCTAAAACTGCCATGACGATGGCAAAATCGTGAAAGGTGGACAAGGGGCTCTATGCTTTAACTGTAATACTCGACCGGCTTGATCATGAGCCGGTGATGCTTCTTTAACATTTTGTAAATTAATGTCTTGTGAGATTATGCTACGCTTGGGCAGGTTCGGCGTTTTGATACTAAACCGAGCGATAAGGCGACACGTGTCGTTCGTCGTTCTGCCGGATGCGGTAGATGAGACCCCGGTATCAGACTTGGAGGCCGAGGCGGGAATACTGCTCCTCTGGCGCATCACAACGTTTGAGCTCCTGGACCAGGGCCGCAGACAGGCGTGCTTCGACCTCACAATTGTGAATGGGAGTTGTTTGGCCTGGATCATCCTTCAGGTCGAAGATCTGCGTCGGTAACGCATCGGTACTTTTTTCATTGCCTGGCAAACCGTAGCGGGAGGGGATTTTTAGTGTGGGGCAATTTTTCGTGAAGGAAAAGGGCGGGGCCAGTGTCTCGACGTGGCTGAACTCTGCCGGGCTGAACCGGCTGCGCATGTGGGTTGGCATGAGGGTGTATTCGCACAGGGGCTGGTTTTCCGCTGTGGCTGGTCCACGCATGTAAACGTAGTCGCCGTCCGTGATGTTCACGTGACCGCCGAATATCCCGAAGATGGCGTATTCGCGGACGGGCTCATCCTTTGAGATCACCTTGGTCAAGGAATGGCCCCGCATGTCCGAGGTCGGGGACAGCCCGTGAAAGTCGAGCAGCGTCGGCCCGATGTCGATCGCCGGCTGCACCAGTGAGCGTCTCCTGAGCCCGGCGGATTGCGGGCTTCGCGGGTCCCAGACAAAGAAGGGCGTGAGCGCGATCTCGTTATAGAAGGGGGCCCAGCACTTCGCCCAGCAATCATGCTCCCCGAGCATGAACCCATGGTCCGTGCAAACGATCAACATGGTGTCTTCCCACAGGTTGAGCGCATCAAAGGTGTCCAGTACGCGGCCTAGTTGCTGGTCGCAGCCGTTGAGGAGGGCGGCGTATTCATAGCGGGCGTGTTCAACCACGCCCTTGGACTCGCGCACCTCGCGGTACGGCGGCCACTCGACCGGCTTCCCCTCATAGCTGTCAAAGTGTTCGCGGAAAGGATCGCGAAAGGCATCCGGCGAGAAGAACGGCTCGTGCGGATCAAAGGTCTCGATCTGGAGCATCCAGTCCGGGCTGTTCTGGTTCCTTTGGATAAAGGCAAGGCCCTCGTCAAATGTCGCCTGCATCGGGAAATACCCGGGCTGGCAGGTGACTTGCCGGTTGACCATGTCTTGCCTCACCATGGTGTCGTTCCGGGGGATCTCCCGGTCCGGGGGAGGCGGTAGCTCGGCCTGCCCGATCCACGGGTCGCCCTCCTGCCCGCACACGAGATGGGAAGTGCTATAGCGTGTGTGGTAGGTGCAGCCGCCGTCTTCCCAGTAGTGCTGGTGGTCGGTGACGAGGTGGGTGTGCGTGCCCGCCTCCTTGAGCATCTCGGGGACGGAGTCGTCGAAGGGCTCGATGGGGCCCCATGAGCGATGCAGGAAGTTGGGCCTGGCGGTGTGCAGATCCCGCCGGGCAGGCATGCACGGCATGGAGCAGATATAGCTGCGCTCACAGGTGGCGCTGCGCCGGGAGAGCCGCTGGAAGTTTGGCGTGTGCGCCCACTCGCAACCGTAGGGAGACAGCATATGCCGGTTCAGGCTGTCAAACATGACAATGACGGATCGCATGGCTGGGTCAGTTATGGATTTACGATGAGTGTCACGAGGACCTGGTGGTTGCCGGATGGCTGCACTGGTACCCATCGATCGGGAAGCGCTTCTCCGTTGAGTTGGATTTGTGGCTCCTTGGTCGATGGGATTTTGACGAAATGAAAATGATAGGTGCTGCCGCGTATTCGCCGAGATAGTTCAAAGTCATCCCAGGGAATCGTCTGCGGGCTGGTGGTGACGTGGATTCGGTCGCCTTCAATCGAGAGCCCCGGAAGTACTTCGCCCAGACACCACATGAACCAGGCGGCTGAGCCGGTGTGGATCATCCGGCTGGAGGTGCCCGCCGTCCCGTCAGCAACCGGGCCCACATAGTAATTGGGGATGTAGGTCGGGGCCTGACCATTGCGCTCCGGCGGGTTGTCCGGGTTGGTGGGCAGGAGCTTCGTCAACCAGCGCCGAGCCTGATCGGCATGACCCGACTTCAGCGCGGCGACCACAGCGAACATGACCGCGTGGTTATAAACCGAGCCGTTGACCCGGCCTCCCTCCAGTCTGGTCGTGATGCTGCCCAGTCGCGAGTCGGGGTTGGAAAAGGCGGGGGCGAGCAGGGCAAGCCCGGCGTCGGTCTCCAGCTCCGCTTCGATGGTTTTAAATAGAGCTGCCAGGTGGTCCTTGGGAACGATGCCGGCGAGGATCGGCCAAGTCTGTGCGTTGAGCCAGATTTTGCCTTCCGAATCGTGGGGAGTCCCGAAGGGCACGCCGTTGTCGTCGAATCCACGGCTGTACCAGTGGCCGTTCCAGGCATGCGTATTGATCGACTCGGCGAGAGAGGCCACCGCCTCCTTAATGCTTTCGGCAAAGGCAACGTCACTCCTCTGGCAGGCGATGGGTTGCAGGCGTTTCGCGGCAACGATCAGACTGGCCGTCAGCATGACGGACTCGCCCTTGCCGCCCGCACCCGGCCCGTTGAGCGCATCGTTCCAGTCGCCCTGTCCGAGCAGGATCAGGCCATGCTCGCCGCGCGAGCTCATCAGGTGCAGGAACGAGCGCTTGAGGTGCTCGTACACCGTGGCGCTTTCGTTGCTGTCGGTAAACGGTGAGTGCTCGTCGAGGCAATCGCTGCTGTTTTGCCATTGATAAAGGATGACGCCGACGAATATCACCCAAAAGGAGCCGTCGCGGAAGTCCAGGCGGTTCAGTGAGGCTTCCCGGCTTGAGCCGGAAATATCCCAGCCCCGGCTCAGGTGGCCGGACGCGTTCTGGTGCCCGAGGATTTCCTTGTAGCGTTCCCACGACTGCCCAGGGTCGATCAGGCAAAACCCCAGCAGGTCCTGCAGGCGGTTGCGCGCGGTGACAAAGTTCTCACCCCGGTCCGTCTCCGTCATGAACAGCATCTGCCGCTTGATCCATGTGTTGAAGAAGCGGTTCAGGTTTTCATCGGGCGTTTTTAAGTGGATGTGCTCGGCGTTGTCCCTCCAGGCTTGTGCAAGTCGGGCTTGGCAGGTGCGCAGGTCGTCCGGTTGCAGTTTCGCTTTCGCGCTTTTGACCGCTTCCTTCAGCGAAGTCGCGGTGTCGAGCAGGAGATTCAGGGCAAAGGGCTTGCCCGGCTCCAACTCAATACGCCAGTGCATGGCCGCGCAGATGGGGACGGCGCGAGCAGGCTTGCTTGAGCACCTTCCGCGTTGAACGGCGATGGGGGTACTATGGGCGCCTGTCCCGCCGAAAAAGGCCCACTCAGAGGCCTCCCACGAGGCCGTGCTTTGGTCCGCCGCGAGGAAGCAGATGTCGTAGCGCTTGCGGGGGCTGCCATGCTCCGCCGCAAAGTCATGGACGCTGGCCGGGGTGACGTGATAGAGCAGGTTTGCTACGGGCTCAAATCCTGCGTTCGTGCCCCGGTCGGCGTGGTAAGCAAGCCCGACGACATAAAAGAGCGAGAGCTTCCGCGGCGTGTCATGTTCGCTCATGAGCGATAGGCGTGTGTGCTCGCCGGAGCTGTCCCGGGGGACGAATACCGTCAGGCTGTGCGTCAGTCCTTGATAGGAACCCGATTGCTCAATCGTACACGGGGTGAAGCGGCAGTTGTACCGCTCAAAGGGCGTTTGCGTCGGCGCGTGATTCAGGCTCCAGTACTCGCCCGTTTCCTCGTCACTGACGAAGAAGTAGCGGTAGCTCCGGGTCAGCGGTTGAAAGGTCTCACTCCGGCGCTGATAGCTGACCCCTTGGAGTTCCTGATCGAGCGATGATCGGTGAATCGCCGAGTACAAATCATGCACCCACGGTGCCGGTGGAACAGGCGTCGTGATGTCGAGGAACTCCTCCTCATCGTTGAATTGGTAGAAGCTCGGGGTGGGATTGATGGGCATTTTGCTAAGGCTTAAAAAAGTAAGCGGTTTTTGGCCGGTTGACGAAAGGCATGAGAGGGGGATTAAACGATTGCCAGCGGACGCTTACACGCGCTCTTTGCTGAGCTCGCTCTCTGGCAGGTACTCTTTTGCCTCGGCCTCTTCGGGCTGTCTCGCTAAGTATTTTCGCTTGGTACGGTGCCCCTGAAAACGCAGCAACCCGGCAACGAGTAAGATCGATGCCGCCACCATCAGGATGCACAGGCGGTGGAAAAGCGTATTCGGAAACAGGACGATGCCCAGCATCAGCAGGCTCACCACGCCCACGGCCTTGGACATGACGAAGTACTGCTCGTAATCGACTTCGGAGGCACCGATTTCCTTTTCGTAATCGACGGGCGTGGTCATCGTTTTGAAGAAATCTTTGATGTCCTCGCGGCTCTTGGCGGAGCTCCAGTTTCTCAACAGCCAGCAAATCGCAGTCGCCACCATGCCGAAAATAAAGATCCACATGGCCCGCTCCTGGATGGTCCAGGTCGTGCCATTGATGCTCTGGTCGATGAATGACCAAACCGACGGGATCAGGCAGCCGGTGAGAATCGGGAAGTAGGACCATTTCGGCAGGTTTTTGATCCACAGCCCCACCAGATGCGGGATGCCCATGGGGATGCCGATGATCGAGGCGATCAACAGATAGGCGTCGAACAGGGCGATCGTGTCCTGACTGGCAAACATAAGCGCATAGGCGATGATCAGCGCGCCGAAAAACAGGGTGGCAATGTGGCAGATGCGCACCTCTGTCCTCGGCTTGAGGTCGTGGTGGTAGCCGAGTGCGCTCCGGATGCGGGGGATGATGTTGCGTGCCACGACGCCGACCTGGGTGTTCAGCCCGGTGTCCATGCTGCTCATGGTGGCGGCGAACATGGCGGCGATCAGCATCCCCACCATGCCGTTGGGAAGGAGTTTCATCGCGATGAATGCGTACGCGCTTTCCGTCGGTTTTTCCAGGCCGGTCGCCATGAGCTCATCGGCATAGAGGAAACGTGCGACGATCGGCGGGACGAACCAAATCAGGCTGCCGATGGCCATCAGGAAAACGCCCAACCAGGCCGACCGGGATGCCTCACGCCCATCCTTGGCAGCGATATAGCGCGTGGCCGCCTGCAGGCTTATCTGGGCGTTGATCTGCATGAGGAACGCCATGATCGCCCACTTCACGGTGAAGCGGTCGCCCGGGAATTCTCCCGGCTGTTTGAAGAATTTATAGTCGTTGTGGAAGGCCGGTGAATTGTACAGGTGGACGAACTCACCGACGCCTCCGATGGCCTTCAGCGAGAGGATGAAGACCAGAATCGTGATCGATAAAAGCACGGTGGCCTGGACAAAGTCGGTCGCCATGACCGCCCATTTCCCGCCCGTCGTGGAGTAGAAAATGACGACCGTCCCGATGGCGATCAAGACCGGGACCAGCGGCAGATTCAGGGTCGTGCTGGTAAAGACCGCCAGAGCGTACAGTTGCAGGGCGGCCGAGATCGGGGCCAGCAGCACGCCGATACCGGCCGAGAGTTGTTCGACCCCGGTGCCAAATCTGGCCCGGACCACATCGACACCCGTGTAAGCTCGTGTTTGCCTCAGCCAGGGGCCGAGGCAGAACCCGCCGACCGCAAACCCCGCGATATTGGCCAGGTAAATCACGGCAAAGGAATAGCCCGCCTCGTACGCGGCCGAGGCGTTCCCGGTAAAGGTAAAGGCGCTGACCCCGGCCATGAAAATGCTGGTGCCGACCATCCACCAGGTCCCTCTGGCACCGCCGCGTACAAAGTCGCTGAGGTCCTTGTTATATCGCGCGAATACGGCCCCCAACACGAGGAGAACGGCCATGTAAATCAGAAGTGTCGCGTACTCGGCAATCATAGCATAAAGATGACAATGGGTGTGGGTATCCGGGGAACGGGAGATGAGACTTACGTAGATAGATGGGCCGCAGGCGGATCACAATCCACCGAGGGGTTTAATTGTAATATTAGCGGGGCGTTTCCGCTTGATTCCGCCGGAAGAAGAGACGGATTTTTGGAGGTCAAAGCGCTTCGGCGACGAACGGGTCGTTGGTCTTTTTCAGATGCTCGCGGAGCAGGGCTCGATGTTCCTCCAGGACGCTGACGTAGGCCTCCTCGTAGGCGAGGTTATGCATTTCGCCCGGGTCTTTACTTAGGTCAAAAAGCTGCTCTGGGTCTTCGCCCTCCGAGTAGATGACGTACTTGTACTGCGGGGTGCGGAGCATGCGGCCATAGACGCCGCCGGTCTGGTTGTATTTCGGGGCCAGATCGTTTTCGGAAACAATGTATGCGTGCCCGGGAGCAGTCCTGTCTTCGGCAGCCGCCCGCTGCGAAAGACCGAAGTATGCAGCTGGTAACGGAGCTCCGGCGTAGTCCAGGATCGTCGGGGCAAGGTCGATACCGGTGGACACCAGAGTCGCCTCATCCGTGCGACCGGGGGCCGCCACGCCTTTCCCGGCGATGATGAACGGCACACGGGCGGACTCTTCGTAAAAGAGCGTTTTCTGGTTCCACTGATGGGCACCCATGCCATCGCCGTGATCGCTCGTAAAGATAATGACCGTATTTTCGAGCAGGCCTTTTTGCTCCATGTAGTGGAGAAGCTTTCCGATGTCCGCGTCTGCTTTTTCGATGAGGCGGTTGTAGGCCCACCGGTATTGGCGCCAGGATTTTTCATCCCAATCTTGGGTCGGGTACGTGCGGTGGGCCGCCGGGTTGTTTTGTAATTCACGGATCACGGATGGCTCGCGTTCGGGGATGCCGAAGTTGTCCGGCAGTGTAGGGCAGTCCTCCATGTCGGGAGCCTCGGGGATCGGGCCATTGGGCAGTGTGTCGTCGATCCCTGACTCCATCCGAGCCCATTCACAGATGTCGTGCGGGTTCAGGTAGGAGGCGACGAGAAACCACGGTTTCTCGGAACTCTGCCCTGCGAAAAAGCCCTCGCAGCCTTGGAATATCTGCGGGTCGGGGCCTTTGGTTTTGGTCAGGTCGGTGTAGTCGAACCCGTGCCATGCCTGATTGTCGCTGGACACCGGGATGTGCCATTTACCGACGTATCCGGTCCGGTATCCGGCCTCGTGCATCAAGGTCCCGAGCGAGGGCGCGATGATGTTGCGTGTGGTGAAGTTCGTGGATACGTCCACCTCGTGCGGGTACTTGCCGGTAATCATGCTGGAGCGCGAGGGCACGCAAATCGGATTCGTGCAGTAAGCCTGCTCGAAGCGTACGCCGCGCGCGGCGATCCAGTCCATCGCGGGAGTCTTCAGGTCCGCGTCGCCGGCGCAGGACATCGCCCCGGCGAATTGCTGGTCGGTCATGATCCAGAGAATATTGGGCGGCGTCTCGGCCGACGAAACTTTTTTCATCGCCGAGCGGGCAACCCGTGGCGTCAGGCTGATCAGCCCACCGGCGACGAGTACTTGCAGAAAATTCCGGCGATCCATGAGGGGTGAGGTTAAAAGGTTGAAGGGGGCTCGGGCGAGCCTCAAAGGCAAGGGTCCGCTGCTAGTTAATTACATCTAGCTTACCTTGACGGCGGGTAAAACGCCGCCCCGGCTTTAACTGTAATACCACGGCGGTGCGACTGTGGCACCGTTTGTTTTCGCATAGCAGCACTGGATAGAGCGGGGGTGGGACGTTTCGTGAGTAGCATGCAACCGTCGGTGTCAGCGGTGCCTATGCTTCACGGGTGAGACAAAAATCCTTGCGAACCTCAAGCGTACACCAATCATGAGGCGATGCCCCAACGAGTCAGTATGCGTGAAATCGCGGCCCAAGCGGGTGTGAGCGTGATGACTGTTTCGCTCGCGCTGCGTGGCTCAACGCGCGTTTCTACCGAGACGACGAAACGCATTCACGACCTGTCCAAGGAAATGGGGTATCAGAACGATCCGGCGCTGCGGGCGCTGATCGCCTACCGCCGCACCAAGGCTCCTCCGAACTTTTCCGGAACGATCGCCTATATCAATAATACGAGTAACCCTAACGCGACGGCGGAGAAGGAGCTCTTTAGCGCAACCATTAATGGTGCGAAGGAGCGTGCCTGCGATTTGGGATACAAAGTGGAGGACTTTTGGGCCAAGTCTCCGGATATGACGCCGGTGCGCTTCTCATCCATCCTGATGGCCCGGGGGATTCAGGGGCTGATTCTCGCCCCTCAGGCGACGCCCCATGAGCGCATGTCGCTGGCTTGGGAGAATTTCAGTGTGGTCACTATCGGCTACTCGCTGAAGCACCCCCAATTCAACAGTGTCGCTCACGATCCGTTTAAGTCTATGCTCCTGTGTATGGAAAACCTGTCCCGTATGGGCTACCGTCGAGTCGGCCTGTCCATGCTGGAAGATCAGGACGAGCGTACGCAGCACCGCTACCTGGGGGCGTATCATGCGGGGTGGGACAGCTATGTCTTCAGCGGGAGGCGCATTCCCGTGCTCAGTACCAAGACCTCCAGCAAGGAGCCTTTTATCCAGTGGCTGACACGGCACCGGCCGGATGCCGTCATCGGAATGAACCACTACATGATGGGGTTCATTAAAGAGGCAGGCCTGAAAATCCCGCAGGACATAGGCTTTGCCTTGCCGCACCAGATCCGGGTCGTCGATGACATCGCCGCGCACGTGGACGGGCACAGCCATGAGGTCGGCCGGGCGGCGCTGGAACTCGTTACCGGTATGATCGAGCGCAATGAAAAAGGCATCCCTCAGTGTCCGCGGACATACACCATCGATCCGACCTGGCGTGAGCGAGCATCGGTTCGGAAGCAATAACGCATTCGGCCAATGTGTATTGAAATAATCAATACGCGATCGAGAGAGCAGTAGGTGGTGGTAATATTCTTCCAAACTGTCAGGGCGACAGTCCGACAGGCGTTTAGGTCATGCGGTCGTATTCGGCCAGGCTGACCTCGTATTGTAGCTCTTGCTCATTGACGTAGCGATGAATGTTCTCCATCGCAGTCTGCACTGCGCGGATGAAGGACTCCTGTGCGATACCACCCAGATGGGGCATCGCGACCAGACCCGGTAATCCCCGCAGGGGACTGTCCTCGGGGACCGGTTCCTCGCTGAATACATCCAGCCCGGCCCGCAGGCGGCCGGAGCTTACTTCGGCGATCAACGCGGCCTCGTCCACCAGATTTCCACGGCCGACATTGACGAATGTCGCGTCGTCCTTCATCACCGCCAGCAGTTTTGCATCGACGATGTGAACCGTCTCCGGAGTTAGCCCGCAGCATTCAAAGACAATATCGCAGCGCTGGAAGAGCCCGGTCAGGGATGGCTCGTTCTCCACGCCCATCGATGCGACTTTGGCGGAATTTACGTAGGGGTCGTACGTCACGACATTTGCGCCGAGGGCCTTGAGGAGTAGTGCCAGCTCTTGGCCGATATTTCCAAAGCCGTGTATCCCTGCCTGGATGCCGAGGAAACTTTTCGGGTTTGCGGTCACGCCTCGCCACTTTTTGTTCAGGTGGAAGTCGACCTGATGTTTACCGAGATTCCTGAAGCAGGCCAGTCCGAGAAGGAGCGCGGCTTCGGCTACGGTTTTGGAGATCGCAGTTCCCCAGTTTGTGACTTTCATCCCCTGCTCCATGTAGGCGCGGGGGACTTGCTTTCGGACCGCGCCGCAAATGTGGCAATAGTACGGTGCCGGTGGGCGGTTATCCAGATCTGGTAGAGGAGGGGTGGACCAGCCGCCTAAAATGATGTCGGGGCGCTGTTCGCGCAATATTTCTCTGAGCCTTGAGTAGTCCTGCTCGTTGACGACGCTGAAAGAAACGCTGGCGGGCAGCAGCGTATCCAGCGCCTTGCCGTTGAAAAACTTGATTTCGTCCTTCTGGGAGAGGATCAAGAGCAAGTGATGGGTGGTGCTGTCGGTGCCAGCATTCTCATGCGGCTTGATCGTGGGAGTGGATGGGAGACTACACATTGCTTTATTCCGCGATTCTTTTCTCAATGCTGCGCAGTCACAATCCATGTCGTGCTTTAATTGTAATATCGACTGGGGGCAGGCCGAACGCATTTGTTCTCTTCGGCTGCTTTACAATTAATATCCGGAGCAGGTTGTGATGTCGGAAAGTTGACGCTTAGTGTTGTCGCATCCGTTGAGAGAACTCTCTCGCTCCCATACACGATAGATGGAAGAGTTGAAAGATGGCGGATGTCATCTTTGATGATCTTTAAAAATTACCCGCGTATGTTTCGTTACACACCCCTATGGCAATTCCCCTGGCTGCTGCGTCTGCGTCGTCGTGTTGCAGTTGGCCGCATCGGATTGCTGTGTGCGCTGTTTCTTGGGGTTGTAGGCGTAACGCAGGGGATGGCGGTTGAGCGTGAAGAAATTAAGATCGCGGATGCCGCCGGAACGCCGGATGCCCTGACACTCTATCGTATCTCTCCCTCGACCGGAGACGGTCCCTTTCCGGTTGTGCTTTTGTTCCACGGTGGTGCCTGGAGAAAGGGCTCGCCGAGTCAGTTTTTCTACTATGCGACCCAGATGGCCGAAGCCGGCTTTACCGTGTATTCCGCCCAGTATCGGCTTGTTGGCAAGGAGACCGAGCAGGTGGAGGACTGCGTGGCCGATGCCGAGGCGGCGCTGCGCTGGATTTGTGATCATGCGCAGGAGCAAAAAGTGGACGTGAATAACTTCTTTATCGGCGGCGGGTCCGCAGGAGGACAACTGGCGCTCTACCTCTTTATGACGAATACGGGCGAGCCCAATCGCTTCCGGGGTTTCATCGGGTACAATCCAGTCGTCGATGTGGACCATTCACGTTTCGCGAAGCTGTTTGAAGCCTCCAATGGGAAATACAACCCGATGACGCTCGTCGATCATCCGCTCCCGCCCATGCTCTTCTTTCATGGGACCAACGACGACATTGTACCTATCGCAGAGGTGTACGAGATGAAGTCCACGGCAGAGGCATACGGAACGCATGTCGAGGTCGTGGTGTTCGACGGAGCTGGTCACTCTTTTTTCAACACGGGGAAGGCGACGGATGAGACGAAAGCCCGGCTCAACGAGAAAGTGATTGCCTTTCTGAGCGCCAACCTTGCGCCCTCAGGAGGTCATGACTGATGAGCGCCCGGTACACTTGCCGCCTGATCGGGGCCGCAACTTTTTCATATACATGGAATATGAGGACAACCGATAACTGCCAATAACGACGCAGAAACTGGAGCATAATGAGTCAGCGAGAAAACAACGACGCGCGTAGGGGCGACTTCTTCAAGGCCAAACTGGAAAAGCCCCAGGCTCGTATGCGTATGATGGGAAGCGGGCAGGGGTTTTCCTTGATCGAGCTGCTCGCCGTCATCGCTATTGTGGGCATTCTGGCTGCGATTCTTATCCCGGTGGCGGCATCGGTTCGCGAAAGTATGTACACGGCGAAGTGCCAGAGTAATCTGCGCCAGATCGGCGGAGGGCTGAACATGTACCTTCAGGATAACAATAATGTGTTTCCGGGGCCCTTGATCGGCTTGCAGCCCACTTTTTATACGAGTACGACCTCGAACTCATTGGCCTACTTCATCGCGCCGTATCTGAGCCTGCCGGCTCCGACCACGAAGAAGCAGTATTGTGAAGTCTTTGCCTGTCCGGCCGCTCTGGCGGAGACTCCGCTGGAGGATGACCCGCGTAGCTATCTCATCCCCCTTAGCCACAAGACGGGATATTTGTTTGGTTATAGCGCCGGAGAGCAGGAGCCGAAAACGCTGCAATACGCCTACGAAAAGAATCCGAGCGAGGTGTGGATATTGAGAGACCGGGGAGAGATAGACGAGAGCACCGGAGAGGAAATCAACCGGCACAAGAGTGGGAATAACCATCTATTCCTAGACGGCTCCGTACGCTTGTATGATGGCGTTTTCGGGGAAGATGAATAAGCCGCTCTGATCGCCTGATGTCTGCCAACTGCTTGTGCGTATTTGGCTCGTTGGCTATCGTAGAGACGTCCCGTAATTCATGAAGAAAAAACGCTGTTTCCGTTGGCTGATTAAATCGTAACGGGCGTTGTCTAACATGGAGTCGCATTAGCCGAGGGCTCAAATGGGCCCATCAGCGCAGAGAGAGTCGGAGGTATGGACGATAGCGTCTATCGGGGGGCTGACCTCTCCTATGCAAAGCGGGTTGTCGGTTGTTCGCATCCAGCGTTTCAGACGCTCATAAAGCTCGTCTCGGATCGGTCGATACGTGGGGTCTTCCGCCAGATTGTTTCTCTTTTGAGGGGCACGTAGAAGGTCATACAGGCAAAAGTGCGGGGTGTCTATTGAGTACAGATCCTGCTTGAACAGGATGTCCATATTCGGGGAATTATCGCAGTTAGAGGGCGGGATCTTATCGGGAGGCCAATGGGCGATCAATTTATATCTGCGGGTGCGGATACAGCGTTTGAGTTCGTAGGCGGCGTGGAAGGTTGCCACCGACAATATCTCCCCGCGTATTTGCGTCGCGGTGCCCTCTCGCAGAGGGAGCATGGATTTCCCAGTTGGCGATCCGGCTTGGGGAGTTCGAGCAGTTCACATAAAATCGGATCGATATCCAGGTGCGAGACGAGTGCATCCACGGTTTGCCTAGTGGCGGGATTGCTGGGGTACATCCCTTTGCCTTCCGGTTGATAAAACCTTCAGCGTTTTCGGATTGCCAGGGAGTCGAACTTTCTTGGCTCCTGTGGTTCATCTTTCCGCCGATGGGTTGGCTTTAGGGCAGGCGGAAAAAACAGAAAAGGGCAACGGGGCCAATTGCGTCTCGCCATCGAAGGATCATTACCCGAGCGTCAGAAATAAGCCAACCGTTCCAGCGCAACCAACCGAGCGATTCCCATTTGCCGGTTTCGTGGTAGACTCTCGGCATGATCTGTGACCTCATCTTTTTCAATGTCCTCTACTGTGAATGGGCGACTCCCCGTGACTTTTTCAAGCTGATGCACGAAGCCTTCGGCCTCTTCGATCTGGATGTCTTCGCGACACCGGAAAACGTCAAGACCGGGCGCGGTTACACACAGGCAGACGACAGATTTTTTTGAGCAGAACTGCGGGATTTTTTCGTGTCGGGCGACGCGTTCCTTGTGCGAATTTTTAGAAAAAAACGGCGAAGTTTTCTACCAGTTGTCCAACTGGAAACGGAAATGTTTTTCCGGGCAGTGTGCGCCGGGGCCAGCGCGGATGCGGCCTGCGCGAGGGGGCGGCCCGGCGTGCCAACGGCTGGATTGAATTAGGGAACTCCGCCGAGTGCAAGTTTCGCTATTTGGGCGAGAGCTTGTGCGATATGATGTCCTTACACGTAAGGGGTAAGGCCACTCTGCATGTTACGAATAGCACGGACTCGGAGTCGTACGACATCCAACTCATCGGGCAGGGAATTTCTTCGTCCGACGATACTGATTCGGACGGGATGAACGATGCCGCAGAGATAAAGCTGGCCATGCTCGGCTTCGATTGGGAAGTCGCGCAACCCGATTTGGTCAGCGTTTACTACGACAACGCCTCCACAGCCGGACTATACACCTCAGACCAAGTGGAGGACTTGAATGTCGGCACGCCATTGATTCAAAGAGATTCCACCAGCGGCCTTTTCACCCTCACGCTCACCTTACAGCAATCGCTGGATCTGGCGGATTTTACGCCTCTGCCCTTTACGGCTTCTGACGTAAGCGTGAACGAAAGCGGGGAGATTGAATTCCAATTCTCGTCTTCAGATTCGACCGTGTTTTTCCGGATCGCAGCCGACTGAGGACCGTTTGCTCCAAGTTTCCCTAAAAGGCAAATATACCTTAGATTCCAATTAGGGAACTAAACAGACGTTTTTCCATGCAGGCTGGCTTGCGCTTGCTACGGTTGGTCTGGGTCTTCATCTGCCAACAAAGCCTTGGATTTTTCCGCCAGGGTGACGAAAGCGTCGCGGTAGCCGCCGGGGTCCTCGCCCGTGGCTGCTTGTGCGGTTTGTACGACCCAGTCCGCTGAAACGTCGCCCTTGTAGGGAGAGTCACGCAAGAGGTTTCCCCAGCCAGCTACCGCCACGGCGAATCGGAAATCCTCGGAGCAATCTTCGAAAGCGACCTCCCTCATGGCGACGGGGATAGTGAGCAGAAGGCTTTCCTCCTCCTGGGGCCACTTGTAGCGGAGCTTCAGGGTAAGTAGCTCATCGGTCTCGGAACCGGCCTCCCTGCTCTGGTATTTGAGTGGATCGACGCCCGGAAGTTCAATATCGGAGGATGGCGGGGCGATTTCATACAGGGCGGTCACGGTGTGCCCGGCACCGAGGTCGCCCGCGTCCACCGTGTCGTCGTTAAACTCCTCGTCCCGCAGAACCCGGTTTTCATATCCGATCAAGCGGTAGGCTTTCACCCTGTTTGGGTTAAATTCCACCTGCATCTTCACGTCTTTGGCGATCGTGATGAGGGAACCGGCAGCCTCGCGCATGAAGACCTTACGGGCTTCGCTTTCGGTATCAATATAGGTGTAGCTACCATCGCTCTTGTTGGACAGAGTCTCCAACATGTCGTCACGGTAATTGCCCATGCCGAACCCGAGGATGCTGAGTGCCACGCCGGACTTGGCGTTGTCTTCCACCAAGCGGGTGAGCTGGCCGCGATCCGTCACGCCGACATTAAAGTCTCCATCGGTGCACAAGATCACCCGATTGACACCGCCTTCGATGAAGTGGTCCGTCGCCGTTTGGTAGGCGAGTTCAATGCCTTCCCCGGCGTTGGTCGATCCTCCGGCCTGCAAATTGTTGATGGCATGCTGGATCGTCTCCTGATTATTTGCCGTGGAGGACGGCAGCGCGAGACCAGAGGCCCCGGCATAAACTACGACGGCTACGCGGTCACGCGCATCCAGGCGGGAAACCAGCAGGCGCAAGGCCTTTTTGACCAAGGGCAGCTTATTGGGGGCATTCATCGACCCGGATACATCCAGCAGGAAAACCAAGTTGACGGGCGGGCGATCATTCCAGTCCACCTCGATACCCTTCAGGCCGATGCGGACAAGCGAATGGCCCTCATGCCAGGGCGCGGGGCCGACCTCGACATGGACGGCGAAAGGAGACTCCGCGTAATTACTGATCGACTCCTGAGTCTCCGATTCCATGGGAACCGTGGCAGGCGGTGCGTAATCGTACGGAAAATAGTTGATGAGTTCTTCAATGCGGACGGCATCCGGGGGCGGCAGTTTCCCGGCCTCAATGAAACGCCTCACATTGGCGTAGCTGGCGGTGTCCACATCGATAGAAAACGTCGAGAGCGGCGACGACAGCGGTGAAAGAAATGGGTTGTCAACGATGCGGTCGTAGCCCTCACGGTTGTATTCGGGACCGGCGTTTTGCCCCGTCGGTAAGGACACGGAAGGGTCATTGGAAGCGATATAGCCCGACGACAAGGAGGGGCTACCGCCCGCCGCCGGTGCGAAGGGATCAGAAGAACTACCCGACCAAGATCTGGATGCCTCGCTGCTGACCCCGATTACGGTTGCACGGTTGAGCGGGAAACTCTCTGTTTTGAGGCTCCCATCGCTTGAGGAAGCCTGTCCGGCACTTATCAGGACGACTTCTCCCTTTATTTCCCATTGAGTCCCAATCGAGGCACAGACGAACTCCAGTATCTTGGATAGAGGTAATTTGCGAAGGATTATACTGACGGGAATATTCTTCAGGCTCTCGTCTGTGATGACAATGTGCAGACGTGGATCATCAGGTGAAGGAGCGTTCTCCGAATAGAGCTTCTCCAGTGTCTCAGCCACTTTTTCTAACGGGACCTTCTGAAAATTAACGATAGGGATGACAACCGAGTCGAGCTTGGCCTGAATGATTGCGTTGGGGTCAGGTGCGGAGGCATTGTCCGCGTGGGCGCAGGAGGATGCGAATATGAGGGCAATAAGGGGAAAAAAGAACGTTTTCATCGTGAGGTAATGGCGTTGATACGATATATACACCTATAACCTTTGCTACCCCAATTCCATGAAAATCATTCTGCGTCCTCTCTTCGTTGCTTGCTGCCTGATAGTCGCGTTAGGCGGACATGCTTCCGAACCGGCGGATTACGTTACGCTGGAATACTCAGTAGACGATATTCGCTCACTGCGCCTGCCCGCTGACTCGGACACAACCTTCCCGGACTTTCGTACCGAGTTGCTCGCCCGTCTGAAGGCTCAGGGAATCCAGCTGCTTGCTGACCCCAAAGCGAAATTTGAGTTGGAGGGGGCTGTGGTCCGCATAACGCTCAGTATTGATTCGGTGGGAGAGTTGGCCAAAGCTCTCAATTCTCATGCATCGACAGGCCTGATTGAAGTACAATTTTTTCTGGCAGCGGAAACCTTTCAGAATGGCAACCGGATCAGACGTGTCCGCTACGCCTCACAGCCGCTCTATGTTCAGTCATGGCGCAACGTGCAGAAGGAGCTCCAATTTGAGCTGGAGCCGATTTACACCGAGGAACTGGCGAAGGCCATGGATCTGGGTGCCCAAGGTTTCACAAGCTTGCTCGAAATCATTCCTAATCTGGAAAAGAATGGCAATGCGGCATTCAAGCTGGAAATTCTCACTCCACACAACGAGCTGTTTGATCACTTTGGTCTTCGCTCGGAAATCGTCTTAACGCAGATGGAGTTGCTATCGCTAGGCGGAACCCGCCGGACTGATGGTGATATCACGATAGAACGGCGCTGGGAAATGCGTGTGTTGCGTACGCTCGATTTCAGTACCAAAATCAATGAGGCCGTAGCGGAAAAAATATTCAAGGAGCATAGGCAAAACCTGCCATCACAAAGCAATAGCGTGGGTGATGCTCTCAAGGATTTCTTTACGAAGGCGGGTGTTGTGTTTGACCCGAGTCCAGATGTGGGGGTGGTTTTTACCGGCGATTCGATAATTATCAGGGCGCGCCCGGAAACGCTCAATCGCATTCGCCAGATCATGCGTCGATACGATACCCCGAAGTTAGTGGAGCTGTCATCTGAGATTGAAACACCGAGTGGCAGTGTTGGTCTTTTTGTTGCAACGCTTTCTGGGCGTACGGCACTGGTTAATTATATAAAAAATCGTAAGCAGGGAAGTTCCGGGGACGCTATAGTTGGACACGAGCTTGAACTGGAGATGACTCCGTCGGTCAACGAGGATAAATCTATCGATTTTAAAAATAGCTTTATTATTAAGGATTTTGAGGGAGCCGAATGTCTGGAATTGTGGACCGAAAGCAGCAGCTATTCGGGAGGCTCTCAGGACTTGGCAACGGTGCAGTGTTCGAAGGGGATTGGGGTACCGACGAATGTTCGTATCCGTACTGGTGTGGAGCTGGTTACCCCGGCTTATGAGCGATTTGGTCGCGACCCCACGTCGATGCGCACAGAATTTTATCCGATCAGTCGCCGTGCGATTGAGAAGCTATGCGATCCCGCGTTCACAAAGAATGGTTCCCGTGATCCATTCTCCCCGGTCGATCCTTTCTCGCCATCTATGCCTTCCAGCGCTCCCGACGACTTGGAAAAAAACTGCAAGCAGGCTTTTATCGATCAGGGAGTAGCATTTCCCGACGAGGCAGCATTGGCATTCGACGGCACGCAATTTATCATTGCACAAACAGCAGAGAACCACACCAAAATATTGGCGATCCTGCGTAAGCTTGAGTACCCCGAAGTCGTGTCAGTCAGTGCCTCGGTGAATACGGAATCAATGGACGTTGAGATTTCTCTTTCCTCCAGGGCTTTTTGTAGCGCACGTTTACTGTTGAAAGGCTACCCGTCCGATGAACCCGCCAACGGGGTTCAATTCGAAGCCATTCCGTCACTTCATGACGAGTCCGGCCCGACAGCAAACTCGAAATTACAAGTTCGTGACGTGAATGGTGCGTACTTCACCCTCACTACCGTCCAAAGAGATGACAGGATGGAGACCGAAACGACATTTATTCCAGCCTCGGACAGCAACGAAAAATCATCGTTCAAGACCCGCGTAAACACGGAGAGGCTTCCCGTCGAAGCTCTACTGCCAGCAGTTGAAACTAACTGATCTACAATATCTAAGCCTTCGCCGGGTACAGTTCGAAGTACACCTCGGCGTCTTTGGGGCTGTTGAGGAGGCCGCGGTAGTGTTCGACGAAGACCTCGGAGCTGTGGCCCGTCTGCTCGATGGTCTTGTGCTTGTCGAAGCCGCAGGCGTAGTAGTAGTGCGTGCCGTAGGTGTGGCGAAGTACGTCTTGAAACGTTTGCAGGGTCTTGCGGCAGCGTTTGGCAAAGCGGTTTTCGTCCTCAGTGGGCTTGTGCCCGCCCTTGACGGCCCGACGCAGCTTGATCAGGCGTTCGCCGTCGCCCTCGGGCAGGAAGGCCAGCGCCCGGAAGTGGGCGTAGCGGACGTTGTTACTGTTTGGGTTGTAATGGAAGCACAGCGGCAGTTTTTCCGCTTCGAGAAAGCGTAGCCAGGCCAGCGCGCAGTCGCTCAGGAGGATCGTGCGCTGATCGCGCTTTTTGCCGAAGCCGTCGATGCGGATGATGCCTTCCTCCAATTTGATAAAGCGTTCCCAATAGTCGGGCTGAGCGACGAGATCAAAGACTTCGCTGGGGCGCATTCCGGCGAACAGGCCGCAGACGGCAAAGCCGAGCATGCCGCGCTTGCGCTGGGCATGGGCGACGCGCAGGACATGCTTCACGGCCTCCAGTTGCAGGATCATGGGGGTGTTGCGTTGCGTTTGCGTCGCTTTGGCGAGACGCAGGCCGTTGAATTTGCGGTAGTGCACCTGCACGCCGTCCATCGGATTCTTGTTTATGAAGCGGTGTTCGTCCTTGGGGTTGGAGGCGTCGTTGAAAAAGTTGCCGATGTCGGCGAGATAATTTTCCAGCGTGCGTTCGGCCACGTCCAGCCCCTCGAAGAATTGGATCAGCTGACGGGAGGTGACCGCCCCGATCGTGATGCCGGGATGCTTGGCCGCGAAGGTCTTGCGCAGGTTGTTCAGGCGCTGTTTGAGCGTCATGTAAGTCTCCGCGCTGAGCTTGCCTTTCTCGGCAGCCTGCTGCTTGCGGCTGAGGAAGATGCGGACGCACTCGCCCAGCGGCGGGCTGTCCACCGCCAGCCGGTAGATGGTCGCGGTAAACCATGACCGCATCGACAAGGCTTTTGCTACGGTCGGGGATTCGCTCGAAGATGGCGAAGGCGGCTTTGGCTTCGCGCAGTTGCTTGGGGGTGAGGTGGACCTGTTCACGCTCGCGCCGTTCTAAGCGCTCCTGTTCCTCGCGGTCCTTGAGCATGGACGCTTGCAGGGCGAGGGCGGCGGTGCGCTGCTCGGCCAAGGTGGCGGATTTTCCGTCCCGTTTCAGGTCCCGGACGAAGGACTTGCGCCGCGCCTTGGGGCGTCCCTGCTCGTCGAACTCAAAATACTCGCACACCCACTGGTTGGTGGAGGCGTTCTTGAAAACGGAGGGCTTGGGCAGACTCCGAGGTCTGGCATTTGTGGGCATTTTTCAGAAAAATTACACTGAATCCTTCTGATTGTAAACGCTAGAGCCCTGATAGAATGGCGGAGAGGGAGGGACTGAATTGCGAACAGTTTTGGAACGATTCTTCGTTGGCAGGCGGCAGGTTTTAGAATGTGTGAATGCCTTTATTCGTGCAGATTGAGAAATATAGAGGTTGCCAACGCGAAGGAACTCATGGTGAAGCGATTTTGCTCATTTTGGTGCGTTTATATGTTTCATTAGAGCTATATTCACTTGCAGTAATTGTTCCAATCGTTTCACCGCCCCCTTCTCATTGTAGTTTTCCTATCCTGGATGATGTCTTTCATGCCACTCGTTCAGGGTCGCTTCGACAATTCCAGCAGG
Organism: Verrucomicrobiota bacterium JB024; assembly: GCA_030673825.1. Taxonomy (GTDB): domain Bacteria; phylum Verrucomicrobiota; class Verrucomicrobiia; order Opitutales; family Cerasicoccaceae; genus Ruficoccus. The sequence continues at coordinate 126,136 of JAUTCS010000088.1, read as the reverse complement.
CAGGAATTCCTGCTCCAGTCGTCCATATTCACGACAAGCCAGATGGTTAAATAAGTCTGTTTCTTCCTTGGTCAACGTGTGTTCCATTGGCAGTCTTGCTTGGCTTTTTTCCTGAACAGCACGCCCTTCGGCATATTTATCGAACAGTTCTCGGTTCATCAAAAGTGGTCGCAGGTTGGGGCGATACGATTTGGCCATGCTGAGCATGGTTAGACCCCAGGTGTCCATATCGCCCCAGTAGGCGATTTCGCGATCCGTAAAGGCAGGAGCTGAGAGCCAGCGGAGGTTCAGGCCGCTGCCCAGTATAGCCAAAACGCCTGGCAGCTTTGGAAGCATGAAGAGGCAACGCTCGTTTTCCACAACCAGAAACTGTTGACCGGGTAAAATGGCTCCACCTTCAAGTTCAGAGGCACGAACACGTAATAGTTCAAAGGGCAATAATGCGCCATCCAGATCGGCCACCAGGAGCCAGTGTTCGCCTTCGGGCATGGCTCCGAGAAATCCTTCCAGGCCGAGCTTGCCAGCCTCGCCTTCGAAACGAAGATCCAACAGAGCAAGCAAGAGCGCCCGATTGCGCTCAAAGAATTTGGTGTCGTTGCCGATGCCAGAGAGTGTTCTGAGGGGGGCGCCCGCAGCGCATCCGGGGCCGAGTTGATCGGCCAGGGAACTGGCTAGTAGTATTTCGTCAATGGGCTTGCCTCGCCACCAGGAGCGTTGGCGCATCCACAGCCGATGATAGCGTGGGTTCGTCTTTTGGCAGAGTTCATTTAGTGTCTCGTATTCATTGGTAATGGACGCCTGGCCGCTGGCGGCGATCCATTCCGAGGGTGATCGCAACTGCCATTTCAGTGGGACTACGATACTGTCGGCCGCATCGCGGTAACTCACTGTATGCCACTCGACCTCACCGATAGGGCAGGCTTGCCATGCCTGGAGGTGAGTTCGGACCCGGTTCAAATCGTTTCTAATCACAGCAGCGCCTGGTTTGCCGATACTGAGTGAAAGGGGCCAAGCCTGAGGTTGTGTGAGACGCTGCTCGCGCAGATCTGCATTGTCCCATTGACGGGCTAGCTTAGCGGCAAGCTCGGAAGGCGACTTCATTACGTTTTGGTTGTGGTATCCGTCGCCTCGGGTGATACGCTTTTCCTGTCGAGACGTTCTTCTAGCTCGCGCCAGCTAATGGAGGCCAAGGTTGCTCGCGACTCTTTACGGTGGACGTACACCACGGAGCGTGTGTGCGTGCGCAGCAGGCGCATTTCCTTGTTCGGTGTGACGAAAATGGGGTGCAGTTTAAACTCCCGCAAGGCATTGACAATCCGGTTGGCTACTGCGCGAGAGCTTTTAGAAAAGGCCTCGTCCAGCACGATGGTGCTATGCAGCGGGAATCGTCCCCCCTCTGGGCTCAGGGCATAGCAGAGCGACGCGGTTAAGATGTAGCTGGCAATAATCTCTTTCTCGCCTCCGGAGCCTCCTTGAGAGCCCTTGAAGCGCTCCTTCACCTCGCCGCTTGAGCGTTCGATTTCCACGCCATGAAACTCCACTCGGTAGCGTGGATCGAGCAAGGCACGCGCACCGACTGTGTGTTTTTTGTCCACGGCTTCGCGCAACAGGAGGATGATCGCCTGCAGCGCACGGTAGTGCCCCTCGTTGTCTTCGGTGCGAAGCGCGGCCGCTCGTAGCTGTTTGCGGGCGCGTTCGAAGCTGCGCAGGCTTTCATGCACCACCTTTTGCGTCTCCAACTTCAGGAAGCGCCCTAGCTTGAAGTCCACACTCTCCAGGCTTTGGTTGAGATCGTGGATGCGTTCCTCAATGCGAGCGACTTCCTCTTCCACAGATGCCAGGAGTTGGTTTACGCCCTGGTCTGAGGAGCGTGTAAGGTAGTCCAGGAAGCGTTTACGTTTGGCCGGTAAGGCTTCTTCGGTCAGCACGCGAAGCCGGGAAAGATAGGCAGGGATGTCTTCCATGTCAGTGCCTGCCTCGGCCAGCGCGCCAGTATCAGCTTCTTTGGCTTTCATCATGGCGCGCACAAGGCTGCTTTGCTGTTCGTTGAGTTTACTTTGCTGCTGCTGAATCGCTGACGCCAATTCCGTCCGTTGACGATTTTCTTCCGCTGTCAGGTTTTCTGCCTCGACCCGAGTACTGATGGAAAGCTGTGCATCAGCCAGTTGCTGGTCTTCAATAGAGAAGCCATCGCCGACACGCTCTATGCAGGCTTCAATTTGTTTTCGAGCGCCATCGGCTTTTCGCTTCACGGAATCATGCGCAAGCAGTGCTTCGTCGCGCGCCTTGTCTAAACCGTCCTTTATCTTTTTACTGTCTTCGTAATCCTTGAGTGCGCGTCCAGCATCTGATTGTGGGTCGGTCAGCTCTTTGAGCTTCGTTTCGCCTTCTGCAACTTTTGCTTCTAAGGCAGGATAATCGATTTCCTCGAAGCTCAGCTTGAGCAAAGTGTCGAGGAGTTGGATTTGCTGCTTAAGGCGTTGGTCATGTTCCCGCGCATCCGAGAACGCCTTGTCTGCGGCCTCGGCCTGACGCTTGGCCTCGGTGAGCTGTTGGTTCAGGCTGGCCAGGCGGTCGCGATTACTGAAGCCCGTGCACCAGTCCTGGTCGAGCCGCCGCTGGTCTTTCTTTTCAAAGAGCCCGCGTTTTCCGGAGATGAGGCCCGCGCGGGTCAGTCCGTGTGGGGTGCGTTCCAACTCCTCAGGCGAATCCACGCAGTGCAGGTCGTAGGAGGCCAAAAATACTTTCAGGGCATCCCGCAGCGGATGCGGTTTGTATTCCAGCTTGCGGAGAAATCCGTCGTTGAAAAAGTCCGCCGCTGATTTCACGCTTGAGCCTGCTTCGAGCAGGCGAATATGCAGACCGTGTTCGTGGGTATTTACCCAGCGCAGCGCGGTCTTTAGTTTATCCTGCGGAACGAGCAATCGAAGCCGGTTGCCACCCAAGGCACGCTCAATCGCGCCACGCCAACTGCTTTCACTTTCGCGAACCTGCACCAGTTCGCCTGCATAGGGTAGGGCTTCGGTGTCGACATTCAACTCCGCCGCCAGGAGATCGCGAAAGCGTTGGTAGTGGCTGGGAATATTCGAGTCAGGTTTGGCCTGCGCCGCTTTCAGCTCGGATTGCAGTTCTTCCTGTTTTGCGTCGGCTTGTTTTGAATCACCGCCAGTTTTGTAAGCCAACTCGCTCGCGGTCAGTTGCTCCCCGTGCAATCGCTCGCAAATCGATTTTGCCTTTTCCTGCGCATTGGCGAAAGGCGTTTCAGCAATCTCGTGAGGCAAATCGAATGTTTGGCACAAGGCTTGATAGTCCGTTGCGTTGCCTCTAAGTCGAACGGTGTCCTTGCTATAGGTTTCGATAAGCTGTCGTAGTGAATCCACGTCGCTGCCTCCCGCCTTGAGGTATTTTTCCTGCAACACCTCGACCTCGCGCTTGGCCTTATCCACTGCTTGTTGCGCCTCGTCGAGTTCCTTTTTCCGGGCATGCTCGCTGGCTTCGAGTTCGACCAGCCGAGACTGCCATAGGCGCTTTCCCTGCAAAGCGAACCAAACCGTCAGCAGGTCGGACAACTTTTGCTTGCGGGCGAGTTCTTCTTTGATGGCATGATAATCCGCAAAAAGCTTTTTTACGGGTAAAAGCGACTGCTGTTGGCGTTCTGCGGTCTCAAGCTCTTGATGGATTTCCGCAAGGTTATTAAAGTCGTCCGCAACCTCTGTAGCGCGGTCAAAAGCCGATCGGTCATCGAGCACTGATTCACGAAAAATGACGTCGATGCTGTTGAGTTGCTTGAGTCCAGCTGCGCGGTTTAGCAGGGTGAAAGCGTTATCGGAGACTTCAAAGAAACTGCGGACGCGTGCCAGATAGGCGCGCTTGCCTCCGTTGGACGCGTCGTAGAGCTGGGCTTCGTCCTGATCGCGTAGCTGTTGCTTGAGAAGTCGCAGACCTCCCTGACTATGAACGCTTAGCCATTGCTCCAACGAGTGACGCGGATCACGCGAAAAGAGCCAGGCACGTTTGAGATCGCTCACAGCGAAGCTTGTGCCATCTATCCAGATAATCGCGGCCAGCCGAAGCTCTTCCTGCCCGTCGCTGTAGGTGGCACAGAGCCCAGTCATTGTTTTGCCCTTGCGCGAGATGTGAGTAGCATCACCGCTGTCGTTACCGGAGCCGACGACGCCGCGCACGTAAGCCATGAGGCTGCGGTCACTTTCATGGCCGCCGGTCGAAGCGAGATTGTATTTGGGATACTCGGTGAGTAAGGTAACAAAGCCGTCAATCAAGGTAGTTTTTCCGCTACCGGTCATCCCAATAATCGCCGTCCCCTGTGGATCGATTTCGGCGGCGTGCATACCGGAGAAAGGCCCCCAGTTGAAAACCTCGAAGCGACGCAGTTGAAAGGCGGCTCTCTCTAAGGTGAACAGTACGGCTTCTTCGCTTGATTTCATGCCTCGTCCCCCACATTTGGCTCAGACTCTGTATGGCTGGTGAGCGAGTTGCTGGCCAGCTTGCGAAAGTGTTCCAGCAACAGGGCTAGGTGCTCAGGATTGGCCAGATGCACAATGATGGGGCGGATCGCAACCTGGTTTTCCTTGTCCGGCTCACTCGCGATGCCATGTGTTACCAGTTGGGTAAGAACGCGCCGGAGCCGCTCCGTGTCAGCTTTGTCGCTGCCGGAGGAACCCATGTAAACCGAAAACTGGGCCAGTAACTCCTCGAAATCGATGCGGGCGTCGGAAGCACCAATGCCGTGAGTTTGCTCATAAGCAACGTAGGCCTGGCGCAGTATGGCAACCAGCAAAGATTGCTCCGTGGTCAGGCGCTGGCGTCTGACCAGAGGATGCTGCCAGGGATCGTTGGCATCAGCCTCCTCCCCGGCGGGTAGCACTTCGAGAAACGCAATCCCGCGTACCTCATCCAGGGCCATTTGTAAATCGAAGGGTTCCAGGGTCCGCTTTATCGTCTCAGGGTTCTGTTTGAGTTCGCGGTATATGTTCGGCTTTGCCGACGCTTCAACCAACCCGTATTTGAGGAGTTCCTGCACTGCGGCTTTAATTTGTGCAGCGGTTTCTTGGGAGACGATTGAATCCTTTTCTTCCTGGGTATTGAGGGATCTGTCCATTTCGGGGCGATCCCCGGTGTTGCTATCCAGAATTTCCTGTGATCGTAGTCGCTGGTCGAAGTAATCGTTCATACCAAGTGTTCTGGGTCAACCGCGCTCACAGCCTCTGCATCGAGAGCAAGAAGCGGTGCGGTAAAGTCAACCGCGCGTTCGTATTCATATTCAAGAGTGAAGGTTTCCATGTCTGGCCCTACTTGGCATTCCGCTTCACGTGCCAGTGCTAGCCAGTAGGCCAATGTCTCCACATCATATTCCGGCGGCAAGGCGGTGGCCAATTCACTGAGGCGATGAGAGCTCCTGTTTTTACGCAAATAATCGAGGGTGTTTTGATAAAGCACCAGGGTATCCAGATCGTCGTCACAGGCCACAAAGTCCTCTTCCAGCTGGTCGAGGCTACCTTGCTGCTGCTCAAGATTCAAAGCGGCTTCTTCGATATCCGTTATCTCCTTATAACAGAGCCTGCCCGCCACCGGCAGGCTGGGTAGAGAAGGCGCGATGGGAGGCAGCGGCGCGGGCGCTCGGCGCACCGATTGTTTTCCCCAGTCCATGGTGAGTGCCGCCTCCAGCACTTGCTGAAGCAGTTGACCGACGCGGTGATTCTCTGCTGCGAGTCCTGATTTGATAAAGCCTTTGACGTCGCGCTCACCTTGCGAACGCGCCTGGAGGACGCTCTTGGATTCGTCGATCAAGTGAGAGACCAGGAACTTTAAGTCCTGAGTTTGCCGACGGTCGAGGGCTCGTATGGAGGCGTTGTGGTCGAGTATGGCGCGCAGGCGGCCTCGCATGACATCTAGGTCGGTGCCAAGCTGGATTTGACGGTAAAAGCCATCGAAGACACGACCCTCCGGCGTTTCCAGAAGCGCAGCATCGGTGGCGAGGAGCTTATCCACCACTTCGCCGCGATTTTGCTCATCCCCGATGATCGACTGCCGTAGGCTGCGGTCGGCCTCCCGGTAGGAGTCCTCCACTCTCTGAAAGTCAGCCCGCAGGCTCATGGCCAGGCTGTAGAGTTCACGGATTTCCTCGACCGCACGCTCACCTTCAAGGACCTCAAAGTAGCCCTGTCGTACACGCTCCAGCTCCTGTTCGAGTTCAGTCATCTTGCGCTGAATATTAGCAGCGCGTGATTCACGATCAGGGTTGAGATTGGCTTGCAGCACTTCTATCTTTTGCTGGACGGTGGCCAAGCGCGAAGCCGTCGTTGTCATTACGCGCTGCTCAATCGTTTCCAGGAAGCGAAACGTTGCCTGCAGTGCGTCGGTCGCGAATAGGATACCGCTTCGCTCAACCAGCAAGCCGCGCTTGATCCAGTCGCGCAACTCCCGGCGCGCCAGCGCACGGAAGTCATCGGAGTCGATGCCGTAAGTTGGGTCGTTCGCGTGTTGAGACAGGAGGCTAGCCAATTGCTCGCGCGCATCCTCCAAGGTGATTTCAGATGAACTGCTCTCAAACAAGGGCTTCAGGCTGGCCAACATGAGTGGTCCCCGTGTCGCAGCCAGCAGCAGCCAGGCCGGATGGTTTAGTCGCTCAACGATTAACCTGCGAGCCAACGTCGGTGCCGTTTCCATAGATTACGATACAATACAATCTAGATTATTAGATAAAGCTAAAAATAATGTTCCCTGAAAGGAAATACCATCCATTTGGCAAGCTTACCACTCCAGCAATTGCCATCATTTGATGACCACAGAGACGAGAAAAGTCGCTGTTCAAGAACTTCTTAAGAGCTTTTTCTTTCAAATTGCTGTCCGCGGAAAGCATGCTCATGTTCAGGTGCCCCATGGCCTCAGCGCGTGAAGTTCCGCACCAAGGATTCTGGTCGATAGTCGTTTGCTTGCATAACGAAATATCGATGTATTGCCCCGTTTCTGGCAGGCGTAAATATAAACCTCATGCCTGCTGTGCTCCATCGCCGACCGCCTTCCGTCAACATCCTTAAAAGAATCAAATTAAGTATACTGCAAGGCAGGGGAACCTCCGGAAAATGTCACTCGCTTAATTTTCGTTTAGAGAAAAACGAACCACCCTAATGTATGGGGTTATTACTTTCCTAATATGAACATAATTGTTCATTTTAATGATGATTTCTTGACTTAGTATTTTTATTATATGGATTAGGTTTGGAATGAGTCCTCCCACTAACATATTTTACAGGCTTGTACGTGAGAAATGCTATCTGATCTTTCTCGCGATTGGCCGTTGAACGCTTGAGGACGAGGCAGTCTTGGTTCGTTCTTCTTGGTGTTCATCGGATTTAATAATTGATTTCCTGGCGGATTCGTCACTGGTCTCTGATCGATCAGTGAGTTCCCTTTTCAATCTGTATTTGAACTGTGTTAATTGGAGCAGCTTCTGAGAGCAGATGGACGATCAGTCCTGGCCTACTGGCGTAAATTGCTGCCATAGCCATCATGAAAGCTGGGGGTATATTAACTTTAACTCTACCTCAAAGTGGACTATATATATTCATTTGATTATGTAAGCTGGGTTATTATTCCAGCACTGATTTTTATCGCTAAGCTGACAGACGTCAGCATGGCTACGCTGCGGCATATTCTCATTTACAGGGGAATGAAAAAAACGGTGCCGATATTAGCATTTATTGAAATAACTATCTGGTTAGTGGCGATCACACAAGTGATGGAAAACCTAACCAATATCGCGTCAATTCTTGCTTGGTCTGGCGGTTTTTCGGCTGGAACTTACGTTGGCATGTGGATCGAAGAAAAACTTGCTCTAGGCTATGTTTTGATACGCGTAATTGCACAGAGCAACGATGAAGAACAACTCAGGAGTCGCATTTCTGGGGACGGTTTTGGTGTGACCTCTGTGGATGCCGACGGGCTGAAAGGAAAGGTCAACGTATTCCTGGTCATATCGAAGCGTAAGCGACTAAAGAGTGTTCTTGCCATACTGTCCGAGTTTGAGCCGACACCGTTCTACACAATTGAGGACCTGCGCAACGTAGGGACTACACCGCCGATTGCGAACTGGATTCCCGGCGCATTTTCCACTGAGGCAAACCTCAAGAAACGCTGATTAGGTAAGCACAGACCTGATCATCCAATACACGAGTAAACCATTAAAAACAGGAGTCTAAAATGGGAGATAAATCACCAAAGGCGATCAATAAGAAAAACAAGCAAAGTGCATCCAAAGTTAGCAGTAAGAAGCGCAAGCATATCGAGTTGATGGGGTCGCGCGAAACGACTAAGCACAAGAAGTAAATGCCTATACAAAGGCCATCCACAGGTTTAAATTCTGATGGATGGCCTTTTTTTATTGGATGCTGCTACCTGGTTTTGAAAACGGGTAGATCGATGAGCTGTTGTCACGCGGTTCTGATGAATGACCCGTCGCCAACAAACCGTATTCAGCCGTGGAGCGTCGTTCTAATGAATGAATAGAAATCTTTGACTGAGGTGAACAAGAAGTCCGGATTCTTCGAACGGAGAAGGTCTGCGTCAGAGGTGGGAGCCCAAGCTGCGGCTGCGACACGTATGCCTGCTGCACGCGAGGCGGCGATGTCGATCGGCGAGTCTCCTACATACAAAACTTCCTGCGGCCTCATCATGAAATCCCGCAATGTCTCTTTGATTTGTAGGTCTTTTATGGGTCCGTTGGGAACCCCTGTTTTTACGGCCCTGAATGTATCTTCCATTCCATATTGCTTCAGGGTGATATGTGTGCTCGGGGACCCTTTCGATGTTATCAATCCGATAAAAGCCTTTCGCTCATGCAGGTAATCCATTATTTCCCAGATTCCGTCGAATGGCCTCGACCAGTTGGCGTGCAGGGCGCGGTACCGCTTCAAATAGCTATCCAGGGCCTCGGTTTCCTTGCTGGGTGCGAGTGCGCGAATTGTCCCCAGTTCACAGGGACCAAAGGTTGCGGAAATCTCCTCTCCGCTGAAGCTCTGTCCGGTGACCGACTGTAAGGATTCCTGGAAGGCTTGGATACACAGCGGAAGGGTATTTCCAAGGGTGCCGTCGAGATCAAAAAGAAAATGCTTCATGCTGATTTCCCCTGATTAACTGCGGAGCCGTAGGTAGCTGCCAGATATCGGGAAATTTGCTGTGTCCCCGTGATGAAGCGGCGCCCATTTGCCTGCATGATATTTACGAGGGGCGGTATTGCTGACAGTTCTGCATTGAGTAATAGCAAGGGGCAGGACTGGTTGCTTCCGCCCAGCATGCGAACCAGTTCAGTGCGGGGCTCTTGGTCATTTAATACACGAACCTCGACATGATCCTTCAGGTAGGGGAAGAACTGGAACAAGCCCAAGACTTGCGCGCTATCCCTACAGTAGGCGGTTATTTTCTCCGCGTTGAGCTCGCATGGTTTTAGTATAAAAAGGGTGTGTGCTTTCATATGGTATTCATTCAATGGTTATTCGCAGTTTCGAGCTGTAGGTCACAGGCTTCTGTTGAGTATTTCGTCGATGACAGAGCGCTGACTTCTGGGGACCTGAGTGCCTCGCTTAACTGATTCGATAAGAATCTGTCGGGAGCCGCCTGGGGTGTCGCAGGTAATCTCATCTCCTGCAGCATACCCCAGGAGGATGGTTCCGATTGGAGACAAGATAGAGATATTGCTTTCGTCATCCTCCATATCCTCTGGCATAGTGAGCTGGTATTCCTCCTTCTCATGCGTTCTCAGGTCTTTGATCACTACTCTGGAGTTTAGTCCGACCCGGTTTGCAGACAGTTCGGAATCCTCGACCACGGCAGCTCTTTCCAACTCGCCCTTGAGGGAGGCTGTTCGGCCATTGTGAATGTAGGCAAAATCGGGATCAGTGATGAGAGCTTTTATGCGGAGGTAATCAGATTTTGATATAAATATTTGTTTAGTATTCATGGTTATCATGGTAAATATGAAGCATTATGCGCCAGTTGTGCTGGCAGTCGGTTAAACGCAGGCCCGCGACGGCACTGCTATAGGCAAAGGCTATATCCAAGGGGTCTTGGATAGACGTATTCGCGCCGGTATCCCTGGGTTAGACACCCAAGCCGGAGCTACCCGGCGATGTCTCTTATGCGTGGATTACCCTTACGTGGGCTTCCTTCTGCTCAGTTGACAGCGCCGGGCAAACCAGGACGGGCCGTTCGAATCAGAACCCGGTGGCGTTGCCGTGCGTTAAGAAATATGAGACAGAATGCTTTCATCAGCAGTGTTACTTGGTATTTATGCCAGCACTGAGGTGAGAAGTCAAGTTGATCCGCTAATCGCGCCTTAAACCGAAGATGCTCTAGACCTTGTGGTGTCCGCAGTACCTTCGGGGTTGTGCCGATGAGGCGCTTGAACAGTCGGGAGAAGTACATAGCGTTGTGTTCGCCGACTTCTTCTGCAATGGCGGCGATTACCAGGTCGCTGTGGCGCAGGAGGTTTTATCGCACGCTCGATGCGGATGCCGTGCAGGTACCCGATCGGGCTGACCCCGTATGGATAACCGCATACACGGCAGGGCTGGCAATCGGACAGGAATAAAGGGTCAGAACTTGTATTGGAGTCCGGTGATGAACAAATTGTATTCTTGGCGGCCAAGATTGACGTTCCAGCTCGTGGTCGGGAGGTGAACACCGGGATAGTCCGTGGAGCCAAATGTATAGCTGGTCGGATCGATCGAGAGGTACCGGTATTCCAGAAACAGGTAGGTGTTTTTGAATATTTCAGCTTTGATGCCGGCTTTCAACTGCCACGCGAAGGCGAAGTCGGAGGCGTCCGGGGCCGAATTGAAATGGTTGATGCCGGGTTCGGATGGGTTCGCGGAATCCGATCCGCTGATGGAGACAAAGGCCCCTCCGGCTCCCAGCCCGAAGTAAGGAAAAATCTTGTCGGAGTACGGAGTCTGAAGAACAAGAACCGCGTTGGGCAGGACGACGCCGGTGGTGATGGGAACCGTCACATACTGCGTGCCCAGGAAGCTGGGGTGAACCGGCATGGTACCGACCGGCGAATGTTCACCGATATAAATCCCTTCAAGTTCAAGGGCGGGTTTAAGGCCCCAACCGGGAGCAATCTCCCAATGATCCCATTCGTAGCCGATGTGGGCGCCGGCTACCGGGATGCCATTGCTGCCGTCGGTCGAGCCATTGGCATCAATGGGGAGCATGGGAAAGCTGTTGGGCGGATTTAAGTAAACGGCCCCTTGCTGCCGCAGGCTTGTTGACGGGGACGAGCCGACCCCGCCGAATATGCCGATATACGGGCCCGCCTCCGTTTCGACGGTATCCGCCGCGACGCAATCATTCACGGCAAGCGAACAGACGCCTATAAGCAAGGAACGGAGGTATTTCAGCGAACTGCCTGTTCTCATGGCAAGAGGCGTCACTTTCTTGATATTAACAATCGTTTCAGGGCTTTGCGGTCTAAGATCGGGAGATAGCGTTACGTGCCGTCCCTTCCTGATGGCAAGGTATTTTAAACCTATCGCTGTGCGCAGAGCTTTCAGGCGGAGGTTGAGACAACGCGGTAAAAAGCGGTCCCGGCAGGCAGCGGTTCGCAATAAAGGATGGGGCCGTTATTGCCGGGAAGCGGATCTCCGATATCGCTCCAGTTTTCCAGGTCATCCGAGAATTGGAGTTGGTAATCGGTGCCCCAGGAGGAGAGGAATTTTATCTGGATCATGTCGTTGTCCTCTTCGCTGTCCTCGTCGGTGACGGTGACTGTGGTGATGCTCACGTCTCCGGCCGGAACAGGGGAGGGGACCGGCGGACCCGGTTGCAGACGTTCGGCCACCACATCGGAAAGGCGCTGCATCATCTGGACGCGCTTGGCCTCCTGGGCGGGGGTGGCGAGGGTGTCCTCATTGTCTGCCTGGCGCAGCGCCTCGGCCCAGAGGGAGAGGTTGCGCAACTCGACCGGCTGGCCGGTCGCGGGGTCCGTATCGGTGCCCCCCAGGCCAGCCGTGCGCACGTCGTAGAACTCCTGCTGATCCGGGGTCTCGCCGAGCCCGTCGAAGTAACGCGCATACTTGTAGTGATCCTCGCGGATCATCTGGATGCGGTTGGGTGGGGGGAGGATGCCGTTGCCGTCGGTGCCCTCGGCGGATTGCCCGGCATAGATATCGTCGTAGGTGAAAAGGACGTAATCCTGAACCGCGGCCGCTCCCGGATCGAGGATCAGGCTGCTGTAATCGACCCCCGCGAAGCTGTAGGTCTGCTGCCAGTTGGCGACACCCAGGAGCGAGCAGATGGTGGGGATGTGGTCCACGTGCGAGACCAGATGCGGGCACACGCGTCCGGTGGGGAACAGTTCGGGGTTTGACCAGACCAGCGGGACGCGGATGGCCTCCTCGTAGCACATGAAGGACTTCTGACGAAGGCCGCCGTGGGCCATGCCCATTTCCCCGTGGTCGGAGGTGCGCATGATGAGCGTATTGGCGCGCAGGGTCTCACCGTCTTCGTTTTCGGCAAACACGTCGAGCAGCCGTTGCAGGTGGCCGTCCACGGTTTTCATAAGATTGCCGTAGAAGTTGATGTAGTTGAGGCGCTGGTTGTCGTTGGTGATCGGACCCAGCCCGTTCAGGCGGGCCAGCAACTGATAGTGCGTGGACGGCTTGTAATTGCTAAAAAGATCTTCGTAGACGCTGGGCGGCAGACCGATGTCTCCCAGCAGGTCCGAAGCCTGGTAGCCGCCCTCGCCGTGGTTGCCGGGATAGCCGAGCACGTCATGGGGGTTGACCAGAGAGACGACGAGGCAGAAAGGCTTGTTGCCCGGGTTGTCGCGTTTGCTCTCCAGGTAGGCGATGGCATCGTCCACGTAGCGTGTGTCGTTGTTGGCGGTGCCTCCGCCGTAATTCTCGATTTTCACGTCCTGCCCCGCGTCGGGGGCGTCCCACTGGTCGAAGCCGTAGCGGGAGATGTCGTCGCTTTGCAGGTCGCCGTCACAGCCTTCGACGCCCTTGCTCAGGTGCCACTTGCCTTTGTAAACGACCTCGTAGCCGGCGGCCTTCAGGATGGTCGCCAGGTTCGGCAGGGAGGGATCAAGTTGGTGCTCGGCCTCCGACTGCGGGAAGCCCTCGGTCAGCGTGTCGTAAGAGCGGTGCTGGGCGGGGAAGAGGCCGGTGAACAAGGCATTGCGCGAAGGTGTGCACATGGCCGATACCGTGTAGGCGCGCTCAAAGGAGACGCCATTCGCCCGCAGGGAGGTGACCGCCGGCAGGTTGGTCGCGGCCCATCCCGGGGGGAACCATTGCAGGGCCCGCTCCTGGTCGGTGATGAAGATAAGCAGATTCATGCCGGAGGATGCGGGCGGAATGTTCTCCGTACTGGCGCGGGCGCTGGGGACGAAGATATTAAAGAGGGGGCCACCTGCGGCAGCGGCCCCGACGACGGCGCACGAACGCAGGAAATTGCGGCGCGAGAGGTTGAGCGAACCGAAATCGTTTTTCTGAGACATAGATTGGAGTGCGTTCAGAGAGGGCGGAGAGGCTTGCGGGATGTGTGATTAAACTGCCCTCGGGGCTGTGAGAGCGAAAGCAGAACAGAACACCTCTGTACCTGACTGCGACAGGGCCATTTGTCACGAGAACTTGCATGAAACGGGCGCGGGCATGCACGAATCAGCCAGCGAATGGCACGCAGCCCGGCAGGTTGCGGCGGCCTCACCGTCCGTTCAGGCGTGGAACTGGGACAACAGCTTCCTCAGGCGCCGCGAGCCGGCGCGGCCCAAAGACAGAGAGGAGGCGATTCCACGCAGGGTAACATCCGCGCGATCACGGGTGAGGGCTTTGACTTCGGCCACGAATGAGAGGTTGACCAGGCGGGAACGATCGAGGCGGTGAAACGGCGGGGCGGGCAGGCGGCACTCCCATTCTCCGATCGAAGGCAGCACCAGCATCGGCTCCTGCCCACTGATCATGATCCGCGAGTACGCGCCCTCGGCTTCGATCGCGGCAATGTCGGCGACACTGACAACGCGCAAGAGCCCGCGATCGCGCAGGGGGACATAATCGTTGAGCGAGAGTCGGGTCTCATCCGATTGGGAGGCTTCGGCGGGTGGAGCGACTTCTCCGGGGAGCGCAGTAAATGCTTCCTTTTCCACGTCAGTGGCCAGGCGCCGGACGGTTTCAGCGAGGCGGTCGGGATGGACCGGCTTTAGCAGGTAATCGAGGGCGTTCGCATCAAAAGCCCTGACGGCGAACGTTTCGTAGGCGGTGACAAAAACGATCCGGGGGCGGATTTTCAAATGAGGCAGCACATCGAATCCGCTGCCAGGCGGCATCTGCACGTCGAGGAAGAGTACGTCCGGTTTCAGTTCACCGGCCCGGTCGAGGGCGGCGTTGACGCCGTCGGCCTCGCCGACGACCTGAATCTCGGGATGGGCGAGCAGCAGGTCGCGCAACCAGCGCCGTGCCGGACGTTCGTCGTCAACAATCAGGGCGCGCAGGACTTTCATGATACGGCGGCTTCCCGGGAGTGATCAAGGGCGGCCTGACCCTTGCCGTTGCCCTCCGCTAACGGAAGAAAGACGCTGACGCAGACTTCCCCGTTTCCGTGTTTCGTGATCAGCCTAGCCCGGTTCCCATAAAGCAGTTCCAGGCGGCGACGCAAGTTCGCCAGTCCGGTGCGGGTCGATGCACCATCTGTCTCTTCGATCCATTCGCCGGAATTGGTGACCGCGACATGGAGTTCCCCGTTGGCGAGTTGCGCGGAAATCGCCAGGCGCAAGGGACGGATGCTCGAGCGCTGTCCATATTTGATGGCGTTCTCCAGGAGGGGCAGGACCAGCGCGGGCGGGACTGGGCTCTGGCGGAGAACGGTCGGAACATCGATCCGGTATTCGAGGTTTTCCTCGAAGCGCGCCTTTTCCACGCGCAGGTAATTTTCGAGTGCGTGCAGTTCGGTGCCCAAGGGTTCATAGTCTCCGCGCACCTGGAAGGAAAAGCGCAGGTAGTCGGCCAGGGCCAGCGTAAGATGGCGGACGGTGGCGGCGTTTTCCGAGTCCGCCAGAATAGAACCAAGCGCATTAAACAAAAAGTGCGGATTGATCTGAGCGCGCAGTGCCTGCAGTTCGCTCGTACGGGCGGCAGCTTCGGCCTCGGCCAACCGGACGCGGGTGCGCTGCATATCCAGCGCGTGAGTGATGCCGAAGTAAAGCACCGACCACAGCCAGTACAGCAGCCAGCGCAGGATCAGGCTTCCGTCCAGGAACTGGGCGACTTTCGGATGGGAAAGATCGACTCCGGCCTGCCCGACGACAGACGTTGTCAGCAGACAGTCGATGCCCGCCAATACCCCGCAGAACACAAAAATGCCCCCGCCCCAGGCCCAGACGTTGCCGGGATGCAGGCGCAACCAACGGTACCCCAGTCGCAAAAGGCAGGTTGCCCCGAAGCCAAACCCGGTCCGGAATAGGCCGATGATCAATGCATCTCGCCACGGCAGGTAGCCGGTGCTGACAAAGGCCAGGCCCAGTAACAAGGTCCCGCCCCAGCCGGCGCACTGAAGACCCCAGAAAAGGCGATGGCGTTCGGCGGCATTAGTTGGTGTCAGCATGAGTGAAAGAGCAAGGTCGTTTCCACCTACCCTATGTACCTCGCCATTCAAAGAAAAGTGAGAAACGATGCTTATGATGGCGTTTCGTGTAAATTATGGCCACGCTCATGACTATTCATGCGTGGGGGAATCCCGCTACGCCGCCGGGCTCCGTAAACGAGCCTGATGACATGAGCAGGTTTGCGCACTGAGCCTAGAAGGTGCGCTCCTGCTATATGTTTACGGCGTATGCCTGTGGATGTTGTGTCCGAAGCCAGTATAAGAAGGAACTCCTGTTGCCGTAAAAAGGACATCGGACAGCAAGGATTGGGCCTTGCCATGCCGGGTGACTTCCGCTGAATGGGCGGTCTGAGGATTTATTGTTGAAGCCGCGATTGCAGATAAGTTCGGGTTTATCACGCCGCCATGTGGGCGTCGTGATGCTGTGGTTCGCGTTTTGCTTGCTCGGTGTACTGGGCTACAAGTTCTTCTACGATGGCAGGGGATTCACAGGCGAGAATACCTCGGCATTTTTCCCTCATGCCCACGACCCGAAAGAAGTTTCTTCGCTTCCGGCGGAGACTCCGTTGATCGGGCTGAATCCCCGTGAACAACGTCCACCCGCCTTTAAGCCCGGCCCGGATATCTCGACCGGTCCCGCTGATGCGGTGGACATGCCTTCGCCCCTGCAGCGTCGCCTCAGCCGCCCGACGGTCAGCGTGGTTTTTGTTTTGCCACACTCGCCGTTCAGCGAGCTTTGGCGGGCTCGTGCCCCTCCCCTGTGTTCAAGCTGATTGTAGACTGAACTGCGACTGCGAAATCGTAGAGACAGCTCAGCCGTATCTTATCGACAGACAAAAACCCATGGCCAATCCCTGACCGGGGACAGGCCAAACGGAGGCAAGATCATATGTTTAAACGACTTTGGAAGTCGCTGGTGGACATTTTTGTTGGTTCGTCGGTGACCGAGGACACGTTGCGTGAAACTTACCAGCAGATGCCCGAGAAAGAACTCATGCGCATCAAGCCGGGCGAACTGACGCCGATAGCCCGCAAGCTCTGGCGCGAAGAAGTTTCACGGCGCAATTATCACTGATGCATAGCAGGAGGGAGGATGGCTATCCTCCCTCCGTTTTTCAGTTAGCGATGGTCGATGGTTATCCGACCGTTTCCGCCGGGGCTAACTGCTCGCGCAGGACGTGAGCGGCCACAACCATATGCGTGAGGGAGGGTATAACCTCGGTCCACTGACGAGTTTTCAGGCCGCAGTCGGGGTTGACCCAGAGACGCTCGACGGGAATGCGTTCGGCCCCCTTTTGCATGAGCTTTACCATGTGCTCGACGGTTGGAATGTTGGGCGAGTGGATGTCGTACACGCCGGGGCCGATCTCGTTCGGGTACTTGAAGTGGTCGAAGACATCGAGCAGCTCCATGTCCGAGCGCGAAGTCTCGATCGTGATGACGTCGGCGTCCATGGCGGCAATAGAGGCGATGATGTCGTTGAACTCCGAGTAGCACATATGAGTGTGGATCTGCGTCTCGTCAGCCACGCCATTGCCGGTGATGCGGAACGCCTCCACGGCCCAGTCCAGGTATTCCTGCCACTGGGACCGGCGCAGCGGCAGCCCTTCGCGCAGGGCGGCCTCGTCGATCTGGATCACGCGTATGCCCGCCTTCTCCAGGTCGAGCACCTCCTCGCGTATGGCCAGGGCGAGCTGACGGCACGAGACCGAGCGCGGTTGGTCGTCGCGCACGAAGGACCAGTTCAGGATCGTGACTGGGCCGGTCAGCATACCCTTCATCGGCTTGTCGGTCAGCGATTGGGCGTAGGTGATCCACTCGACTGTCATCGGTTTCGGGCGGCTGATGTCGCCGAAGAGGATAGGGGGCTTTACACAGCGCGAACCGTAAGACTGGACCCAGCCAAACTCACTAAAAGCGTAGCCCTCTAACTGTTCGCCGAAGTACTCCACCATGTCGTTGCGTTCGGGCTCGCCGTGGACCAGCACGTCCAACCCGAGCTTTTCCTGCTGCCAGACGCACTGGGCGATCTCTTTGCGCATGGCTTCCCGGTAGGTGGCCTCGTCGAGCTTGCCTTTTTTAAAGGCGCTGCGTGTCTGGCGGATTTCCTTCGTCTGCGGGAAGGAGCCGATGGTCGTGGTCGGGAAGAGAGGCAACTTCAGCCGGGGGCGTTGCTTTTCAGCGCGCTCCGGGTAAGGACTCTGGCGCTCGCCGAGGCGGGCGTCGATTTTACCGAGAGCGGCCTGCACGGCGGGATTGTGGACACGGGGCGAGTGGCGGCGGGAGGCGATGGCGGCGGCGTTGGCGTCGAGTTCGGTGCGAACGGCGGTGCGGCCCTCGTTGAGCGCGACGGACAAGACGAGCAACTCGTCCAGCTTCTGCTTAGCGAAGGCAAGCCAGGATTTAATCTCGGGGTCGAGCTTCACCTCGCTCTTCAGATCGACGGGCACGTGCAGGAGCGAACACGAAGGGGCGAGCCAGAGGCGTTCGCCCAACTGGCGTGCGATCGGTTCCAGCCAATCAAGCGCGGCATTGAGGTCCGTTTTCCAGATGTTGCGCCCGTTGATCACGCCGAGCGAAACAACGCGGTTGGCAGGAAGCTTTTCGATCAGCACCTCGGCTTCGTCGCGGGCGTTGACCGCGTCCAGATGCACACCCTGCACGGGGAGCTTTGCCACCAGTGGCAGGTTCTCTTTCAGTTGTCCGAAATAGGTCGTCAGGAGCAGTTTGATACGGCCTGTATTCAAAGTCTGATACGCGGTTTGGAAAGCATCCTGCCAGTTGGCGTCCAGTTCGGTTACAAGCGCGGGCTCGTCGATCTGCACCCACTCGACACCCTGGGCGGCCAGTTCTTTCAGCAACTGACGGTAAACGAGCAGCAACCCGGGCAGCAGGGAGAGTTTGTTTGTCTCGTCCTTGGACTTGCCGAGGGCGAGGTAGGTGACTGGGCCGATGATGACAGGCTTGGCCGGGACGCCCTGGGCGCGGGCCTCGGCGAGTTGCTCCAGCAGGCGGGAGGCGTCGAGTTTGAAGGCCGTCTGAGCGTCGAACTCAGGCACGATAAAGTGGTAGTTCGTGTCGAACCACTTCGTCATTTCCCCGGCGGCTACGCCGCTGCAGCCGCAGGTTTCGGATTCTGCGCTTTTGGCCGAGCGGCCACGGGCGACGCGGAAGTAGTTGTCCAACGGGTCGCCCTCAAAGTCCCGCACGCGATCGGGCAGGTTGCCGAGGGTGAAGCTCATGTCGAGCATCTGGTCGTAAAAGGAAAAATCGCCCACCGGAACGAAGTCCAGCCCGGTCTGATCCTGCCAGTGTCGCTGCCGCAGGTGAGCGCCCGCCGCCTTGAGTTCGTCGCGGGTGGACTGTCCCTTCCAGTAGGATTCGAGGGCGAATTTCAGTTCGCGCTTCGCGCCGATACGCGGGAAGCCGAGATTGTGTGTGATGGCCATAGGTTCGTTATGCTTTCGGGTTAGGATGTGCCCCGATAATACCAGCTTGAATCTATGAAGTAAAATGGTATGTTTTCACGTATCCATGAGTTTTGCTCATGGTTTAAAAACGCCATGATCGAACGCATCCACTTGGAAATCCTGCGCGCCGTCGAGGAGCACGGCTCCCTCACCGCCGCCTCAAAAAAACTCCACCTGACGCAATCCGCGCTCAGTCACAGCATGCGCAAACTGGAGGAGCAGCTCGGCGTCGAGGTCTGGCTGCGTGAGGGGCGTACGTTGCGTCCGACGCAGGCGGGCGAGTACCTGCTGGCCATAGCGAACCGCCTCGTGCCGCAGTTGGAGCACGCCGAGAAGCGCCTGCGGCAGTTCGCAGAAGGGGAGCGCGGTACGCTGCGTATCGGGATGGAGTGCCACCCCTGCTACCAGTGGCTGCTCAAGGTCGCCTCGCCCTTTCTCGCGGCCTGGCCCGGCGTCGATATGGACGTGATCCAGAAGTTCAAGTTCGGCGGCATTGGCGCGCTCTTCGGCTACGAGATCGACATGCTGGTCTCCCCCGACCCGCTCTATAAAACCGGGCTCACCTTTGAGCCGGTGTTCGACTACGAGCAGGTGTTGGTTGTCGGCGACGATCATCCGCTGTGCCGCGCCCGTTACGCCAAGCCCGAGCAGCTCTCCGGCGAAGTCCTTATCACGTATCCGGTACCCGCCGACCGGCTGGACGTTTTCACGCGCTTCCTCACCCCCGCCGGAATCAGCCCGCGCCAGCACAAAGAGATCGAAACGACCGACATCATGCTCCAGATGGTCGCGAGCGGTCGCGGGGTTGCCGCCTTGCCGCGCTGGTTGGTAGAGGAGTACCGTTCCCGTTTTCCAGTCTACCCGGTGCGACTGGGGAAAGGTGGCGTGCAGAAGCAAATCTTTCTCGGTATCCGCGAGGCCGACGCCGACATCGACTACATCCGGGCATTTCTGGAGATGGCTCGCAGCCATGCCAAGGATGCCTTCAAACGCGCCCGCAAGTAAATCACGTCACACGGTCGGCCTGTCTTTGGAGGCAGAACGTACACCCGTTGTTACCGTGTTTTCCCGCCGAGCGCTCCGCGGCATCACTGGCTTCCTTGGTAAGAAGGCGGAGGCATTTCAGGAAAAACAGCCAATCGAATGGTATCCTGGGTGAATTTCCGGGCCGATCTGGGGTGCCTATGTGAAAAGACGGAAAATTTTTGAAAAATGGTAGGCACGGGTGACTTCGTTTACATACTCTATGCGACCGGTGTGACACCATCGACAGGTACCCCCCGGACTGACCTCTCACACGAACCCTCCCTTAATCATGAATGATCTCAAAATCCAGCCTTACCTCGTTTTCAATGGCCAATGCGAGGCCGCCATCAACTTCTACCGGCAGGCGCTTGACGCCGAGGTGGAGATGATGATGCGGTTCAAGGAGTGCCCTGACCCGTTGCCGGAGATGAATATGGACGAAATCGGAGAGCACATCATGCACGCGTCGTTGCGTGTCCACGGCAATGTCCTCATGCTTTCCGATGGCTGCGGCGAAAGCGGTAAATTCGAAGGCATCTCGCTCTCGATCAATCTCAAGAACGCGGAACTGGCCAAGCGGCTGTTCGATAATCTGGCCGCCGACGGCAAGGTAAACATGCCGTTGAGCAAGACCTTCTGGTCGCCGTTATTCGGGATGGTGGAGGACCGCTTTGGCGTGTCCTGGATGGTCAATATCGAGGCTGAGCAGACGGCTGGCGCTTAACCCCAAACAGCTATCATTGATGAGCACTTCAACTTCCCATCGTGTCGAACTGCACCGTGTGCTGCGGGCTCCGGCCGAACGCGTTTACCGCGTCTTTCTCGAACCGGCTGCCCTCGTCAAATGGCTGCCACCGAACGGCTTCACCGCCACCGTCCACGAATCGGATGTGCGGGTCGGCGGGACCTTCAAGATGTCCTTCACAAACTTCACCACCGGCGCGAGCCATAGCTTCGGGGGCGAGTATCTCGAACTGGTGCCCAACGAACTGATCCGCTACACGGATGAGTTCGACGATCCGGCCCTGCCGGGCGTGATGGAGTGCGAGATCCGCCTCAAAGCCGTCTCATGCGGCACCGAACTACGCGCGGTTCAGGACGGCATTCCTCCTCAGATCCCAGTCGAGGCCTGCTACCTGGGCTGGCAGGAATCGCTCGTCCTGTTGGCCCAGTTGGTCGAAGCGGAAATTCCCGAACCCTGATTCACGAGAGGAAGGTGGTTGATGGGCGCTCCGGCGCCCGTTTTCCACCCCCTTATTTATCTGTTCCTGAACCGGGATTTCGTGCGGATGGTGATCAGGGGTTGGGGTGAGCGCCCGTTGGCAGAGTTGCCGGTAAGGCCATTGCCTCGTCGAGTAGAGACGGGGGGCAAGCTGAGCAAGGCTTCGATATAGCGCGTAATTCAGGAGCGACAACCCCTCAAAAAGATGGACTTCTCCTTGCTGGCGGGCCGGCCCGGTAGACGGGGCTTTGGCAACAGATTGGGAGGGTAGGGATGCCTTACAGCCAGCCGCGTTCTCGATGGTTCTGTTCGCTCCAGTGTTTTTGGCGGGCCGCGAGGATAGCAGTTCGTCCGAGGTAGCCGACCAGCTTTTGTGGATTATCACGCGTGACCACCGGGACTCTGCCGATTCCAAGGGTGTGCATGCGGTCGATGACAGCGTGCAGGGATTCGTCGGGAAAGGCGCAAACAAGCTCGCGGGTCATGATATGGCTTATCTCGACGTGCGCCTGCCCAGTCTGGAGTGCGGTGAACAAATCGCTCCGTGTGATTATGCCCGCCAGTTGCCCCTTGTCGTCCGTCACGAGCAGGGACGTGCGCCGACTCAGCGTGGGGTCATGGTCAGCAATTGCCGCTGCCAGTTTCGACACCATCATGGTGCCGGGAATCGTGTTGCCCGGCGGTTCCATCACCTGCCCAACCGAGAGTTGGGAGAAGATATCGGCGTCGAAGCTCATCGGCACACGCAGGCCTCGGCCCTCGACAGGGCTGGACATGATTGAGCGATGGGAAAGCAGGTAAGCGACCCCGAGGGCCGCCGCCGCAGCGATTGAGACGGGCCAGAGCACCATCGCCTCTTGTGTGATCTCCACGGCGAGAACGATGGAGGCAAAAACCGCCCGCGAGCCGCTGGCGAAAAACGCTGTCATCCCTGCCAGGGCGGCCAGTCCCAAAGACATCTCAACACCGCCGATCCAGTTACACGCCGCCCCCACCAGCGCGCCGAGCCCACCGCCGATAATCAGCATGGGGGCGAGCGTTCCGCCGGACGTGCCGCTGCCCAATGACAGCACCCAGCTCAGGAGTTTCAGGCAGCAGACAAGGGCGATAACCGCGAGCGGATATTCTGCTCTCAGAAGCGCTTCGATGACATCATAACCGGCTCCGAAGATACGTGGTTCGATCCATCCGAGCAAGCCCACGGCCAGCCCGCCCAGTACCGGGCTCCACATCCAGTGAATCGGGAGCCGGGAGAAGAGATGCTCCGAGCGGTGTACGGCCGCATTGGCCGCAACAGCGAGTATGCCCGCACAGATGCCGATGAGCGCGAAGGCAACCGCCGAGGAAACGGGGCTGGATTGGATGTCCGAAGTCGAGAGCGGAAACAGGGCGGCGGGGCCGCCCCATGAAAACCGGAGCGCCTGCGCAATCGCGGCGGCAATGGCGACCGGGACAATGGACCGGGCGTTCAACTCAAAAAGCAGCAACTCCACCGCCAGAAGTGTGGCGGCTACCGGACAGCCGAACACAGCGGTCATACCCGCTGCCGCTCCTGCCGAAAGCAGGGTTTTGCGTTCGACCGCGGTGACGGTGACGACTTGCCCGATCAGCGAGCCAATCGCGCTGCCGGTGGCGATGACGGGCCCCTCGGCCCCATACGGGCCGCCTGTGCCGATGGAGATGGCGGATGAGAGCGGTTTCAAAATAGCGACTCGCGGGGATATCCGGCTGCGGTTGGCCAGAACTTGCTGCATCACCTCCGGAATCCCGTGGCCGATGATCGCCCGCGAGCCGAAGCGGGCCATGAGCGCGATCACCCCGCCTCCGAAGGTGGGGATCAGAATGACCCAGGCACCGCGTACGGATGTACCCGGCGCGATCCATTCGAAGGACCAGTGCCCGTAGAACATGAGCTGCGTGATGCCCGCAATCAGCAGGAGCAGCCCTTTGGCGGACAATGTCGATAAAAGGGCGACAGGAATGGCTAGCGCGCTCAGCATTATCAGCCGCTTATCGGTTGGGGGCTGAGTGTTGGCAGTCATGGCGGCGGGCGCGTTTCCGTTCATGTGGGGTTTTGAATGCACTTTCATTTGAGCGGTTTGCGTGCTGCTTCCACACCGTAGGCGAGCGGACAAAGCCCTGCCGGACTGTTCGTTGAGGGACTGCGATGTTCTGAGGTCGATTCTGAAACCATGAAGGTTTGCCATCAAAAGCCTTTGCCTGAAATAATCCAGAATAATATCGTAAAACGATATTATTTTTGGGTAAGCTCCTACTCCTTTATAAAAGGGACGCTTACTCCTCTACCGGCGGCATGTAACAGACCGGGCTGGCAGGCTCGCGACTTTCGGAGATGTCGAGCGAAGCTTTCTGGAGCAGTTTGATCAGCCGGGGACCGATGGTTTTCAGTTCGGTGCGGTGGGTGCGGTACAGGCTTTCGAGCAATTTCCTGCCCTTGGGAGCAAGGTATACCTGGACGATGCGGCGGTCTTCGGTGGATTTCTCGCGATAGACCAGTTCCAGTTTTTCCATGCGGTTGACCAGTCCCACCGCGCTGTGATGGACGATCTGCAACTGCTCGGCCAGTTCGCCCACAGTAACCCAGCTTCGCCCGGGGAATCCCTCAATCGCCAGCAGTGCCTGGTATTGATGCGCAGTCAGTCCATGAGCGATGGCCGCCGCTTCGCTGAAGCCCAGGAACTTCCGCAGGGTGTAGCGAAATTCTGCAATGAACTCGTAGTCATCTTTGGTCAGCTTGGCAGGCATCTTATTAAGGTGGCGTGAAGGTTATAGGCGTCCGAACGATTCACAAGCATGCACCTGGCGGGTATTTGATCAATCGGCGAATGTCCTCCTGCTGCACGCTTTCAACTTCTCCGTCGTTTCGTCTCGATATCCCTATGGGGGGTGCGTTACATAGATCTCACCATGAAAGAAGAAAAGGACGCCACAGCCGCCGTGATCCATCACCCGGAGGACAGACGGTTCGCCGGGGTCAATGGGGGGCTTCTGACCTACGAAATCGACGAAGACGGCCGCTTTATTGTGCTGCATACCGAAGTTCCAGAACGCTTGCGCGGACAGGGAATTGCTGCACAATTGGCGGAAGCGGCACTCTCCTTTGCCGAGCGCAGCAACTACGTAGCCATGTCGCGGTGCGAGTATGTCGCCGCATACATGACGCGCCGTAAGAAGAGGTAGCGCTTCGCTTGTTTGCCATCCGGCAGAGCAGTAAAATTACTTGACTCATTTATATCGCTTTACGATATTAATGGCGATATGCCAACCGAGACTCAAAAACTCCACAGCAATGAAGGGCTCAAGGAGGCCAGTAATTTTCTGCGTGGCACCATTCTGGAAGGGCTTGCCGATTCGTCCACCGGGGCTCTCTCATCGGATGACCAGAAGCTGACCAAATTCCACGGTACGTACCTTCAGGATGACCGGGATGTCCGCAGTGAGCGCAGAAAGAAGAAACTCGACAAGGCTTACTCGTTCATGGTGCGCATCGGACTGCCGGGAGGTATCTGCACGCCTGAGCAATGGCTGACGGTGGACCGGCTCGTGGAGTACACCAGCTACCAGACGATCAAGCTCTCGACCCGGCAGGCGTTTCAGCTTCATGGAGTCATCAAGAGCAACCTGAAATCGACCATCAAGACCATCAACGAGGCTATGATGACGACGCTGGCGGCCTGTGGAGACGATAACCGCAACGTCATCGCCAACCCCAATCCGCATCAGTCCCATATCCACCGGCAGATGCAGGCTGTGGTCGAGTCCGTCAGCGCCCACCTTAAGCCCAAGACAAGGGCTTATTCGGAAATCTGGCTGGATGGCGAGCCGGTGGCATCGTATCCCGCTGCGGAGGACGAGGAGCCGCTTTACGGGCGCACTTATCTGCCGCGCAAATTCAAGATCGCCTTCGCCGTGCCGCCCGTCAACGACGTGGACGTTTTCACCAATTGCCTGGGGTTTATCGCGATTGTAGAGGGCGGTAAACTCACCGGGTTCAATATCTCGGTCGGCGGCGGAATGGGCATGACGCATGGGAAGCCCGCGACCTTTCCTCGCCTCGGCGATGTCATGGCCTTTTGTACCGTGGATCAAGTGCTTGAGGTGGCGGAAAGCATTGTCACCGTGCAGCGCGACTTTGGTGACCGCGTAGACCGCTCGCACGCACGCTTCAAGTACACGGTCGATGATCATGGGGTAGACTGGATACGCCAGGAAACAGAAACACGCCTCGGCTATGCGCTGGGTGAACCCCGCGAGTTCGAGTTCACCAGCATGGGAGACCGGTACGGTTGGGTAGAGGGCGCAGACGGCAAACATCACCTGACCCTTTTTCTGGAAAGTGGACGCGTGGTGGACGACAAGCGCGGGCCGTTGCGTACCGGTCTGCGGGAGATCGCGAAGGTCCACCGGGGAGATTTCCGCCTCACCGCTAATCAGAACCTTATCATTGCGCAAGTGGCGGCGGAAGACCGTGCTGTCATCGACGCTTTGGTGGAGAAGTACCGGCTCGATGCCTACCGCCGGATCTCCGGTTTGCGGCGTAATCAGGTTTCCTGCGTGGCCCTGCCGACCTGCGGACTCGCTCTCGCTGAGTCGGAGAGATACCTGCCGATCCTGTTGAGTGAACTCGAAGTTATTCTGGACGAACTCGGACTCTCCCAGGACGAAATCGTCATTCGCTCAACGGGTTGCCCGAATGGCTGCGCCCGGCCCTATGTGGCTGAGATCGCCCTGGTCGGTCGCTCGCCGGGAAAATATAACCTCTATCTGGGAGGAGGCTTTAACGGCCAGCGCATGAATAAACTGTACCGAAGCAGCCTTGAGCATGAACAGATCATTGAAGCCCTTCGCCCGATCCTGGCCCATTACGCGAAAGAGCGGCTGCCTGGCGAGCACTTTGGAGATTTTACGATACGCCAGGCTTATGTTAAGGCCAGCGGCAACGGAAGTGATTTTCATCAGAACGTAGACGAGGCAGCCCTTGTCAGGTAGCGGGGGGATTCATCTCATTTGAACGGGGAACGGGTCCCGTATTTCACGTTCTGAGACTGTGCTCGTTTGCGTATCTTGCCTATCGCCGACTGTTTCAGTATCTTGCTTAACTGCCGAGTTTCCAGTCCCTGTCTTGCCAAGGGCCGGGTTTGACCTGGCCAGTTGCGGATCACCCGTATTGACGACCTGAATCAATTTGACCAGATCTTCCTCGGCCACATCGACAAAGAGGTCCAGTTCACGCAGAGCATGCAGGATTTGCTCATGGCTCAGGCTGCTGTTGTTTTCCCCTGAGGAAACAGGTTCCTGCGACGCGCTTAGCCCGACGGGATAACGTCGCCATTTAAAGCCATAGTTGAAGGCAACGGCCAGTATGACCATGATCACCGCATTCGCCATGACCGGAGCCAGCACAAACTGATAACCGAGGCTGTGGACGGCCTCTCCACCCAGCACAGCGACCAGGGCCGTGGCCCCGCCGGGAGGATGGATGCATTTCATCTGGTGCATCACCCAGATGGACAAGCCGACCGCACACCCTGCCGCCAGTGTCGGCCCCGGTAAAAATTGAGCGCATGTAACCCCGATGAGCGCGGACACGGTATGCCCGGCTATGACGGGCCATGGCTGGGAGAGCTGACCGTGGGGGACGGCGAACAGCAACACGGCGGACGCCCCCATGGAAGCGATGAGCCCGGTCCCAAGCGGCAGTTCGCAAAGATCGTGGACGATGTAGATTAACGCGCAGATCGCGGCCACGCCACCCAGCAGTGAAACAAACTTTTCACGCTGACTGGCTACGTCCAGTTCAATCCCGATCCATTTTATAAATTGATGCATATGCTCGCTTTTCCCTTCAAGGGGAGGAAAAAGGCGCCGAAAATGCATCGTATAGCGATGCTTTTCAAGCAAAAGAATGGGCCAGTCCAAAAGAATCCGTCAGCTTCCGATTGCCTGATCAAAATCTTCCAGCAGGTCGTCGCTGTCTTCAATGCCGACGGAAATTCGGATCAGCCCGTCGGAGATGCCGACCTGCTCGCGCTGTTGGGGAGACAGATTGCAGTGAGACGTATGGGCGGGCACGCATACCAGTGTCTCCACCCCTCCCAGGCTCAGCGCCGGTTTGGCGATACGGAGTCTGAGCAGAACCTGTGGTACGCGCGCGGCCTCGGCCAGTTCCACGCCAAGCATGCCGCCAAATCCGGCCATCTGCGCGGAGGCGATGGCGTGGTCCGGGCTCGACTCCAGACCGGGGTAATAAACGCGCGAAACGGCGGGTAACGACGCCAGGTGGCGGGCGAGGTGAAGCGCGTTCGCATTGTGACGCTCGACCCGGATGGCCAGCGTCTTCAGCCCACGCTCCAGACGGGCGCAGACCTCCGCATCGAGCATGCCACCGAGGTTGGTCGCGCAGGCGCGCAGGCGCCGGATGTGTTTGTCCGAGGCCACAACGATGCCCGCGTTGAGATCGCTGTGTCCGTTCAGGTATTTGGTCGCGCTATGGAGGCAGAGGTCGATGCCGAGCTTGAATGGCTGCTGGTTGATCGGCGTGGCAAAGGTGTTGTCGATCACGGACAAAATCCCTCTTTCGCGGGCCAGCCGGGCGACGGCGGCGATGTCCACGCAGCGCAGCAGCGGGTTGGAGGGAGACTCGATATAGAGCAGCTTCGTGTTTTTCTTAAGTTCCCTGGCAAATGCATCCGGTGTATCCGCCCAACTGATACGAACCTGCTGACGGGCGAGGAAGTCCTGGATCAGGGCATGGGTGCCGCCGTAGAGACCCTTCATGAAAACGGCATGGTCGCCCGGCTGAAGAAAGGTCAGCAGCAGCGTGGAAATCGCAGCCATCCCGGAGGAAAACACTAGTCCGGCTTCGGCGCCTTCCAGTGCCGCCAGCTTGTCGGCGACCGCTTGTTGGTTCGGCGTATTAAAATAACGCTGATAGATATTCTCATTCGCCGGGCCGGGGTAGGCATAGGCGGTGGAGGTGTAAAGCGGAGAGTTGACGCCTCCGGCGCAGGCATCGGGCAAAGTGCCTGCATGGACGCAGCGGGTGGAGAGGCCGGGCGATAGGTACTTGGTCGATGCCATTGGGGTGTCTGGGGTTTAGTGGCCGAATGCGTTGAATTTTCCGGTTGGGCACGTTAATATAGGCAGAGATCTTATCTTTGTCAGGGAAAAGGAAAAGCACTTTGGATATCGTCCTCAAGCGCGTGTATGAGAAGCCCTCCAATGCGGATGGCGTGCGTATCCTGGTGGATCGCATCTGGCCTCGTGGCGTGAGCAAGGAAGAGGCCAAGCTCGATCACTGGTTGAAGCAGGTCGCTCCAAGCAAGGAACTCCGCCAGTGGTTCGGTCACGATGCGGCTCGGTGGGATGAGTTTAGAAAGCGCTATTACGCGGAAATCAAACATTCAAAAGAAGCTGCCCTCGCTGTCGGTCAGATTCGTGAGTGGGCAAAGGCTCAACGGGTGACGTTGCTTTTCGGGGCCAAGGATCACGAGCATAACAACGCGTATGCGCTGAAGCACTACCTGGAGAACGTCCGGCAAGGCTGACGGCTGATCGGTAAAAGGCCATCGCGCCTGGAGCGATGCGCCGCCCCCACGCGCTCAAGCATGAGGACGGCGCGCCGTTTATGCCAGTGTGCTGCTGGTCAGTTCGGCTTCGCGCCGGAGGGCTTTGGGGAAGAGGACGTTGTTTTCCTTGTGGACGTGCTGGTGCATGTTCTGCTCCAGGTTGGCCAGCGCGTCATAGAGGGCGCGGAAGGTGTTGCAGGCCCACTCCGGCGGGGTGTAATCGTCGGTCAGCGAGCGGAACTGCGCCAGGGCATCGCCTGCGCTGTCGTGCTCGCTCTCCATCTGCGCGATGGGGTTGGCGAGCGAGCCGCAGTGGAACTGCGGCGCGGCGGTGGCTGTTTCAATCTCGCGGATCATGGGGAAGAGGATTTGTTCCTCCTTCATCATGTGGGCGGTCAGCTCCTCCTGAAAGGCGACGTACACCTCGCGTATCTGGCGCAGGCGCGGTTCGGTGTCGCCATGGACGGCGGCCACCTTGCGCGTCATGAAATCGAGACGTGGCATTTCCTCGCGCAGGTAGGCGTGATGGGTGGCCACGATGTGATCGGCCAGTTCGGCCAGTCCCATGGCATCAGCGTCCACGAGGCGCGTGTCCGCCTGATCCGAGGCCTGAAGCTCGCTCAGGATTTTGTCGAGGTCGAGACCGCGCTCGGCGCAGACTTCGGCCAAGGGGCGCTTGCCGCCGCAGCAGTAGTCGATGCGGTGTTGTTCGAAGACGCGCGAGCGGGCGGGACGCTCCCGCACGAGTTCGCCGACGGTGGTTTGGACGTTAAGGTTGGTCATGGTTTTACTTGGGTTGAGTGTGAAGTTTTTGAAGGTGAAGGAGGGTCAGTGACCGGAGGTTGGGGAAACTTCGTCGGCAAAGGCAGGGTCGTCCTCTCGGCGGACCGACCAGCCGAAGTGAAGCCCGGCGATGAACCAGCCCAGCGCCAGAATGCCGACAGCGAAGATGGTGTCGCCGATCACACGCAACCAGCGCAGCGTGTCCATGCCCGGCCCCTGGAGGAACTCGGCCGAGCGGGCGTACCACATGCCGTGGTCCACGCTGGCCACGGTCTGGAGCAGCCCGACCGGCAGGACGCTGATCAGCACCATCAGGGCCAGCCCCCAGTTGAGCGTCCAGAAGGCGAATTTGAGCGTGCCGGTCTTCCATTGCTTGTGCTGCGTCAGCCCTTTCAGGCAGAAGAGCGTCAGGCCGATGCCGAGCATGCCGTAAACCCCGAAGAGCGCGGTATGGCCGTGCACGGGTGTGGTGTTGAGTCCCTGCATGTAGTACAGGGCGATGGGCGGATTGATAAGGAAGCCGAACAGTCCCGCGCCCACCAGGTTCCAGAAGGCCACGGCAACGAAGAAGTAAATGGGCCAGCGGTAGGCCGAGACCCAGCGCTTGGCGCGGGAGAGGGTGAGGTTTTCGTAGGCCTCGAAGCCGATCAGCACCAGCGGCACGACCTCCATCGCGCTGAAGACCGCCCCCAGCGCGAGCACGGCGGTCGGCGTGCCGGTGAAATACAGGTGATGGAAAGTGCCGATGATCCCGCCGAAGAGGAAAATGCTGCAACTGAAGAGCACGGCGGCAGTGGCCAGGCCGGTTCTTAGCAGGCCCATGCGGGTAAAGAGGAATGCGATCACGACGGTGGCGAATACTTCAAAGAAGCCCTCGACCCACAGGTGCACGACCCACCAGCGCCAGTACTCGATCATGGCGTAGTGACTGCCCTGACCGTACATCAGGCCCGCGCCGTAGAACCCGGCGATGGCAAGCGAGCTGATGAGAAAGAGCGCGAGCAGGTTCTTGTGCTCGCCGGGCTGGCGGAAGGCCGGCCACATGGCGCGGGTCATCAACCCGAGCCACAGAAACAGCCCCACGAAAAGGAACCACTGCCAGAAGCGGCCCAGGTCCACGTACTCCAGCCCCTGATGGCCGAACCAGTAGCTGGCCGTCAGGCCCATTTCCTGGCGGGTCGAGTACCAGGTGCCAAACAGCGTGCCCAGCACGATGATGAGCAGGCTGACAAAGAGCAGGTTAACCCCGGTGCGCTGGAACTTTGGTTCGTAGCCGGAGACCGCCGGGGCCATGTAAAGCCCCGTCGCCAGCCAGGCGGTTGCGATCCAGAAGATGCCCAACTGGGTGTGCCAGGTGCGCGTCACCGAGTAGGGCAGCCACTCGGCCAGCGGAAAGCCGTAAAAACCTTCACCCTCGACGCCGTAGTGCGCGGTGATGGCCCCCAGGATCACTTGGACGACGATCAGCGCGGCCACGATCCAGAAGTACTTGAGGGTCGCCCGCATGCTGGGGGTGGGGCTCAGGGCCAGAAGTGGGTCGCTTCCCGGTAATTCACTGTTTGGCTCCTCCCGGTGTTTGGCCACGGCATAATACCAGGCCAGCGCGCCGACTCCGGCCAGCAGGAAAACAAAGCTCAGCACCGACCACACCACGACGGACCCCGAGGGCTGGTTCTTAATGAGCGGCTCGGGCGGCCAGTTGTTCGTATAGGTGATGAGGTCGGCGTCCTTGACCGTCGCTACGCCGTCTGTCGGGCGCTCCGTGCCGCAGGCCCAGGCGGCCCAGAAGAAAAAGCTGTTCATCGCGGCCTGGCGCTCGGCGTCCTTGACCGTGTGGGCGGGGATGGCGTAGGCGTCGCGCAGCTCGGGCGGGCTCATGCCACCGTCGGCCAGAAATTGCAGGTCCGCGTCAAAGCTCTCGGCATCGCCAAAAATGGCCGCGTAGTAGCGGTTCATGGCGTCGATGGCCGCACCGCGATCAGTGGAAACGGTCAGCGTGTCGGTGGCCGCCTCGTAGGTGTTGGTGCGGTATTCGTCCTTCACCGCCTGCTCGACTTCGGCACGCTCACCGCCCGTGAGCTGGGCGAAGGGTTTGCCGTAGCTACGTTGGGAAAGCTGCTCGGCGGTATAGAGAATCTCCCGGTGCAGCCAGTCCGCCGACCAGTCCGGGGCCACATAGGAGCCATGCCCCCAGACGCTGCCGAGCTGCTGGCCGCCGATGGACTGCCAGACGGCCTGTCCCTTGAGAATCTGCTCGCCGGTGGTGATGACTGTCCCATCCGGTGTGGCGACTTTATCCGGATAAGGCGGGGCTTTACGGTAGATCTCCGTGCCATAGTAGCCGAGCACCGCAAACGAGGCAATGACCACGGCGGCAAAGACCAGCCAGAGCTTTAAATAGGAATTCTTTTTCATAGCGAAGGGAGGTTTTATTTCTTAAAAAAGTATTAAAGCATTAAAGCTTTCTTTACTTCTTTGTGGACTTGAGATACGGTCTCGTCAATAAATTTTCCGCACAAGCTCATGAAATTACTCTCCGACGCTTCCGAATACGCCCTGCGGGCCGTCGTCTGGCTGGCCCAGCAGCCGCGCGAAACTTTTAAGCTGCGGGAAATCGCCGACGGCACCCGTGCCGCTCCCGGTTATTTGATCAAGGCCCTGCAAAGCCTGGCCAAGGCCGGGGTGCTCTCGGCCCAGCGCGGCAGCAACGGCGGTTTTACCCTGATCCGCGACCCGGAGGGGATTTCCGTGCTGGAGGTGATCAACGCGGTTGACCCCATCCAGCGCATCCGTACCTGCCCGCTCGGGCTGGCTTCGCACGGCACCTGCCTGTGCCCGATGCATAAGCGCATTGACGATGCCATGGCCGCGATCGAGGAGAGCTTCGGCGCGTCCACCATCGCGGACCTCTTAGCGGAAAAGAGCCCCTCACGCCCCCTGTGCGACGCGCTCACCGTCGATAGTCAGGCATAGGGGTGAGGAGCGGCGCGACGGCTTTACCCTTCCAACCTTCTTATTCCTTGAGCTCCAATGAACGCCCTCAACTCCATTAACAGCGAAACCTCGCTGCCCGAGCTGTTCCGTGCGCTGCCGGAGGCCCGGACCGTTTTTAATCGCTATGGCCTACGCGGCTGTGGCGGCGCGCATGGCCCGGCAGAGTCGCTCGGGTTCTTCGCTTCCGCCCACGGCGTGGCGCTGGATGAACTGATCGCGCAAATCCGGCGGTTGGCGGACAACCAGCAGGCCCGCCGCGAGGCGCGCGAACAACTACGCGCCGACGCCGCTCCGCGCCTGGCTGATGCCATTTACCGGCCTTTTTTCCTCGCGGCCATGACGGTGGTGCTGACGGCGGGTGCGGCCTGGGGCGTGCTCCTGCTGTGGAAGATCGGCCTCGGCGGCTCCTTCACCGGTGTCTCCGTGCACGAGGTCAACGCCCACGGGC
The DNA here is from genome assembly GCA_030673825.1 of Verrucomicrobiota bacterium JB024. Lineage (GTDB taxonomy): Bacteria > Verrucomicrobiota > Verrucomicrobiia > Opitutales > Cerasicoccaceae > Ruficoccus. The sequence continues at coordinate 92,986 of JAUTCS010000088.1, read as the reverse complement.
ACGCGCAGATCATGGGCTGGGTCGGACTGTTCATCATGGGCTTCGCCTACCAGGCTTTCCCCCGGATGTGGCAGGTGGAGCTGCCCGCACCTCGGCTGGCCGTGGTCGCCTGGCTGGCCACACTCGCGGGAATCACGATGCGCAGCACCGCCATGATGTTTGCGGATTCGGGTTGGGCGCTGCCCGTCCATCAGGCGGGCGGTGTGCTGGAGATTCTCGCGGTCAGCGCCTTCGGCGCGCAAATGCTGTGCGTGTTCCGTCGCAGTGAGGAGTCGTTCAAGCCCTACGTCGGCTTCATCTTCGCGGCGCTGGCCTGCTTTGTGGCGCAGGCGGTTTACGGCACCTGGCACATCGATCAGCTCCTGCGGGCGGACAACCGCCCGGACCTGCTGGCGCAGATTGCGACTTTTCAGGCTCCCTTACGCGATTTGCAGGTGCAGGGCGTGGCCATGCTCATGATCTTTGGGGTGGGCCTGCGCATGTTTCCCGCTATTTTCGGGCTGCCCGAGATCCCCGCGCGCCGGAGCTGGGCCGCGCTGGGAATCCTGCTGACCGCGCTCGGGCTGGAAATGGGGCTGTTTCTGGCCTACCGATTGACGGGTAACCACGCCCTGGCAGCGGCTCTCCTGCTGCCGTGGTTGATGCTCCCGATTGGAGCCGGGCTGATTGTGCTGCCTTGGCGCCTGTGGCGTCCGCTGCCGGTCGGGTCCGAGCGCAGCGCGAAGTTCGTCCGGGTAGCGTTTTTGTGGCTGTTCATTTCCTTTGCCATGCTGCTCTTCTTACCCGTGTACCGGGTGGTGAGCGGGATCGAGTTCAGCCATGCCTACTATGGGGCGATCCGGCACGCTATCACGGTGGGCTTCATCTCGCTGACCATCGTCGGCATGGCTGCCAAGGTCGTGCCCACGCTCTGCGGTATTGAGCCGGAAAAACTGCCGCGCTTGTACTGGCCCTTTATCCTGATCAACCTCGGCTGCCTCTTCCGGGTGGTCGCGCAGATCGGGACTGACTGGGACCCGGCCTTTTTTAAGGTCATCGGCTTCAGCGGCATGCTGGAGTGGACTGGCCTGGCCATCTGGGCCGGGCACCTTGTCCGAGTCATGCTCGGACGGGGCCGCTACCGCCAAACGGCGGAGCCGGATTGGGGACCCGCCCCTGAGCGCATCGGCCCGGATGACAAAGTGGCCGCCGCGCTGAGCTGGTTCCCTGAACTGGAGGAGGTCTTCGTCGCTCACGGCTTCGGGTTGGTTAAGCGGCCCGTGCTCCGCCGCACCGTCGCTCGCCAGGTGTCGATCCGCCAAGGCTGCCGGATGAAGGGCGTCGATCCGGAAACTTTTCTCAAGGCACTGAACCGGGCAGCCGAGCATCGTGAGTGTTCTGATTGCTGCTCCGAGCATTGACCTGCGCCTGCAGGCATCTCTCTGCAACTATTCTTTAAAATAAATAGACGTATCCAAATAATATGACAAAAACCGAAACATCCCCTTCCTCTCCAACCAGCGACCTGGGCAAGATTCAAGATCAGTATGAGCAACTGATCGGCTCGTTTCAGAGTGTGCAGCTTGCCACCGTGGACGCGCAGGGCGCTCCCACCGCCAGCTACTCGCCCGCCGTGCTCGATGACGAGCGCAACTTCTATATCTACGTTAGTGAGATCGCTGGCCACACGGGCAACCTGCTCGACAATGGGAAAGCTTCCTTCATGGTGATCGAGGATGAGTCCGCCGCAGGGCAGCTATTCGCCCGCAAGCGCATCTCCTTCAAGGCACAGGCCGTCGAAGTCGAGCGCGGTAGCCCGGACTGGGAAGATATCCTCGGGCGCTTCGAGGAGAAATTCGGACGGGTCGTTGAGCACCTCAAGGGAATGGCGGACTTCCATCTCTTTCGCCTCAAACCTGAGGACGGTCGCCTCGTGCTTGGTTTTGGTCGGGCTTATTCCATCTCCGCAGATCTTTCCCAAGTCGAGCACCTGAAAGGACTGGATGGCAACGGCCATCGCAAGGACGACTAAATCAAAATCATCATCTTCCACTCAATCCGAGGGGGAGCTCACTTTTAGTCCGATAATACCAGCCATGACAAGCAGTACGCATATCACTTTAAGTAGGTTGGTGGGCTCCCCTAAAAAGAGCATACCGGCTATTGTGGTTCCTACCACGCCGATTCCCACCCACACCGCATAAGCGGTACCGATAGGCAGTGACTTCATTGCAGTTCCAAGCAGAAGTATGCTTAGTGTCATGGCCAGTACCGTTCCGACGGTAGGCCAAAGACGCGAAAATCCTTCGGTGTATTTGAGACCAACAGCCCAACCGATTTCAAATAAACCTGCGATAATAAGAATGAACCAATGCATCATAGGGAGATTACCGGGGTCGTCCCCATTATAAATGCAAGGCGAGGTCGTCCTCACTTACGAGAGCAAACATTCTTACGTCCTTTATGTACGATAGGCAAGTTTGCACTAAATTTTGCCAAACAATGCCTTTAATTTCCGACGGGTGACATAAACCAGAGCAGGGTTTTTATCTGTCGTAGAAGCTTACATGGTCGTAGGCCAAGCTCTCGATTAAGATTGAGTTAAGGCAATTCGGGCGATTTCAGCAGCACTGAGTCGCACCCAGTAGCATTTAATACTTCAACAAAAACCCATATTAAGGCGTTGTTGATGTGTAACTTACTGAAAAATAGAAGCTTCCACGCCGAACACTAAAAAGTCAGTGGCGGAGAGGGAGGGATTCGAACCCTCGGTGCAGTTACCCGCACACATCCTGTCCAGGGATGCACACTCGGCCACTCTGTCACCTCTCCTTTTGAAGAAACGGGGAGTGAGTCATCGGGGGGTGGGGGAGTCAATCCCAAAGCGTATAAATTCCTGAAGTTGTACAGATGGTCTTGTGCGTGTTATAAAAATGTCTTATGTTCCGGCCTGTGTTCTGCTGAAACTGCACAAAATTTCTAATTAAGTTTGATTCCGGGGGGAGTGCTCCCTAGTCAGAGAAAGGTTTTTTATGAGTTCGGAGGCTTCATACGGCTATAACAGCAAAGTAGAGGGGGAAGTCATCGTATCGAGGCTCGATGCGGTGATAAACTGGGTACGCAAAAACTCGGTTTGGCCGATGCCCATGGGCTTGGCCTGCTGCGCCATTGAGTTCATGGGGACGGCGGCGTCGCGTTTCGACATCAGCCGTTTCGGCATGGAGGTGACGCGCTTTTCTCCACGACAGGCCGACTGCATGATCGTGGCCGGCACCGTCACCTATAAGATGGCCGAGGTCGTGCGCCGCATATATGACCAGATGCCCGAGCCCAAGTGGGTCGTGGCGATGGGCGCGTGCGCTTCCTCCGGCGGGATGTACCGCTCTTACGCTACGCTTCAGGGGGTTGACCGGATCGTTCCGGTGGACGTCTATATCAGCGGCTGCCCGCCTCGTCCGGAAGCCTTGCTTGACGGCCTCATGAAGCTGCAGGAGAAAATCATGCACGAGCGTTCGGTTTCGAACCTGCTCAAGCGTGACATGCACCCGGCCCCCGAGGCCATCGCACAGACGGCTGCCCACTAATGACGCAAGACACACTTCTTCAGGACCTGCTCAAGCGCTTTGACTACGCCACGGAGCGCTCGAGCGCCGATCACCCGGCCATTAATGTCCCGGCGGACAAGTACGTCGAAACCTGCCGCGTCCTGCGCGACGAGCTGCATTTCGACCTGCTGACGGACTCTACCGGGATCGACTGGGGCCAGGAGGCCAGCCCGCGCTTCAGCGTGGTGGCCCAGCTCTTCTCGACCCGGGACAAGCTTTACCTGCGCATCGTCACCGAGTGCGAGGGCGATGAGGAGCCCGTGGCACCCAGCTTGGCCGGCCTTTACGGCATCGCCAACTGGATGGAGCGCGAGACCTACGACATGCTGGGCATCCGCTTCAGCGGGCACCCGGATATGCGCCGCATCCTCATGTGGGACAGCTATCCGTACCACCCGTTGCGCAAGGAGTTCCCCCTGGCCGGGATCGAGGTCGAACTTCCGGCCGCCGACGTGGCCCAGGCCACGGGCGCCAAGGTCATTCCCGCTCCCATGGCGGGCGGCCCGTTCTTCTCGCCGCAGTGCGGGGAGATGTCCGACCGCGAGCCCCGCGCGGCCGACCAGAGCTGGAACGAAAAGAAGGAGAAGCCCTCCGAGAGCTGAGACACGACCATGCCGACTCAAATCAAAGAACTTTCCGTGGGCGATGCCGTCCGCCGTGCGTCTGACTACCAGGATGACCTGCAGGGCGAGACCATGAGCCTGAACATGGGCCCCTCGCACCCGGCTACGCACGGGGTGCTGCGGCTGCGGCTCGAACTCGACGGCGACTACATCCTCTCGTGCGACCCGGTCATCGGGTACCTGCACCGCGGGGACGAGAAGATCGCCGAGAACATGACTTATAACCAGTTCGTGCCCTACACGGACCGGCTGGACTATCTCGCCCCCCTGGCCAACAACGTCTGTTACGCCATGGCGGTGGAAAAGCTCGCGGGCCTGAAGATGCCCCCGCGCTGCGAGACGATCCGCCTCATCTGCTGCGAATTGGCCCGCCTGTCCTCCCACCTGCTCGGTGTTGGGGTGTACGGGATGGACTGCGGCGCGATGACGGTCTTCCTTTATACCTACACCCAGCGCGAAAAGCTCTACACGCTCTTCGAGGAGCTGACCGGGGCGCGTTTCACCACCAGCTACACCCGCATCGGCGGGCTGGCGCGGGACATCCCCGCCGGTTGGCTGGGCCGCGTGAACGACTTCCTCAACCAGCTCGGGCCGGCCATCGACGAGGTTGATAACCTCCTCACGCGCAACAAGATATTCCTCGATCGCACGAAGGATATCGCTCCCATTTCCAAGGAAGATGCGGTCAGCTTCGGCTTCACTGGACCGAACCTGCGTGCCTCCGGGGTGGATGTGGACCTGCGCCGCGACTGCCCGTACCTGGGGTACGAAAACTACGACTTCGAGGTGCCGATCGGCTCCGTCGGCGACTGCTATGACCGCTACCTGGTGCGCCTCGAAGAGATGCGCCAGAGCCTGAGCATCGTTCGCCAGGCCATCGACAAGATGCCCGACGGCCCCTGGTACGCCGAGGAGGCCAAGAAGATTTTCAAGCCCGCGAAGGACAAGGTCCTCACCAGCATGGAGGAACTCATCCAGAACTTCATGATCGTGACCGAGGGGCCGCAGATTCCCGCCGGTGAGGTGTACTTTGAGGCGGAAAACCCGAAGGGCGTGCTCGGCTTCTTCGTCCACTCCAAGGGCGGCGGCGTGCCGTACCGCCTGCGTATCCGCGGGGCGAGCTTCTGCTCGCTGAGCATCCTTCCCAAACTCCTGCCCGGCATGATGATGTCGGACATCCCTGTCGTCCTCGGCTCCTTCGACTTCGTCATGGGCGAGTGCGACCGCTAACTGCTATTTGTTGATCATGGATCTGGCTCCTGAAACGCTGAAAAAGATCGAATCGCTCTTTCCGAAGTACCCGGATAAGCGCAGCCTGACGCTGCCGCTGTGCCACCTCGTGCAGGAGGACCAGGGTTATCTTTCGGACGAGGCCATGAAATGGATCGCCGCCAAGCTTGAGATCGAGCCCATGAAGGTGCTCGAAGTGGTGAGCTTCTACCCGATGTTCCGCCGCAAGCCCATCGGCAAGGTCCACGTCAAGGTCTGCCGCACCCTTTCGTGCGCGCTCAATGGCGCCTACAAGACCTGCGAAAAGCTCGAAGAGGCGCTCGCCTGCTCGCGCGGGGGCACCTCCGAGGACGGCAACTACACGATCGAGTTTGTCGAGTGCATTGCCGACTGTGGCAAGGGCCCGGTCGTCCAGGTCGATGACCGCCTTTACGAGAACTGCACGCCCGACCAGTTGGAGGACCTGATCGCCCGGATCAAGGAAGCCGCCGCCAACGGCGCGGAAAAAGTCAACCACGCCGCACCCGAGCCGGGGACGCCCGCCTATAAGGGCTAGTACACGCGCAACCTGTAACGACAGAGAGAGATTTTTAGAAACCATGGCCATTCAGGAACGCCGAATCATTTACAAGCACGTCGATGAGCCGGGCTACACCGCGGATATCGACTGCTATATGCGCCACGGCGGCTACGAAGTGCTCAAGCAAGCGCTCCAGGCCAAGCCCGAAGACCTGTGCAAGGAAGTCTTTGACTCGGGCCTGACCGGGCGGGGTGGGGCAGGGTTTCCCACCGGCATGAAGTGGAAGTTCCTCGACCGCAAGTCGGGCAAGCCCATCTACCTCGTCTGCAACGCCGACGAATCCGAGCCGGGCACCTTCAAGGACCGCCAGATCATTTACCAGGACCCGCACCAGCTGATCGAGGGCATGGCCATCTCCGCCTACGCCATCCAGGCCAAGCAGGCTTTTATCTACATCCGCGGCGAGTTCATCAACGGCGCCCGCATCCTGGAAAACGCCATCGAGGAGGCCCGCGCCAAGGGCTTCATTGGCGAGGATATCGGCGGCTCCGGTTACTCCTGCGACATTGTGGTCCACCGCGGCGCGGGGGCCTACATCTGCGGTGAGGAAACCGGCCTGATCGAGTCCCTCGAAGGCAAGCGCGGCTACCCGCGTATCAAGCCCCCGTACTTCCCGGCGGTGCTCGGCCTGTACCAGTGCCCGACCATCGTCAACAACGTCGAAACCCTCGCTCAGGTGAAGCATATCATCCAGATGGGCGGGACGGAGTTCGCCAAGATCGGGGTCAAGGGCGACACCGGCACCCACATTTTCGGGGTCAGCGGCCACGTGCAAAAGCCCGGCTACTACGAGGTCGAGGCTGGTTCGGCCACCTTCGGCGAGCTTTTATACGACCTGTGCGGCGGTCCGCTGCCGGGTCGGAAGTTCAAGGCCCTCATCCCCGGCGGCTCCTCCACCAAGATTCTGCGCTTCGGCGAACGCTTCACCGGCAAGCACCCGAACACCGGTGAACCCTTTGACTGGGGCGTCGAGGACATCCCGCTGGACGCCATCAGCCTGCGCGCCTGCGGCACCTTTCTGGGCACCGGCGGCGCCATCGTGATGGACGACTCCACCGACATGATGGAGGCCATCGCCAATCTTATGGCCTTCTACGGCCACGAGAGCTGCGGCCAGTGCACGCCCTGTCGCGAGGGCTCCCTGTGGCTCAACAAGATGACCACCCGCATGTGCAGTGGCCGCGCCCGCACCGAGGACGTCGATCTGATGAAGAACATCGCCGACCAGATCGAGGGCCGCACTATCTGCGCCCACGGTGAGGCCGTCGCTTGGCCCACGCAGAGCCACTATAACAAATTCAAGGACGAGTACCTCGATAAGATCGCCCGCCAGGGCGACGGTCGAGGCCGCTACAACCCGAACGGATACCCGCTGATCTAAGCGTCAATTTTCCCATGTCAGATAACGGACAGACCAAAATGGTGCCCATCAACATCGATGGGAAAGACTTCGAGGTTCCCGAGGGGATGAACCTGGTGGACGCCTGCGAGAGCGTCGGCGTCGAGGTCCCGCACTACTGCTACCACACGCATCTTTCGGTGTCGGGTAACTGCCGCATGTGCCTGGTCGAGATGGGGACTCCCATGCGCGACCGCGCCACCGGCGAGCCCATCATGGACGACGAGACCGGCAAGCAGAAGATCGGCTGGATGCCTAAGCCCGCCATCGCCTGCGCCAGCAAGGCCGCCCCCGGCGTTCACATCAAGACCCAGAGCGAGCTGACCAAGAGCTGCCGCGAGGGCGTGATGGAGTTCCTGTTGGCCAACCACCCGCTGGACTGCCCGATCTGTGACCAGGCCGGGGAGTGCCGCCTGCAGGAGTTTGCCACCGACTACGGTCGCGGGTTCAGCCGCTACGTGGAGGAAAAAAACGTCAAGCCCAAGCGCACGGTGCTGGGGCCGCGCGTCACCCTCGACAACGAGCGCTGCATCCTGTGCAGTCGCTGCGTACGCTTCTGCGCCGAGATCGACAAGAACCCGGTTCTCGGCTTCACCGAGCGCGGCAGCCACTCCACGCTGACCTGCTACCCCGGCACCCAGCTCGACAGCAACTACTCGCTCAACACCGTGGACATCTGCCCGGTGGGCGCGCTGACCAGCACGGACTTCCGCTTCAAGATGCGCGTGTGGTTCCTCAAGCCGACCAAGTCCATCTGCACCGAGAGCAGCGCGGGTGTGAACACCGAGGTCTGGAGCCGCGAAGGCAAGCTTTACCGCGTGACCCCGCGCCGCAACGACGAGGTCAACGACTCGTGGATGACCGACTCCGGCCGCATGCTTTACAAGATGGTCGAGTCCGAGGCGCGCATGCAGCGCTTCCGCATCGACGGGCAGGTCTGCACGCTGGGTAACGCCGTCCTGCGCGCCCGCGAGCTGATCCAGCTCGGCCCGGTCGCCTATGTCGCCTCCGGTCACCTCAGCGTCGAGGAGCAGGCCATGCTCCGTAAGCTCGTGGAGAAGGAGCCCGGCTCCGTCACTTTCGTCGGCCACACCAAGGAGGGCGACGGCCGCCTCATCACCAACGACCGCACGCCGAATGTGCGCGGCGGGCTCGTCACCGGCCTGATCAAGGAGCTTCCGGTGGCCGAGCTGGACAAGCTGCGCCGCCAGCTCGAATCCGGCGAGATCAAGACCGTGGTCTGCTACGGCGAGGACCTGACCAAGGCCGGCATCCCCTCCGAGCTGCTGAAAAAAGCCAACCTCGTTTATCTGGGCACCCACCGCAACGCCACCTCGGACGTGGCCCGTGTGCTCCTGCCCACGCTGACCGTCTTCGAGAAGACCGGCACCTTTATCAACCAGCAGTTCCGCCTGCAAAAGTTCTACCAGGCCGTGCCCGGCCCGGCGGGACTGATGCCGGACGTGTACATCCTCGACGCGCTCCTGGCCGAGTGCGCCGGTGGCGCTCCCTGCCGCCCGACGCTGGAGCAGATCTGGCAGGACCTCGCCGCCAAGGTCGATATCCTCGCCGAGGTGAAATTTAACAAGATTCCGGAAACCGGCCTGCTGCTGGACGGGTCGGCCTACGCGGGCCTGCCCTTCTGCGAGGGCTCCGGCTGGCACTTCGAGCCGCAGCGCGAACTGGCCGCCACTTCGAAATTCTAAGTCATGGACTGGATCGATATTTTACTGAAAGTTGTCTACTGCGTGCTGGTGGTCGTCGTCACGATGACCATCGCGGGCTACTCGGTCATGGCCGAGCGCAAGATCGCCAGCTGGATTCAGGGCCGCATCGGCCCGAACCGCGCGCGCATCCCCGGCATCGCGGACATCCCGGTCCTGGGCACGGCGCTGGTCAAGCTGGGCATCTTCCAGCTCCCCGCCGACGGCCTGAAGTTCCTCTTCAAGGAAGAGCCCGTCCCCGCGCACGTCAAAAAGGTGTACTACACCATCGCTCCCTGCCTGGCCCTAGTGCCCGCGCTCGTCGTGCTGGTGGTGTTGCCTTTCGGCGTGTACTATATCGACGGGCAGGCCCATCCGCTCGTGTTGGCCGACCTGGACATCGGCATCCTCTTCATCCTGGCGATCAGCTCGCTGGGCGTGTACGGGGTGGTGCTCGGTGCCTGGGCGGGTAACAACAAGTACTCCTTCTTCGGCGGCGTGCGCTCCTCGGCCCAGATGATCTCCTACGAGCTCGCGCTGGGTATGAGCATCCTGCCGGTGTTCATGTGGGCCAACGGCCCGACCGGCGGCCTCGGCGACCTCACGCTGTTCAACGTCGTCACCTCGCAGACGGCCCTGTGGAACGTCATCTGGATGCCCATCCCGGCCTTCGTGTACCTGACCGCGCTCTTTGCCGAGACAAACCGCCTGCCCTTCGACATGCCCGAAACCGAGACCGAGCTGGTCGGCGGTTTCCACACCGAGTACGGCGGCTTCAAGTTCGGTCTCTACTTCACCGGTGAATACGCCCACATGGTCATCGGCTCGGCCGTGTTCACGATCCTGTTTTTCGGGGGCTGGCAGTTCCTGCCGACCTTCGGCTTCCTGCCGGAGTGGGTGGCCAACCCGTGGGCCTCGTGGGGCTGGATCGGCTCGGTGGTCAGCGTGATTTTCTTCATCGTCAAGCTCTACGCGCTCATGGTGTTCTTCATCTGGATCCGCTGGACACTCCCGCGCTTCCGCTACGACCAGGTGATGACCATCGGTTGGAAGTACCTCCTGCCCATGGCCCTGGCCTGCATCGTGTTTTACGCGATCGTCATCGGGGCGTGGGATACGTTCATGAATGTGCAGGACACGCCTGCCATCATCAACCAGTCCGCTCCCTAATCACCCAGGAACTTCTCCTCAGCCATGTCAAAAGTCGTCGAACGCAAACCGCTCACTTTCCTGGAGAAAACGTACCTGCCGCAGATCGTCGGGGGGCTGAAAATCACCCTCCAGAACGCCTTCCGGCCGAAAGTCACCCTCCAGTATCCCGAAGAGCGCCCCCCGATCCCGGAGGGCTACCGCGGCGTGCCCACGCTGGTGCGCGACCCCAACGGGCGCGAGAAGTGCGTCTCGTGCCAGCTGTGCGAGTTTGTCTGCCCGCCCAAGGCCATCCGCATCACCCCGGGCGAGATCCCCGAGGAGAGCGAGAGCGTCCACGTGGAAAAGGGCCCGGAAGACTTCGAGATCAATATGCTGCGCTGCATCTACTGCGGCATGTGCCAGGAGGTCTGCCCGGAGGAGGCTATCTTTTTGCAGGACATCTACTCGGTCGTCGGCACGACGCGCGAGGAGTTCGTCTACCACAAGCAGAAGCTTTACGAGTTGGGCGGTACGCTGCCCGATGAGCACTACAAATGGGACAAGAAAAAAGCCGCCACCGAGCGCGCCGCTGCCGGAGGCCATCACTAGGACTTATTAACGGACAGCCAGGGGATTTTGACTTGAAAGGACCAAACCGATACTGAGACTTTCACCGCTTCGCCGGGGCGACCCGGCGGCGAGAGGGGACGCATTACGCTATGCATGACTTTTTCTTTTATCTTTTTTCCGCGCTGACGGTGCTGACCGCCCTTCTGGTGGTGCTCTGCCCGAATGCGGTCAACAGCGCCGTCTTCATGATCGTGAGCTTCGTGGGCACGGCCGCTTTGTTCCTGCTGCTGGACGCCTTCTTTTTGGCGATTCTCCAGGTGCTGGTGTACGCCGGGGCGGTCATGGTGCTGTTTTTGTTCATCATCATGCTGCTCGATGTCGAGCGCTCCAGCCGCGTGCGTCCGGATGTGGTCACGGTGGTCGCCGCCTCGGTGGCCGTGCTGCTGCTGGCCTTCGGAATGGGATACCTCTTCCTGACCGGCCATGACGCGACCGCCGCGACGATGGCGGCGGTGCCGCAGGTCCCCGGCGGGGCCAACCCGATGGAGTACGCCACGGCCTCGCGGGCCTTCGGCTACGGACTTTTCACCAAATACATGCTGCCGTTCCAGGTCGCGGGCTTTCTGCTGCTCGTGGCGATGGTCGGCGTCATCGTGCTGAGCAAGCGCCTCACCGGCAGCAACGAGGCGGGCAAGCCCTCGGCTCAGGAAATTCGCGAATCGGAGGTTAGCCAGTCATGAGCACAGTCGGTCTGAACGCGTACCTTTTCGTGGCGGGACTGCTGTTCGCCCTCGGGTTTTTCGGGGTGCTGCTGCGTCGCAACACGCTGGTCATTTATATGTGCATGGAGCTGATGCTCAATGCCGTCAATCTGGCGCTGGTGGCCTTCTCGCGGTTTAACCGCACGATGGACGGCAACCTCTTCGTCTTTTTCATCATCACGGTGGCCGCGGCGGAAGTCGCGGTCGGGCTGGCCATCATCGTCGCCCTGTACCGTAAACGCCGGACCGTCCAGGTCGAGGAACTCAACGCCCTCAGCAACTGATGAACCCTTTGGAACTGCTTGCGATCATTCTGCTCACGCCGCTGGCTTCGGCGGCGATCATCTGCCTGTTTTTGCGGCGCGGGGGCTACTGGGCCTCGGCGGTGTCCGTGGTGGCGGCCGCCGTCATCATGGTGCTCAGCTTCGTCTTCCTGCTCAAGTGGGACGGGCAGACCATCACTGGCTCGCTGACCTGGCTGCAACTGGGACAGGACTATTCTTTTGACCTGGGCTTCCTCTTCAACCACGAGGCGGCCACGATGCTGGCCGTGGTGGCCTTCGTCGGGTTCTGGATCCACGTCTTCAGCGTGGGCTACATGGACGACGACCGGGACAAGGGCCGCTTCTTCGGCGGGCTGTCCATCTTCATGTTCTCGATGCTCGGCATCGTGCTCGCGGACAACCTGTTCATGGTCTTCGTCTTCTGGGAGCTGGTCGGCTTCAGCTCGTACATGCTGATCGCCCACTACTGGGACAAGGACTTCGCCGCCGCCGCCTCGAAAAAGGCTTTCATCGTCAACCGCATCGGTGACTTCGGTTTCCTCGTCGGCATCGCCTGGGCCTACCACTACTACGGCACGGCGGATATCTCGGCCATCACCGCGATCATCAAGGCCGACCCGAGCAAGACCGTGACCGGCATCGGCCTGTGCCTGATGTGCGGCTTTATCGGCAAGAGCGCCCAGTTCCCCCTGCAAGTGTGGCTGACGGATGCCATGGCGGGCCCGACTCCGGTCTCGGCCCTCATCCACGCCGCTACCATGGTGGCCGCCGGTATCTATTTCATGGTGCGGGTGTTCTTCCTGCTCACGCCCTTCGCGCTGGAGTGGATCCTGTGGTCGGGCGCGATCATGACGGTTTTCGCCGGTTTCTGCGCCCTGGGTCAGAACGACATCAAGAAGACCCTCGCGTACTCGACGCTGGCGCACCTGGGCTACATGGCCACGGCCATTGGGCTGGGCTTCCCGGGGCTGGCCATCATGCACATGGCCATGCACGCCTGCTTCAAGGCCACGCTCTTCCTCTGCTCCGGCTCGGTCATTCACGCCTGCCACCACGAGCAGGACATGTTCAAGATGGGCGGTCTGTGGAAGAAGATGCCCGTCACCTTCGTGGCGTTCTTCGTCGCCACGCTCTCGATTTCCGCCGTGCCGTTCACGGCCGGTTACTACAGTAAGGACACGATTATCGCCGGGGCCTGGGGCAAGTTCGCCGCCGGGCACGGGGACGCCTACGCGTGGGCCTTTGGCCTCACCATGCTGGGCGCGCTGCTGACCGCCCTGTACATGGGCCGGATGCTCTTCGTCGTGTTCTTCGGCAAGCCCAACTCGGAAAAAGCCTCCCACGCGCACGAAAGCAGCCCGTGGATGTCGGTGCCGCTCGTGGTGCTCGGCTGGATCATGTCGCTGGGCGCGGGCTGGTTCGTGTACCACTGGGGCTGGGCCGACGGCGTGATGAACGCCCTCGTCCCCGCTGATGTGGCGCAGTTCATGATCGACGGCTACTCGCACGCCGCCGGCGGCTGGGAAGCGGCCCACCACCTCTTTGAGGAGTCGGGCGCGCACTGGGTCGAGTACCTGAGCTGGGGCTGCATCATCGGCGGCTTCCTCTTCACCTTCTTCTTCTACGGGCGCGGCCCGGCGCAGGACCGGCTTCAGGTCAAGGCCCCCGGCCTCTACCATGTGTTCGAGCGCCACGGCTGGTTTGACGACATTTACGACTTCTACGTCTCCCACATCCAGCGGCGTATCGCCGACTTTATGGCGTTCATCGACACCGCCGTCATCGGCGGGCTGGTCGTGCGCGGTTCCGGTGCGGTCGCCGGGCTGGTCGGGATGGTTTCACGCTCGCTCCACGTGGGCAGCATTCACGGTTATGTTTATTGGTTTATCGCCGGCGTCCTTCTCTTTGGCGCCTTTGCTCTGGGATTGCTACGATGACGGACTTTAATTCCTTACTGTTAATCCTCGCCATCGTGATTCCGCTGGCGGCGGCCGTGGCCCTGCTCTTCGGGCAAAAGCTCTGCCCCTGCGCCGCGAAATTCATCGCCGGGATCGGCTTTCTGGCCCCGGCGGCGATCGCCCTGTGGCTGTGGGGGAACTTCGGCGAGGCGGCCAAGACCGCGGGCTACGCCTACATGAGCCAGTACGACCTGGGGATGAAGGACACGCTCGGCATCAGCCTCTACCTGGGGCTCAACGGCATCTCCGCGCCGCTCTTTCTGCTGGCCGGGATCGTCGGGCTGGCCGCCGGTTGGCAGGCCATCAATGCCAAGGCTGAGCGCCTGCCGCAGTACCTGCTGCTCCTGCTCATCATGCAGGCCGGGCTGATGGGCGTCTTCGCCTCGATCGACATCTTCTTCTTCTACTTCTTCCACGAGCTGGCGCTGATCCCGACCTTTATCATGATCGGCATCTGGGGCGGGGCGGGGCGCCGCTCGGCCGCGATGGAGATGACGGTGTACCTGACCCTGGGCGCGATGCTCTCGCTGCTGGGCCTGATCTACATCTACAAGGCCTCCGACTGGACGGGCTTTGACCTGATCGCGCTGCGCGAGTACGTTTCGGCCCACAGCATTGCCGACGCGGTCCAGCACAACATCTTCGGGCTGCTGCTGTTCGGCTTCGGTATCCTGGTTTCGCTCTTTCCGTTCCACTCGTGGGCCCCGCGCGGTTACGCCGCCGCCCCCACGGCCAACGCCATGCTCCACGCCGGGGTGCTGAAAAAGTTCGGCCTCTACGGGCTCGTGCAGATCGCCGTGCCGCTGCTGCCGGTGGGCGCGCTGGAGTGGAACCCTCTGCTGATCTGGCTGGCGCTGGGGAACATCCTTTTCATCGGGCTGGTCACCATCGCCCAGCGCGACCTCAAGCTGATGGTCGGTTACAGCTCGGTCATGCACATGGGCTACATTTTCCTCGGGATCGCTACGCTGTCGGTGGCCGGTGTCGGGGGCGCGGTCATCCTGATGTTCGCGCACGGCCTGTCCGTGGCGCTGATGTTCGTGCTGTCCACGGCGGTCTATGCGCGCACCGGCACCTACGACATGCGCGACATGGGTGGCCTCGGCATGAAGGCCCCGCTGCTGGCCGGGTTCTTTGTCGCCGCGACCATGGCGAGCGTCGGCCTGCCGGGCTTCGCCAACTTCTGGGGCGAGTTCACCATCTTCATGGCCCTGTGGAAAGACCACGCCTGGGCCGTCGCCCCGGCCGTCCTCGGGATCATCATTTCCGCCATTTACGGCCTGCGTGCTGCCGCCGCGATCTTCATGGGAGCCCCGAGCGAAGCCTTCCAAAAGGCCAGCGCGGGCAAGGCCATCGGTGACATCACCCGCGCCGAGCGCATCCCCGCGATCATCCTGATCATCGGGCTGGTGCTGGTCGGCTTCTGGCCGCATTCCATTTCCACCTCGATTAACGAGGAGCTGATGGGCGACTCCGTCTATCAACCCAAAGTACTCTCCACCGTCCAGACCCCCGCGGCCGCGACGCCCGCCGCCGGTCACGCACACGAGGAGTCGGCATCATGAACCATTCTGAACTTCTGACCCAGCTCTCGGAGCAATACGTCTCCACCAACCAGTGGTGCGCCCTCTGGCCGGAAATCGCGCTGGCCCTGCTGGCCGTGCTCGTTCTGCTGATCGACCTCTTTGCCGGTCGCCTGCGCGCACGGGCCGTGCCCTTTGCGGCCATCGCGGGGCAGGTCGTGATCTTCGCCGTCCTGCTGGGCAAGCTCGGCACCTGCGATCCCGCCGACAGCGGGCTGCTTTTTAGCGGAATGATCCTGCCGACCACGCTCTCCGAAGTGATGCGGCTGTTTTTCCTGCTAGCCTCGATCCTGGTGTGTTGGTTGGGCATGCTCTACCTGCGCAAGCAAGACCTGCCGCGGATGGAGTTCTACTGCCTGACGCTGATCGTGACGGCGGCCCTCATGCTGCTGGGCCAGAGCTCGAACTTCGTCATGCTCTTCGTCGCCCTGGAAACGGTCACGATCGGCTTCTACATCCTCGTCAGCTACGGCCGCAACAGCATCTTCTCCCTCGAAGGCGGCCTGAAATACCTCGTGCTCGGTGGCACGAGCACGGCCATCCTGCTCTTCGGCATCGTGCTGCTCTACGGGGCGGCGGGCGACCCGAGCCTACCCGTGCACTCGGGCGACTCCCTCAATTTCCTCGCGCTGGAGCAGTTCCTTGCCGCCAACCCAAACAATGTCCTGGCCAAGGTCGGGATGGTCCTCGTGCTGTGTGGCGTGTGCTTCAAGATCGGTGCCGTTCCCTTCCAGATCTGGATCCCCGACGTGTACCAGGGCGCGCCCACGCCGGTGACGGCCTTCCTCGCCGTTTCTTCCAAGGCAGCGGGCTTCATCGTCCTGATCAACCTCGTGACCGGGCCCTTCGGGCCGATGGCCTCGCTGACCGTGCCGCTCCTGTCGGCCATCACCGTGGTGACGATCCTCTTCGGTAATCTCACGGCGCTGGGCCAGCGCAACGTCAAACGCGTCATGGGCCTCTCCGGGATCGCCCACGCCGGCTACCTGCTGCTGGGCATCGTCGCGCTCATCCAGGGTGTCGAGCTGGCCGCCTGGGCCGTGATTTTCTACCTCTTTACCTACCTGTTCGGCTCCTTCACGGTCTTCGGGGTGATGTCCCACCTCGCTGGTCCGGATGACGAAAACCAGGAGGTCGATCACTACGTGAACCTCGCCCGCCGTCAGCCGTTCCTGGCGGGAGTGCTTGCTATCGGGCTGGGCTCGCTCGCGGGGATTCCGCCGCTGGCCGGTTTCATCGGGAAAGTCTTCCTCTTTGTGGTCGCCTTCCAGGCGAACCTCTACCTGCTCCTCGGTGTGGCCATCCTCGGTGTAGTGATCTCCATCTACTACTACTTTGGCTGGATGCGCGAAGCCTTCTTCCAGGAACAGACCTGGCCCGAGGGCAAGGAAGAGCAGCTCGCCCCGATCAAGGTCTGCCTCCCGCACAAGGTCGCCATGGCCGCGCTGGCCATCATCACTGTGCTGCTGGGCATCTACCAGGGCGGTTTCGGGGGAGGTTTCTAGAGCGGCTTCGCCGTTCTCTCATCACTCGACCGGGAATGGAAGCCCGCCGCGCTCCGGGGCGGCGCTATCCGTGATCAGCAACCGGCAGGTTCTCACACCGTCTGTGCAGCCTTCACGGGTCCGATGCTCTGACGGGGAAGATAGGCACCGGGGATCGTGACCGAAGAGGGATCACTGTTGGCGTAGCTGAACGAGGGTTGGTTGATCATCTCGAAAAGCAGGTTACAGCTGGCGATGGCTATCTCCTTCAGCTTGGGATCGAGCGTGCATAGGGAAGGGTAGAGCGATTTTCCGATATCCTGGTTGCCCGAGCCCAGGACGGAAATGTCATCCGGTATGCGTCGGTGGGTCCTGTAGCAGGCCCGGTAGACGCCGGCGGCGACCACATCGTTGGCGGCGAAAATAAAAGTGGTCTGCGGTTTTTCGCCCAAGAGCCTGAGAGTCGCATGCTCGGCGGATTCCGAAGACCATTCGGAGGTGTAGATGGCATCTTCGCTGAGGGGAAACCCCATCTTGCTCAAGGCCATGCGGTAGGCCTGCAAGCGTACGCTGTTCTTCAGGCTCTCCTTGGGGCCGGCGATATGCGCGAAGTGGCGGTGCCCGAGGGCAACCGCTTCGGCGACGACTTGCTCGATCGCTTCCCGGTCATGTCGATAGACGTGGGGGACGTTCAGTTGGGGGGAGTATTCCTTGGTGATGACGAACGGGATGTTGGAATTGATCAACTGCGCAAAGTGACTGGCTGAGGAGTCCAGGACCGCGCCATTCAGGATGACCCCGGCTACCCGATAATCGACGGCCAGATGGAAGCAATCCCGTTCCTGGACCGGATCGTTATCGGAGTTGAGGATAATGAGCGGGTAGCCTTTGGCCCTCAAAAAGTCAGATGTATGGGAGACCTGGCGTGCCAGTCCACCGTTGTTCAGGCTGCTGATAATCATCGCGATCATGCAGCTGTGGCGCCCAGTAACTCCCCGGACAAGCGCGTTGGGACGGTAGCCCAGGCGATTGGCCGCTTCATGGATTTTATCGCGGGTGGATGCCTTGATCGCCGGATCGTCTTTCAGGGCGCGGGAGACGGTCGAAAACGAATACCCGACCTCATCTGCTAATGCTCTTATCGAAATCATGGAACATGTTTATTCTTACGTTTAAGGTTTTATCTGATTTTATTGAGTATGTAAAGGCCTATATTTTAATATACTTACAGGTTTGTTTGGTTTCATGACTCACAAATATATTGACAGTTTAATTAAAAAATTACACATGTTCAATATGAATAAAAACCTGTCCCTATCCCCTCTGCTCCTTTTGTTCGTGGCTTGCTTGTCGCTGCCTCATCTGTCCTCTGGTCAAGTTGACTATTCTTTTCAACAGGGCTTTGCTCCGACTTCCGGGGGCGATGCGTACACCGGGACTTCCGACACCTACCTGACGGGGACGACCCTCAAGAACGTCAACTACGGCGGCCAGAGTAATGCCTTTGTCGGTATGCATACGAATGGCCAGCTGGCGCGGTCGCTGATCCGCTTTTCGGACCTGGATTCTGTTCTGACTTCAGGGGATGCCGCCAATATCAGCTCGGTCACCCTGACGCTGCGCATCGGCAGTCCTGCTGCGCAGACGCAGGACGTCGAAGTGCTGGTCTACGCGGTTGATGCTTCCAATGCGGCCTGGATCCAGGGCAGTGGCATGGGTGGTGCCATCGAGGTCGGTGCGGCGGCGTGGAAGAGTCTGGCCACGGGCACGGATGGCAATGACAGCGCACCCAATCGTGTCCAGTGGGACGGGGGCGAAGGCTTGGGGAATCCCGGGGATGGTTATGGCTCGACCTTTATCGACAGCTTTACGGTTCTGGACGGGACCGATAGTTACTACAATATCTCCCTGCCGGTGACGCTGGTTCAGTCCTGGATTACCGATCCGTCGTCTAATGCGGGATTGCTTTTGCGGGTGGGGGATGAGGAGACCTTGGGAAATGTCGTGATATTCTCGACGTCCGAAGCGCCCACTGCGGTTTTCCGTCCCGAGCTGACGATTACGGTGGTTCCGGAAGTTTCCGGTATGTCGTTCTCGATGGGGTTGGCTGTCCTGTTGGTCATGTCTCTTTGGAAGATTCGGAAAAAGGTGTCCACCCGCGCCTGTAACTAAGTCCGCGACACGATCCTGCTTACCCCACATCGTTGATGATATCCCACCTCGCAGTTTCAAGGGGTGCCTGTCGGTGGCGTGTTCGCCCGGATGGGTTCTCCTTGATTGAGGTCCTGGCTGCGCTCGCCGTGATCGCCATTTTGTCGACCCTGCTGTTCGTGGGGATGGGACACACCAGAAAGCTCGCTGGCAGCACGAAGTGCCAGCAGCATTTGCGTCAACTGGCGGTGGGGTTCTTGCTCTACACTCAGGATCATGCTCAGGTTTTGCCGATCCTCCAGGCGCCCGGAGACAATGAGAACTGGCAAAACGCGATCGCTCCCTACCTGGGGGGAGAAGACCTGGTACCCGTCTATTACGGACACAATCTTGACGAGTTCTACTGTCCGGCCTTTGAGGAGGCCTGTGGCGGCCTAAATGTCCGCGTGGCCAACGGCTCGCCCTCCTCGTATGCCGGTAACGCCCGGCTGCTGCCCCTGATGAACTTACCCAACCAGTCGACAGTTTACCTGAGTGCCGTGCCGGAACCCGCAGACACCCTGCTGCTGTGCGAGGGTATTCCTTACCCGGCGGGTAGGGCAGGGGTATTCACGCTGGCCCAGCTGCATTCGGAGGAGAACGGAGGCTTTGTCGGCTACTGGCATCAGGACCGGGCGAATTTCCTGTTCGTGGACGGGCATGTGGAATCGCTGCGCGAAGATGAGGTCGAGGACCGGAACTACTCGGACTCAAACGGCAGACTCTATTGAAATGAAGCACGTCCTTTTTTCACCGAATCATCGAGCGGGCTCCGTGAGGCCTTGCCTGCTGGCTGTGGCATTATTGGCTGCCAGCCTTGGTGGGGTGAGCTCCTGCACTCAGAAACCGGATGAAGCCAGCTCTCCGGCGGGTAACAAGCCGCAGGGAAACGCTGAGGCGACTGTGGTCGATAATGGCACGGCGGCCCCGCAGACCGTTCGCTTCTGGGGCAACTACATGGAGGTTTTCGGTCCGGTTTATCCGCGGGGTGCCTCCCAGATTCCCGGCACCGATACCTTTCCCCTGCTTCGTTATCAGGGGCAGAGCGACGAGACACGCGCCGCAGAAGTCCGGCAGGCGCAGGCTTACGGGCTCGATGGTTTCGAGGTATGGCCCACCTTCGCGGCGGCGGAGCGCTGGATTGACGCTTTGGACCGGATGGGGGTGGATCCGGATTTCGAAATCAAGCCGCAGGTGGCCGCAAGCGGCTTTTATCCGACCTATGAGGATTTGAAGGTGGCGGTAAAGGATTATCTCGTCCGCTACGGTGACAATCCCCGTATCGCTCGCAGCCACGGCAAGCCCTTGATTTCGTCATGGGGATACCTTCCGTACTACGAGGATTTTTCCCGGCTGCGTCAGGAACTGGCCAGCGAGGGATTAACGTTTTTCTGGGTGCCCACCACGACGAGAGACTTTCCGGTGGGCTTGTCCTACGAGGCTTTTGACGGGGTCAACTCCTGGTCGGTGGACCTGGATCCCGAAGGCATTGCCAGCAGCCAGAGAAACGCGGCCAAGGCCGGTGACGAGTTCGAGGTCGTCGGCACCATCCGCGCGGGCTATGACAACGGGCAGCGGATCTTTACGCAGGATTACGTCCCCTACCGCGGCATGCGTACGCTGCTCGATAGCCTCAACGCCGGGCTGACGCAGGGCTTGACGGAGATGGTGCTGGTCACCTGGAACGACCTCAGCGAAACCGCTTCCTATCCCTCGTGGGCCTCTCCCTATGGGTACCAGGAAATTATCCGCTACTACCGCAGTCTTTACGCGCAGGAAGCATCCGTCAATGAGGCCGCGCAAGTCGTAGTGGCCTACCATCCGGAACTCTTGCTCGGGGATCGCTTTGAAATGCAATTTGTAGTGCTTCCTGGATACGGTGCTGATGAGGAGGCCTGGAGCGGTGAGGTGCGGCTGGAGGATAGCGCGGGCCAGGTGCGGTGGCGTCAGGCTGTTAGCTTGAGCGGTGTCGTGGGCGAGGCGCCCGAGGTCGTGGCTGTGGAGTACGCCCCTGATCTGGACGCAGACATCCCCGTGGCGCTTTCGCCGGTTATCGTGGATGCGCAGGGTGTGCAGAAGCGCTTGCCTCCTGTCAACGTGCGTGTCGGCCGCATCCGGACGAATCGCCCGCTGACGATCGCGCTGGATAAAGTCGCCGCGCCGGAGGTCGAGATAAAGGTGGAGCCGTTGGACCTGTCGGGGGTGGCGACGCCGCCTGTCAGGCTGTCCTATGACGTCGAGGCTGCTTCTCCTGTGGCCCAGATGCAGGTCATGGATGGTGTGCTGGTTCTGGAAGATATCCGGGAGGCGGACGGCGGCGATGATCTTTATCTGGGACTGGATAACTGGGGGCTGGACGAAACGGTGAGCTTGCGGCTCAAGGGCCTCGCGCACTGGCGCTGGCTCTATCACACTTCCCAGGATCCCGCCGTCACGCTCGCGAAGTCTGCTGCCGTCGGCAGCGATGGCTCCGCCCAGGCCTGGAAGGATTCCGTGACGGAGGGACAGGGCGACGAGATAACCGTCCCCATCGCCGTGAAAAAAGCCGTAGCCGTGCGGCGGGATACACCGGCGGCGGTACTGGCGTTTACGACAGGGGACATCACCGGGACCACGGTCGAAGTCGTTTCGAGCGAACTGGCGGACGGCGATGAGCACACGATCCCTTTGCCGAGTTTGTTTGCCGGTGATGTGATCTTGCCCGGTCAGCAGGCGGACACCTCGCTGCGCGTGCGTCTGATGGAGGATGGTCATGTCCTCAACCGCATGCCGGAGCCCATGGGCAAACACGTGGCAGGCAGCGTCGTCTTACCGGCTGTGCAGTCCAACGAACCTTACCGCGTGCTCTCGCTTTCCGGGCAACTGGCCGACGGTTCGGTTTTCTTCTCCCGCCCCTATGTG
The DNA here is from genome assembly GCA_030673825.1 of Verrucomicrobiota bacterium JB024. Taxonomy (GTDB): domain Bacteria; phylum Verrucomicrobiota; class Verrucomicrobiia; order Opitutales; family Cerasicoccaceae; genus Ruficoccus. The sequence goes on along the minus strand of JAUTCS010000088.1, from coordinate 71,005 downwards.
TGGGTTCGTGCGGATGAAAGCGCCCGGGAGCAACGTAAGGTGGTGCAAGTCGTCCAGACCGGGAAGCCTTACGACGAGTTGGCGGCGACCAGCGTGATGGAGATTACACAGGACGTCAGCGGCTATGAAAAGGCATTCCCGAAACACACGCTCGCGCCTCATCAGCCTTATGCGCCAGAGCAGATTCGGGAGGTGGAGCTGCCCGTCTGGCGCTTGATGAGTGTGGATTTCCCCATGGACGAGGGCATCGGCTGGCTGGTCGGCGGCAGCGGCAGTTACATGTCGACGGGGTGGGGGTGGCGCTCCGGTGTCATGGACCGGCCCGCGAAAAAATGGGTCGGCCCCGGCGCGGAGGATTCGCAGTGGGTGATCGATGAGGAGCTGGAGCGTCCGGTGCTGCATTTCACCCGGACGAGCCGCTTGTCCATCCGCTCGCGCAGTGGGCTGGCCGGTTCCTACACCCTGGATTTCGATATCAAGCTCGACGAGCTGGGCAGAACCCAGCGGATCGTCAGCGACACGGATATCGGCGGAAACAAGGGCCCGCTGCAAATGATCGTGCTCCCCGACGGCAGGATCAAGGTCGAGCGCGACGTGACCCGCGATGATCCGTATCGGGTGCTTTCAACGGATCGGTTAACGGCGGGCCGCTGGCATCATGTCCGGCTCAGCTACGATCTGGAGTCTCTATCGCTGGAGATTGACGGTAAGCCTGCCGGCACAGCCAATGTGCCGCCGGAGATCGTGAGGTCGCATTCGACCCCCTACATCGGCGCCGTTTCTCCGGAAAAAGCGGACGGCTTTGCCGGTAGCATGGCTAACTTTATCTGGCAGAGCGGAGCTGGCTCAAAGGAGTGAATTGATGAAACAGAAGATGAACGTTGTTATGGTCCTGGCTGACCAACTGAACGCCAACTGGCTGGGGTGTGCGGGTCATCCGCAGGCCCTGACCCCGCGCCTGGATGCGTTCGCGGCCACGGGCATGCGTTTCGACAGTGCCTATTGCCAGAACCCGATTTGTACACCGAGTCGCGTGAGCATTCTCTCCGGCCAGTACTGCCACAATCATGGCTACTACGGTCTCTCCGGACCGGCCCCGGCGAAACTGGACAACCTGTTTCGCCACTTCCGCCGTCACGGTTACCGCACGGCTGCCTACGGGAAGCTGCATCTGCCCGAAGCGCCCCGCAACTGGATTGCGGACGATGTGGACGAGTTTGGCGATACCTACGAGACCGCGGACGGCGTGTTTGGGGAGTCGGAGTTTTTGGATGGGCTGGAGCGCAAAGGCCTGCGGGACCTGGAGGATAGCTGGCACAACGAAAACAACTACGGCAAGCCGAGCATCGCCATCGACGCCATGCCATCGCAACTGCCGCTGGAGGAAACACAGGAAATGTGGTGCGTGCGAAAGGCGATGGACTTTATGCAGCAGGACCATGAGCAGCCCTTCTGCATCCAGGTCGCTTTCCAGAAGCCGCATCATCCGCTCTTGCCCAACGAGCGCTTCTGGAACCTGTACCCGGAGGATCTGGACCTGCCCAGTACCTGGGACCTTTCCCCGGAAACCCGCCCGCCGCATTTTCAGCAACGCTGGGAGGAGTGGCGGGAGTACCAGCCCGAGTTCGGCCGGGAGGGCGACTCGTTCGAGGACTTTGTCCGCCGGTCCTGGCGGGGCACACTCGCCTGTGTCAGCCAGATCGATTATGTGTTTGGGCAGTTGCTGGACTTCCTGAAGTCGAGCGGTCTGGAGGAAAACACCATCGTGGTCTTTGGCAGTGATCATGGTGCCTACCACGGCCATTACGGCATCTTGGAAAAAGCGCCGGGCATCTGCTCGGACGCCGTCTGCCGTGTGCCGATGCTCTGGCGTGTGCCGGGGGTGACGTCCGCAGGTAAAGCTTCCCGGCAGCTTGTGGAGAACGTGGATATGGCCCCGACCCTGTCGTCTCTGTGCGGCCTGCCGTCGATGGAAATGGCGGACGGCTGCGATATCTCGTCCTTGCTGGCGGGTTCATCGGACGCGGTCAGGGAGATCGCGGTGACGGAGAACGTGTGGAGCAAGGCCTTGCGATGGGAGAACTGGCGCTTTGTCCATTATCAGCAGAAGGCCTTTGCGGGGCAGGATGTCGGAGAACTGTACGATATCGAAAATGACCCGGAAGAAACTCGTAACCTTTACCACGACGAGGAACGCCGCGAGCTGATAGAAACCTGCCGCCGCAAGCTGCTGGAGTGGCTGATCGAGACCCAGCGGGCGGTGACGACGCAGCAGACTGTGAAGTACGAAAACTATCCGCCCTATCAGAAGGGGGCGCGTTTCACCTATCCCTATTGCGGTGACGGGCTGGCTCCCAATTGCGTTCAGGCACGCCACCGGGAGGGGATCGGGATGTATCTGTAGCGCCGAGCCCGCCGATGCGCGTGCGGTTGTTTCCTTATTCCCTAGTAGCTGAAGTCGTACAGCGGGTAGATGCCCGGCGCGAGTTCGTCGGTCGAGTCGAGGTCGCGGATCACATAGGTAGGGTCTGAGCCGAGATAGATCTGATACTCGTCACCCTGCATGTAGCCAGATATCTCCTCCCTGGGTTCGGCGACGCCGCGGGTGATGACATCGAGGGTGCCATCGCTGTTTTTGATCAGGACGTTTGGTGATCCCACACCCGAGCCGACCTGATAGTTGAGATAGCTGCTCCAGCCCTTGAGCTCGTAGTACTTTTTGATCTTGCTCAGGTAGAGGAAGCGGCTGCCGTTGTCGCAGGGGAAAAGCTTGTATTCACTTTCCGGTACAAGTTCGCCCTCCCACCAGACACGGGTCTGCGAACCGTTGTTCTCGACCAGCAGCGGGTCGATGATCATCTTTTCCTCCAGCAAGGTCTGGCCGGAGGGAAGCCCTTTGGCCTGCTTGAACAGGTGGTAGCTGGTGGTGTCGTAAAAGGCAAAGGCGTTGCCGGAATCGCCGACCACGAAGGCCTTGGGCTCGAAGATCGGCTGGCCCTTTTGGTAAAAACGGTACTTGCCCGCTTCACGCTCCAAGGTGATGGGGACGCCGAAACCGTACTTCTGGATGGTGACGGTGGGGGTCTTCGACGGTGGCGGGGTTTCGCCGGGGAGGCCGCGACCGCTGTAGTGGGTCATTATATAGACCTTGTCGGTGGAGCCTTTGATATCGGCGGCTTCGAGGATGCCCCAGGGCTGCCCGTCCTTTTTGACAAGGAGGTCGCCGTTGGCATAGAAGCCGCCATTGCCCAGCCCCGTGGGGACCTCACCATTTTCAATAAAGATGAAATCACTTTCTTTGCTGGCCCGGAACCAGGTGGCGACATCGGAGCCGAGGTCTTCGACCGGGAAGAATCTCTCCGCCCCGGTGTCGAAATCCTGAATGAGATAGGTGTGTCCGTTCCGGTTGTTGTATAAGACCAGGTTTTGCCCCAGCCGGAACTGTTTGAGGTCGTCCTCAAGTCTGCCGTACACGTAAAAACGGAACTGTCCCGTGGCAGTCAGGTAGAGCATGGCAGGGGCGGATACCTTGAGCTGCATCTTGCCCCGCGCGTCGGGATCTTTGCGGGTGGCGGGCAGCAGGGCATTCTCGGCGATGAGGTAGTTCTGGCCGATCGGCTCGTAGAAGACGCCGTGGGCGAAGGGGGTCTCCTCCGTGTAGCTGCCATAGAGCGTGCCCACCCGTCGGTCGTCCACATAGAGGGCCGGGTTGTACTGACCGAAGACTTTCTCGTTGATCCAGTGCCAGCGGTCGAGCTGCCAGGTGTCGGTGTGGTAGTAGTAGCGCAGCTCGGTCTCCACGCCGTCCTGATCGAGGCGGACGTATGGATTACCGGAATCGTCGTTCATGTACTGGTAGGTCTTGTTCACGGGATTGCTGCCGCTCTGGGTGAACTTGACCTCCCGGCCATTGCCATAGACATAGCTGCGGGCAATCTCGCCATCGGGGCCGGTCTCCTTCGAGGTGATGTGGAGCTGGCCGTCTTCTTCGCGGTAGCTGTAGGTCTCGGTGGTGGTTTCTTTGCCGGTTTGCAGCACCTTTTTCACGAGACGCCGGTCCTTGTCGTACTCGTAGGTATAGCAGCCGGTGACCTGACCGTCATCGATGATGTAAGTGGCCCGTAGCGTGCCGTCGGGGTTGTACTTGTAGATGCTGTCCCAGCCAGCGGGATAAAACCCCCGATGCAGGAGGAGCTTGTTGGCGTCGTCAAAGAGCCAGTAGGTGGCCTTTTCGCGCCGCGCGGTTTCCTCGTCGGTGAAGACGTCCTGTTTCGGGTTAATGCGCTGGCCGTCCTCGTCGAAATAGTAACTGCCGCCGTCGTAGAAGGCATAGGCGATGTCGCCGTCGAGATTGAGATCGTACACCCCGCCGACGGAGGTGACCGGGTTCAGGGGAGCGGCGGTACGGTTCACATACGGGCGCACACGGGAGCTGATGTCCTCGGGGGTAAATGTGTAGAGGGCGGCCACGTCCTGCTCGGAGTAGCCGGGGACGGCCTCACCCTCAGATTCAACTTTAGCTTTGGTGTGACTGAAGGTGAGCACGAAATCGTCCGGAAGCGGCTCTACACTGTCACGGTCCTTCTCGTAGTAGCGGGCCATATAGACGCCCGGACTCGGCTCGGCCAGAGCCCCGTAGAGCACGTAGCAGGGCTTGTCGTTGACGTAGAGGACGAGGTCGTTCTCGCCCATCTTGCCCATCCGCATTTGAGAAACATCCGGGATGCGCTTGGCGTTGAGGAAGAGCTCCAGCTCCCCTTCGTCGCTGACCGAATAAAACATATGGCTGGCGAAGTAGCGGCGCGTCTGGGCGAGCAGGTGGCCCTTGAGGACCAACTGGTTGGGCTCTAGATCGAAGAACAGCGAGGTGTGCCGTTTCAGGCGCTGGTGGCTGGAGTAGGTGATGATGTCGCCGTTCAAGGTCACGGAGTTTGTGTTCTTCGAGTTGTCAAAAATCGTCTCCCCCTTGTAAAAGGGCTGGATTTTGTAGTCTTTGAAGAAAGCGATCGTATCGAAGTTTTCGGCGATCAGGCGGGCCTCGATCCGGTCGCCGGGCTTGCGGTCGGGGTCGATTTCGGCGAGGTAGTAGCTGTTGCTGAAATCGTCGTAGATGACATAGCCGCTTTCGTCCGAGCGCTTCGCATAGGAAACATCCTCGGCGATCTGGCCATTGCGGAAGATGAGGGAGGGGTAGAGTTTGTCGTCGTAGACGGAACCGTAGGTGAGCTGGTTGGCCTGCCGCAGCTCGGGGTAGTACTGGTAACGGGCGACAAAATCGTCGCGCACACCGTTATTCTGCGCGTAAACCCACTCGACGGGGTTGCCGTACGTGTCGAAGGTGTACTCGACATTCAGCTCGATAGGCTCGCCCTCAGTGCGTGAGGCGGTGAGATAGCCGCCCTTGTAGGTCTTGACGCTCCGCTTGACCGTGCCGTTCTCACGCTGAAAGTTCTCGGTGACGTTTACGCTGTCGCCGTCCGCCGTGTAGGCATAGGTGGTAGTTTCCGTCTGGCCGTTGTTTTCGAGCTCCAGGCGGGCGAGGCGTCCGGACTCATCGTAGCTGTAGCGCTTCGTGCCCTTTTGCTTGTCATAGGTGTAGCTCTCCTCGACGAGCAGACCGTCGCGATAGATGTAGTTGCTCACGCGTCCGCTCGGGAAGGTCTCCCGGGTGATATTACCCTCGGCGTCGGTTTCCCAGATGACATCCCCCTTGCCGGTCGGCAGGCCGTTTTCGTAGCTCACGTAAACGATGTCCTTGATCAACAGGCCCTGCTCGTCGAAGACCTTCTTGTCCGCCGAAAAAACGGGCCCCTTGAGGTTGAAGTGCTCGGCCTTGTACTTGACGCCGATCGGGTTCAGCGGAGCCTTGTCCCAGTCCACTTTTTGAGCCGAGAGGTCGGCGCACAGGAGAAACAACAGCGAAGAAAGGATCAGGGCGATTGGCTTGCTTATGGGCATGATAAGTTTTGTTACGGCTATAAGCAAGTGGCTCGTAGTTCCGAGTCAACACCCTAATCACCCGGCAATTAGCGGAACGCCTTTTGCGGGGTCACTCTGTGAGATCGCCGTCCCGCATACCGGCCCGTTTTAGGCACAGTGATCTGCCCGGTCACAGCGCTCCGGTTGGGCAACAGTGAATTGGCTCGATAGGGCCGTCGCGTCCGGGCGACTCAGGCCTGGGATCGGTAGGGCAGGCGGGGGGCGAGGTCGTCCCAGGCCAGCTCTTGGGGGAGGATATCCCGGGCGGCGCTGAGCGCGGCGGCCACACCGGTGGCTTCGCCCATGGCGACGGCGTTGCCGGTCACCCGGTAGCTGGCGTGGGCGATGAAGTCCCCGCTGATACAGCGGCCCGCCATCATCAGCGCGTCCACATCCCGGGCGATGAGCGCGCGCAGCGGAATCTCATAGCTGCGCATGTGGAAATCGCTGTGCGTGATGGCCGCCTGCTCGTTTTCCTTTTTACTGGGGGCGTGGATGTCCACGCAGAAGGTGGCCCGGGTGACCCCGTCCTCGAAGCTGCTTCCCTGGCGCAAGTCCTCCCGTGTCAACTCGTACAGGCCGTGGATGCGACGCCCCTCGCGGACGCCGATCTGGTCTGCTGTCGAGGCGAGATGCAGGCCCCGCCAGGGGCCGCCGAGCTTTTCCAGTGCTTCCACCAGATGGTGAACTTCGGCACGGGAACGCAGCGTCGCCTCGGTCATTTGCGGCTCGCTGTCGGGGCGCACACCGTACTCGTGGTTGAACATCGCCAGCAGCAGATTGTCGCGAATCTGGAAAAGCGTCGGCATCCCGTAGGAAGGGGTGACACCTGCGCGCCGCATGTCGGCTACAATGTTTTTCGTCGCCTGAACATGCCCGGGCATGGAGTCGGTCCCGAAAAAGGAAATATACGGGGCGAGCGCCTGTACATCCGGGGTTGTGACGATGGCGTTCATGGTCAGGGGTTGGCAGGCGCCGTCCTCCGGGCGTCCGATCTCCCAGCCGCACCCGGCAAGCATCCCCAGGTCGCCGTCGCCGGTGGCGTCGATGAAGACCCGGGCCCGCCAGGCCTGGCGCCCGGAGCGCGACTCGGTCACGATGGTGTCGAGCCGCCGCCCGGTTCGGTAGGCGGCGCACAGGCGCGACTGGAGGTGGATGTGCACCCCGGCTTCCTGGCACATCTGCTCCAGCAGGGCTTTCATGGGTTCGGGCTCGTACACGAAGCGGTCCCGGTTCTCGCCGCGCAGGGCATCGAGCGCCTCCATCCGGTGGATGATCTCCTGCGTCAGGCCCGGCTTGGCGAAGTCAAAAATATAGGTCAGCAGACCGCTGGTCCACACACCGCCCAGGCACGTGTGCATTTCAAAAAGGTGCGTGTTCGCGCCGTTACGGGCGGCGGCGAGGGCGGCGGCGACACCGGCGGGGCCACCACCGCACACGATGACATCCGCGTCGGCGATGACGGGCAGGGCGCGGGCGGGTTCCTGGAAAACGTGGGATGTACTCATGGGAAACGGAGTTGGGGTTGCATCCGCCGAACGCAACAGGCGGGGTTGTTTGATGGGAGTAATTATGGAACATTAAATCAGTTTTTTATAGTCGAAATGCGGAACATTTATAGCATATATGTAACAAATGGTCAGAAAGCCCGAGCAGTATCTTAATCGACTGATCCTACGGCTGGCACGGCGTGACTGGCCGGGGCGGATGCACTTCGTCCAGGAACGCGGCTATGTACCCGAAATCAGCCAGGCGGCGCTCATGCAGTGGCCGCGGCTGAACGTTTGCCTGCGGGGCAAGGCGGTGTACCGGGTACGTGGCGAGGGCGGCGTGCGGGAGCTGGCGCTCGGTCGCGGGGATGGCGTGTGCACGCTGCCGGGCTGTGCGCTGGCTCCCTTTGCGGGGGCCGAATATATATCGCTTGGGCTGGTTTTCCATCCGGAGATGACGCGGTTTCTGCTGGGGCACAACAGCCGTTCGCATGGGCACCGGTTCCTGCTCGTGCATCACGCCCCCGCTCCGCTGGGCACGGACGGCTGGCACGCGATGACCGCGCTGGAAAACTGCCGTTCGGAGCCGCCGGAGGCCCTCTTGCCCGCTGCGCTGGGGAAGGTGGTGCTATTGCTCGCGGCCCGAACGCTGGAGGCGGGCGGGCAGGTGACGGGCAAGGCCACCCTCACGTGGCAGGCGGCTTGTCATTTTTTGGAGGAGAACCTGCACCGTCCGCTGGGACGGCAAGAGGTGGCGGATTTTTTGCAGGTTCACCCGAATCACCTCGCTCGGCTGTTCCGGCGCTTTTGCGGGGAGTCCTTCAACACTTACGTCCGTAATCTCCGGCTCCAGCGTTCGCGTGAGCTCTTGGAGGTTCCAGGCATGAACGTCGGTCAGGTGGCCCGTGCCTGCGGCTACACCGACCCCAACTATTTTATCCGCTGCTACCGGGACGTCTACGGGCACACGCCGGGCGCGGGACGCAACCGGCCCTCGTCGCCGTAGCGCATAACTTCGCGTGCTGTTCCGACACTTGGATGCGCTCAACGCCAGTCGCGCAGTAGTCGCCAACCGCTCAGCAGCCACAGCGCGAGGAGCACTGCGCAGGCGCTCCAGGCGTGGAGGACAGCCGCCATCGGGAGCAGAAAGGTCGTCACCTGCCACAGCAGGGCGGCGGCCAGCCGGACGAAGTCGCCGGTGTGCTCGTCGCGGTCGGGGCGTTTCCACGCGGGGTTCCAGCGGCCCCAGGGGCGGATTTTCTGGTAAAAGGCTTCCCGCACGGCGAGGGGCGTCTCGGGGGTGAGGAGCGTGCCCAGAAGCGAGGCCGCGAGCGAGACGCCGGTGATGAGGCCGAGCATGCCCACCTCGCTCAGCTCCCAGCCGCGGCCGGCGGTACTGACGACGAGCGCGGTGATGAACCCCGCCCCCACACCGATGGTGAAGCCCGCTCCGTTGAACCGCTCCCAGTACCAGCGTAGGGCGAAGGGCACGAGGAAGGCCGGAAAGAGGTCGATCACGATGACCACCCAGATATCGACCACGCTCTCGACCTGCAGGGCGAGCAGGAGCCCCAGCCCCACGATGAGCGCGGAGGCGAGGTAGCCGACCGCGACGAGTTCGCGTTGGCCGGCCTTTTTGCGCAGGGGTTGCCAGAGGTCCTTGACCACGTAGGAGGCCCCGGCGTTGATCGTGCTGTCAAAGGTGGACATGGCCGCGGCGAGCATGGCCGCCAGCATGACGCCCCGCACGCCCGCCGGGAAAAAGTCCGAGAGCAACACCTCGGGCAGGGCGCGTTCGGGGTCCTCCTGGCCGACGCCGAGCGAGACCGCAAGGATGGCGAAGCCGAGCACCATCGGCCAGCGAAAGGCGAACAGCAGGGTCCAGAGCATCCCGATCTTCAGCCCGTCCTCGGGGCGGCGGGCCGCGTAAAAGCGCTGGGCCATGTAGGCGCTGCCGCCGCTGCCGCCGAGCCCTTCGAGCAGGCCCTTGCCGACCCAGAAAAGCAGGAACAGCCCGAACAGCCGGTAGTCCTGCCCCCCGGTGGCGAGGCCCTCGTCGTACAGGCGCGGCAGGAACTGGTTAAACTGCGCGCCGGGCCATTGATCGGTCAGGGCGGGGGAGTATTCCAGCCCGGCGACGATGGCCACATAGATGGCCGCCCCACCTATGAGCAGGCTTTGGATGACATCCGTCCACACCACGCCGTAGAGGCCGCTCATCATCGTATAGACCAGCGCAATCACGAGCATACCGACTTGGCACTGGAGCGGGGTGAAGGGCAGAAAGACGGCCAGGAACTTCCCTGCCGCCCCGAGAAAGAACACCACCATGCCCACCGTAATGACCAGGTAGGTGAGGGCGGCCGTCATCCGCGCGGCCAGCCCCTGCGGGCCCTTGCCGAAGCGCAGCTCCATCCACTCGGCGGTGGTCATGACCGCGCTGCGGCGGTGCCACTTGCCCATGAATGCGACGAAGACCGCGATCGGCAGTACGACCCCGCCCCGCATTTCGATAAAGAAGCCGTGCAGCCCGAAGACGTACAGCAGCGTGACAATCGTCATCGTCCCGGCGATGTCGAGATTGCTGGACATGCCGGAGGCCCCGAGCGCCCACCAAGGCAGTTTCTGGCCGCCGAGGAAATATTCCTCGCTGCTGGCCGAGGCGCGTTTGGAAAGATACGCGCCCAGCGCAAGTAGCCCCGCCAGGTACGCGGCCACGATGGTGTAGTCGATGCCTGTCACGCGGCCACCTTAGCGCAGATGGCCGTGGCATCAAAGGGTTTTCCGAAAAACGGGTGGGGCGTGGTCAGGGCGGAGCGACGCTTGGGTGGGCGATTTTTATGCGACTGGCGACAAGTGTCTTGTCCAAGCATCGCGTAGCGATGCCGCATCGTTAGCCGTGGGTTTTAACCCACGGTAAGAAGGCCTTCGTGTGTGCTCCGTCGCGTCAGCGACGGTTCAAGTGAGCCCCCGGAGAAACGTCGCTACGCGACGTGATTTTTTTCACAACCATGCGTAACCGTGGGTTGAAACCCACGGCTAACGATCAATCGTCGCTACGCGACGAAGAAACGCGGCCATTCGATCCACGCGGCAATTCCACCAGTGTAGCTGCGCCAACTCGTAGAGCCACGTCTCCTGCGCTTTCGCCGTCTGCTTAGCGCAGGCGCACGAGGAGGTCCTTGGTCTGCACGCTGTCGCCCATTTTGACGAGGATATCGTCCACCACGCCGTCCTGCGGGGCATAGACGGTGGTCTGCATCTTCATGGCCTCGATGACGGCGAGCTTGTCGCCCTTGGCGACCTTCTGGCCGACGGTGGCGTTGAGGCCGCTGATCATGCCGGGGATGGGCGCAGGCACCTGGCGGGCGTCCGTGGGGTCGGCCTGCGGGCGGTGCTCGGTGGCGGGCTTGACGGAGGCGTCGGTGACGAAGGTCTCGCGGGCGCGTCCGTTCAACTCAAAGGTGAGGGTGCGCACGCCTTCCTCGTTGGGCTCGCCCAGTCCGGTGAAGCGGATGAAGAGCGTCTTGCCCTCCTCGATGTCCACGGCGATTTCCTCGCCCAGCTTGAGCCCGTAGAAAAAGGCCGGGGTGGGCAGCACGGACACGTCGCCGTAGTTCTCGCGGGCCTTTTCCAGCGCCGTGAAGACATCCGGGTACATCAGGTGGTCGAAGAGGTCGTCGTCGCTGACTTCGCGCTTGAGGCGCTTGGCCAGTTCGGCCTTTTCGGCCTTGAGGTCGATCTTGGGGGCCTTCGCGCCGGGGCGTCCGGTGGCGGGCTTGCGGTCGCCCAGGACGATCTTTTGCAGCGGTTTGGGCCAGCCGCCCTCGGGTTGGCCGAGGCCGCCGGAGAGCATGTCCACCACACTGGCGGGGAAGGGCGTGGCGCCGGGGTCGAGGTTGAGCATGTCGTGCGGCTCGATGCCCTTGGAGAGCAGGAAAATGGCGAGGTCGCCCACGACCTTGCTCGACGGGGTGACTTTCACGATGTCGCCAAGCATGAGGTTGACCTCGCGGTAGTAACGGACGACTTCGGGCCAGCGCTTGCCCAGGCCCAGTGCGGTGGCCTGCTCGCGCAGGTTGGTGTACTGGCCGCCGGGCATCTCGTGGCGGTAAACCTCCGCGCTGCCGAACTTCGGTGAGGTGTCAAAGGGCCCGTAGGACTGGCGCACGGCTTCCCAGTACAGCGAAAGCTCGTCGAGGGTCTGCTGGTCCAGCCCGGTATCCCGCGGGCTGGGGCGCAGGGCGTGGGCGATGGAGTTGAGGTTGGGCTGAGCGGTCAGGCCGGAGAGGGACGAGATGGACAGGTCCACGATATCGGCCCCGGCCTCGGCGGCCTTGATAATGCTGGCGGCAGCGATGCCGGAGCTGTCGTGCGTGTGGAAGTGGATGGGGAGGCCAACCTCCTGCTTGAGCGTCTTGATGAGCTTCTCGGCGGCGAGGGGATGACAGAGCCCGGCCATGTCCTTGATGGCGAGCAGATGAGCGCCCATGTTCTCCAGTTCCTTGGCCAGGCGCACGTAGTACTCCAGCGAATACTTGGCGCGGTCGGGGTCGAGGATGTCCCCGGTATAGCAGAGGGCGGCCTCACAGAGAGCGTCGGTGTGGCCGGTGACGGCCTCGATGGCGACCTTGAGGTTGGGCAAATAATTGAGGCTGTCGAAGACGCGGAACAGGTCGATCCCGGCTTCGGCGGTGTGCTTGACAAACTCGCGCACGACGTTGTCGGGGTAGTTGGAGTAGCCGACGCCGTTGGCCCCGCGCAGGAGCATCTGAAAAAGCACGTTCGGGACCTGCTCGCGCAGGTCGCGCAGGCGGGCGTAGGGGCACTCGTGCAGAAAGCGCATGGCCGTGTCAAAGGTCGCCCCGCCCCACATCTCCATACTGAAAAGGTTGGGCAGGCGGCGGGCCATGACGGGGGCGACCTGGAGCATGTCGTAGCTGCGCACGCGGGCGGCGAGCAGGCTCAGGTGCGCGTCGCGGAAGGTGGTGTCCGTCACCAGCAGGCGCTTTTGCTTGCGCACCCACTCGGCGAACTTCACGGGCCCGAGCTTTTGCAACTGCTGGCGGGTGCCGTCGGCGGGGGCGGTGGTGTGGTCCCAGGCCGGGACGATGACGGGCAGGCTGCGGTCGGGTTCGGGGCGGCCCTTGACCTGCGGGTTGCCGTTGACGATGACCTCTCCCAGGTAGCGCAGCAGGCGCGTGGCGCGGTCGCGCTTGGGCGGGAAGCGGAACAGCTCGGGCGTGGTGTCAATGAGCGTGGTCGTGGCCTGCCCCTTGACGAAGATCGGGTGCGCGATGACGTTTTCGAGAAACGGGATGTTCGTCTTCACCCCGCGGATGCGCATCTCGCGCAGGGCGCGGTCCATGCGGTGAATGGCCCCGAGGAAGGTCGCGTCCGAGGCGGTGAGCTTGACCAGGAGCGAGTCGTAAAAGGGCGTGATGACCGCGCCGGTGTCACCCATCGCTCCGTCCAGGCGGATGCCGAAGCCCGCCGCGCTGCGGTAGTTGATGATCTTGCCGTAGTCGGGGGAGAAGTTCTTCTCCGGGTCCTCGGTGGTGATGCGGCACTGGATGGCGAAGCCGTGGCGGGCGACCTGGTCCTGCTGGGGGAGGTTGACGGCTGGGCCGTGCAGCGACTCGCCCTGCGCGATGAGGATCTGCGAGCGCACGATGTCGAGGCCGGTGATGACCTCGGTCACGGTGTGCTCGACCTGCACGCGCGGGTTCATCTCGATGAAGAACCACTCCTGGCTCTCCATGTCGTAGAGAAACTCGACCGTCCCGGCGTTGTCATAGCGGATGCTCTTGGCCAGCTTGACGGCGGCGGCGCAGAGGGCTTCGCGCACCTCGTCGGGCAGGCCGAAGGACGGGGCGATCTCGACCACCTTCTGGTGGCGGCGCTGGACAGAGCAGTCGCGCTCGTGCAGGTGCAGGACGTTGCCGTGCTGGTCGCCGATGATCTGCACCTCGATGTGCTTGGCCTTGGAGATGTAGCGTTCGAGGAAAACCTCCGGGTTGCCAAAGGCGACCTTGGCCTCGTGCTGGGCCTCTTCGAGGAGCGACTTGAGATCCTTCGGGTCGCGTACGATGCGCATCCCGCGCCCGCCGCCGCCGTGGGCGGCCTTGATGATAAGCGGGAAGCCGATGCGCTCGGCGGCTTTCATGGCCTTGGCCGGGTCGCGGATCGGGTCGGGGGTGCCGGGCAGGGTGGGGACGCCGACTTTTTCGGCGGCGCGGCGGGCCTGCACCTTGTCGCCCATCATCTCCAGCAGCTCCGGGCGCGGCCCGACAAAGGTGATGCCCGCGTCCTTACAGGCCTGGGCGAATCTCGCGTTCTCCGACAGAAAGCCGTAACCGGGGTGGATCAGGTCCACGCCCTTTTCCTTGGCCAGCGTAATGATGCCGTCGATGTCGAGGTACGCGGCGACGGGCCCCTTGCCCTGACCAACGAGGTAGGCCTCGTCCGCCTTGAAGCGGTGGACCCCGAAGCGGTCCTCGTGCGCATAGACCGCGACGGTGCGCATGTCCAGTTCGGTGGCGCTTCGAAAGATGCGCACGGCGATTTCACTACGGTTGGCGGCGAGGAGTTTTTTCATGCAGACAATAGGGTGGTTCAATCAGTCCGCCTAATGGAAGTCATCTATTCCGATTATGCAAGCGGAAGCTGTTCACGCCGTTAGGCCTTTCGTCGGCAAGGGCGCTTGTATGTTGTCTCAGAGAGATTGTGGGCCGCGCATAAAAAGTCCTTGCGGTAGGTGGGGGCCTGCTAAAAAACAGAGTGTCGCTGTCACCGTTACCGCCGCTCAACCGGCGTTCACCTTCTACGATTCCGTTCATGATCTCGTCCCTGTCCCGTTTTATTGTCGGCTGCCTGGCCTTTGTTCTGGGCTATTCCAGCCTGTTTGCCGATGGCACTCGCAAGCCGGACCTGGCGGCCTACTTTGATAAACTGGAGGCGGGCGAGGCGGTGACCGTCGTCACGCTCGGCGGGTCGATCACCATGCACCGGACCGGCTGGGCCCAACGAATCGTGGAGAAAATGCGCGAGGCCTACCCACATGCGCAGGTGAACTTCGTCAACGCCGGGATCAGCGGCACGGGGAGCAACTTCGGGCTGTTTCGCCTGGAGCGCGATGTGATGAGCTACCACCCGGATCTGGTTTTCATCGAGTACGCGGTCAACGACGGCGGCGCGGACGATGCGTCCTGCGTGCGCAATCTGGAATCGATCGTCACCCGCCTGCGCGCGATGGAAAGCCCGCCCGCGCTGGTCTTTGTCGAGTCGGCGGCCAAGCTCGGTTCCAACCACAAGCGCCACAACCGTGTGGCCGCTCGTTACAACATCCTCGACGTGAACATGCAGGCTGCCGCCGAAGCCAGATTGGCGGAAACAGGCGGCGAGTGGGAATCGCTTTATAGCGACAACGTGCACCCGAATGAAACCGGCCACGCTCTCTACGCCGAAACGCTCTGGCAGGCCATGCGAGCGGATCTGGCTCTCCCGGCGGGGGAGGCTGACGGGCGGGCTCCCGTGGAAGCCCTTTCCCAAGACGCTCTGATCCTTGATGGCGCGCTCGTCGTGCCGAATTTCCAGCTCGGGGGGTGGGACTACCTTGCAGAGTCGGGGCAGGGCTGGTGGCGGAAGTATTTTGAGGGCAGCTTGCAAACCGGCCCTGATGCCCAGCCGATCCATCTGCCCTTTTACGGGCGCACGATCGGGCTCGCCCTGCTGACCTCGGCAGGCTCAGGTAAGCTCCGTGTTGCGGTGGATGGAAAGTACCTCACCGACATCGACGCGCACCGCGACTGGTACTACTCCATTTATGTGCATCCCAGGCTGCTGGAGGCGGGCTGGCATGTGCTCAGTCTCCTCCCGATGGAGGCCCACGGCCAGTCCGTCGATATCCATATCGGCTATCTGTTGACCCAGGACCAGACCACGGCGCCGGAAATCCCGTCCGTTTTCTGGAACACCACCTGGGACAAGAGCCAGGAAAGGGCGGTCAAGATGGCAAAGTGGGAGTGGCGGGATGTGCCGGTGGATGCCTGGCAGGTGATCGGGCCCTTTGGTGGTGAAGAAGCTGAGACCTGGAGAAAGCCGCAGGCAGGGCTCGACCGCGATTACGGTATCGATCCTGCCGCTGTCTTCGCTGCCGCGGAAGCAGTCTCCGGGCGTGGCGGGCAACCCGTCCGCTGGCAACCTGCCGAAGGTAGCGGGGGCTGGGTCGATCTGGAAAAAATGTACGACCTGAGCGACCGCGGGGTGGCGTACGCCCGTGTCCGGATCGAAGCCGGGCAGGACGGTACGTACACGGTTGGCCTGGCGGCGGATTATTTCGTCTACGTGTATGTCAACGGCGAACGGGTCGCGAGTTTTCTGGAAGGCCATGGCAGCGCGACCAAGGGAGTCCCCCTCGAACTGCCGTTGAAAGCAGGGGTGAACGACATCTGCCTGAAAATTCACTCGGGTAGTCAGGGGTTCGGCTTTCGGCTGGAGCTTCCGGTGGATGAGGACCTGAGCGTGCTTCCGGCGCAGGAATAAATGCAAAGCGCCCAGGGCTGAGCCCCACGAGCGTGCATTGCCTGCCGTCCCGGAGAAAAAAAAGAGCCGCCTGATGTCGGCTCGATGAGACGGACGGAGACCGCCCGGTGTTTAATTTAGAGGTGGGCCTTAGTCGAGAAGCTCGACTTGGCCGGACTCCAGGTGGTAGATGCCGCCGACGATCTTGATTTCGCCGTCGTCTTCCATCTGCTTGAGGATCGGGCTCTGGTCGCGGATCTGCTGCACGGCGAGCAGAACGTTGTCGTCGCAGACGGTCTGGACGAACTTTGGGTTGGAGGCGCTGGCGTCGCCCTTGAAGCTGGACTTGGCTTCCTGCACGGCGGGTTGGATCTTGGACAGCAGCGCGGTGATGTTGCCCAGTTCGACGCCCTGGATGGCGGAGCGGATCGCGCCGCAGTGCTCATGGCCGAGGACGACGATGAGCTTCGAGCCGGAGACCTTGCAGGCGAACTCCATGCTGCCGAGGATGTCTTCGTTGACGATGTTGCCGGCGACGCGGGCCACGAACAGGTCTCCGATGCCACGGTGGAACACGTCCTCGACCGGCACGCGGGAGTCCAGGCAGGAGAGCACGACGGCCATCGGGTACTGGCCCAGAGCGGCGTCGCGCACGCGCTGGGTGTTGTTACGCACGGTAAGGTTATCAGCGATGTATTCCTTGTTGCCGTCCATGAGGATGCTGAGGACGGCATCCGGACTCAGCTGTGACTGGGCCTCGCGCGTCAGGATGGTGTCGGGGATGATCTCCGAGGCTGGGATAGTGATGTCCTTGCCCGCGGCCATGCTGGCGCAGGAAGAGGCGTCCTTCATGGTGGGCTTGGCCGGGCAGGTGGAGGCATCCTTGTCGGCGGCCATGGTCATGCTGGTGGCGACGCTTTTGCCGGAAGCCATGGTGGCGCAGCAGGAGGAGCCCTCACCGGCATGGGCACCGGTGGCGCACAGCAGTCCGAGAGAGAGGAGGGAGAGGATTGCAGGTGTTTTTATCATAGGTTTTTATGTGGGTGAGAGAGAGTACCTGTGTCCGGGTGACAAGTCCCCGAACAACAGAGCGTTATGAGTAAAGCAAAGCCGCGCGGCGGTCAACTCGTGAGCGTCGATTACTGCGGAAGATGGGCTGGGGTAAAACTTGGCCTCAGCAGGGGGTTACACCCTTCTTGAGCAGGATGTTGCCGTACTTGGCGGTCTCGCCGGTCATGAGCACGGCGAAGGCGCTCTTCGTGCGCTCGTAGAAAGCGAAGCGGTCAATCCGGGCAATGGCCGGCGCGTCGGGGGTGTGCTTCTTGATCGGCACGAGGTAGGATTGCTCCACGGCGGGGTCGAGCGTGTCCCCTTCGACTGCTGCCATCATGATCAGCGGGGCATCCACGTAGGCGTCCAGTTCGAAGAGCGGCAGGACGGCGTCGAGCAGCGCGGGGATGCGCAGGCCGTCGGCACGCAGGACGCGGCCATTGAAGCTTTCGCCGGGGAAGTGGGCGTCGGCGAGGACGATTTCGTCGCCATGGCCCATACGGGCGAGCACGGCGAGCAGTTCCGGGGACACGAGCGGAGAGATTCCTTTAAGCATGTGGCTTGGATGATAATGGTTGGCGCATAGCTCCGGTGGAGCATGAAAGGCCTGATCCTAGGAAGCTCGCATGGCAAAGGGAAGCTCATTAGCAGACTGAGGCGTCAAAGATTAATCTGATGGCGCGGCCAGTGTCGCCTCCGGTAAAACTCAAACGAGCCGGGCCTGCTGCTGGTACTGCTGGGTGGTCAGCCCGGTGTGCTTTTTGAAGAAGTGGGAGAAGTAGTACTCGTTGTTGAAATTCAGGGTGTCGGCGACCTGACGGGCGGTGGTCTCGGGGGCGAGCAGGAGCGTCTCCGCGCGGCGCACGAGGCTGACCGTCAGCGCGTGCTTGAGGGTGATGCCGCAGTCCCGCGAGAACTGCCGCGAGAGGCGGTCGCGGGGCATGCGGGCAACCGTGCACAGGTCGTCGATGCGGGTGGAGGCGTCGGCGTGCAGATGGATAAACTCCAGCAGCGGGAGGTACCGGCGGATGGCGGCGGCTGGGGGAGCGAGCTCGGTGCGGGTGTCCTCCAGAAAAAGCGCTGCCAGCTCCAGAACGATCCCTTGCAGTCGGCAGAGGTCGGCCAGCTCGGTGCCGGGAGTGTTGAGGAGGCGGGACAGCTCGGGGATGCGGCCCCGGGAGTCCGGGAGCGAGCGCATCCGGTTCTGTCCGGCGAAAGCGTTGAAGTGGCCGAAGAGGTCGAGGTGGAAGTGGAAAGAGATGAAGCGCAGGTCGGGGCGGAAGTAGCACTCCAGGTCTGTGCCGCCGGGGATGAAGACGATGTGCCCGCGCTCCATGCCCATGTGTTGCGGGCGTCCGGGGCGGTGACTGGTCAGCAGGCTACCGCCGCCATCTTCCCCGGCCACAAGAAAAAGGCGGTTGAAGGTGTGGCAATTCCGCCCCCGCAGATCCAGCACGACTTCGGCGGCTTCCAGCAGGGTGAGCTTGAGACCGTTGCTGATCTGCTCGATGTCGTGGCGGTCGATCCTTCCCATGAAAGTGTAAACTAATGCTCGCGTAAACGCATTCCCGTTTCAAGAGCAAACCGTTATAATGAGTGATCCTTTAAAAACCCGCGAACTTCCATGACCTACGAAAACGAAAAAACCTCCCTCATCTCTTTTCCCCTCGGCGGTGTCGGCAGCGGCTGTGTCGGCCTGGCCGGTAACGGTCGCCTGATCGACTGGGAAATCTTTAACCGTGCGAATAAGGGGAGCCTCAACGGCATGAGCCATCTCGCCGTCAAGGCTGAGCGTGATGGCGAACTCGTGGACGCGCGCCTGCTGCACGGCGATCTGCAGCCGCCGTACACCGGCAACTACACGGACATCCCCCGGCACATGGACATGGGCTTCGGCTTCGGTCCGCGCCGGGCGACGCTGGCCGGGATGCCGCATTTCCGTAAACATGTATTCAAAGGTGAATACCCCTTTGCCTGGGTGGATTTTGAGGACCCGGCCTTTCCGGGGCGGGCGCAACTGTGCGGGTGGAGCCCCTTCATCCCGGGTAACAGCACAGATTCGAGCCTGCCGGTCGCGTGCTTCGAAGTGACGTTGGAGAACACGACGGACGACGCGCTCGACTATACCGTGGCCTTTACGCTGACCAACCCCTTCAAGGGCGAGGCCAAGCGCAATACCTGCGAAACGGAGGCGGGCCGGGCGCAACTGCGTCTCTTCAGCAACGGCGACACCGAGGGCTTCGCTTATGGCGAGCTGGCCCTGAGCACGGCCGATGAGGGAGACCTCAGCAGTCAGACCTACTGGTACCGCGGGCTCTGGAGCGATGACCTGGAGGTGTATTGGCGCGACTTCTGCCGCCCCGGGCGTTTTGTCGAGCGCAGCTATGCCGACGGCTGGGCGCGGGACGACGCGGGAGTGCTCGCCCGGCATTTTCGTCTGGAACCGGGGCAGCGACGGACCGTGCACTTTATCCTGAGCTGGCATGTGCCCAACTGCCGCAACGATTGGACTGAAGGTATGGACGAACTCGCCGCGAAGGAGGGCCTGACCAACCGATGGCGCAACTGGTACGCCACGCAGTGGGCGGACGCGGTGGCAAGCGGCGTGTATTCACTGGACAACTACGATCGGTTGCGCGAGGACACGCTGCGTTTTCACGGATGTCTGTTCGGCTCAACGCTTCCTGCCGAGGTGATCGAGGGCGTCTCGGCCAACCTCTCCATCCTCAAATCGCCGACTTGCCTGCGGCTGGAGGATGGCACCTTTTACGGGTGGGAGGGCGTGGACTCCCGGGCGGGCGCGGGCGAGGGCTCGTGCACGCACGTCTGGGGCTACGCGCAGGCGCTGCCATTCCTTTTTCCGGAGCTGGAGCGCTCCATGCATGCGGCGCATTACCGGCACAGTGTAGACGACGCCGGGGGCAGCCACTTCCGGCTCCAACTCCCGCTGGGGATGCCGCCCAGCCCGCGAGCCCGCCCGTGTGTGGACGGGCAGATGGGCGACATCATGAAGGCTTGGCGCGACTGGAAAATCTCGGGCGATACGGCGTGGGTGCGCGAGCACTGGACCGCGATCCGGAAGACACTCGAGTACGCCTGGAGCCCGGAGAATCCGGACCAGTGGGACCCGGAAAAATCCGGCGTCATCACCGGTCGTCAGCACCACACGCTGGACATGGAGCTGTACGGGCCGAGCGCCTGGCTCAACGGCCATTACCTCGGCGCGCTCAAGGCTGCCGCTGAGTTGGCGGATGCGGTCGGAGAGGCGGATTTCGCACAGGAATGCCGGGAAATCTTTGCGCGGGGCAAGGCCTGGACGGACGAGCATCTTTTTAACGGCGAATACTACGGGCAACTGATCGATCTGGAGGACCGCACGCTGCTGGAGCGCTTCTGCGCGGAGGGGGACGACGAGGTGCTTAGGGCCTACTGGTCGGAAGAGCACGGGCAGATCAAGTACCAGATCGGGACCGGCTGCGCCACCGACATGCACCTGCCTCAGTGGTACGCCTCGCTCTACGGGCTGGGCGAGGTACTCGACCCGGACAAGACCCTCCGCACGCTGCGGGCGGCCTTTGCGCACAATTACAAGCCAATGCGCGAGGTGACGAACCCCTGGCGCCACTACGCGCTCAACGACGAACGCGGCCTGCTCATCTGCACGTGGCCGGAGGACAAGGGCCCGCGCCCGGTCATCCCCGTGCCATACAACAGTGAGACTTTTCACGGGATTGAGTGGGCGGCGGCCTGCCACCTGATCATGCTCGGACTGGAGGAAGAGGGGCTGACCATCGTCCGTGCCATCCGCGAGCGCTACGACGGACTCAAGCGCAACCCGTGGAACGAGTTCGAGTGCGGCAGTAACTACGCCCGCAGTCTGGCCTCGTACGCGCTGATCAACGCCTACACCGGACTGCGCTTCGATGCCACGCGGGCGATGATCGGATTTGCCCCGCGCGGTAAGGACGGGGAAGACTTTCAGGGCTTCTGGTGCCTGGGCTCAGCCTGGGGCATTTACGCACGTAGCGGCGGGCGGCACGCGCTCTGTGTCGAGTACGGCGAGCTGCTGCTGGAGGAGTTGCAATTGCCTTTCATGCCGGTGTGCGTCGCCCGGGGAGGGGAGTCGGTGGGCTTCTCGCCGGTGTCGGGCGGTATTCGCCTGCACGGGCGTCTCACGCTGAGGGCCGGAGACGAGCTCGTGATGGATGAAGGGTAAGTCGTATCCGGTTTTGGATACAAATTTCTTGTAGCACGGCTGGTCGCTGCTCTTCGGCGGTTAAGCCTGAACCTTGACGGGCGAGGATCGTGCCGCTTAGGCGAAAGGTGTGCCTTGCTTGGCCAAGTCGAGGATGCGCATGGTTTCGTGCACGTCATCGGGCGTGACGGGGAAGGGCTCCCCGTGACGTACGGTCCGATAAACCCGCTCCCAGAAGGCGAGATCGTCACCGGTGAGGTCCACGGTTTCCTCGGTCCAGGTGATGGCGTCGGGGTTGCCGTAGCCCTGGCCTGTGGCAGGGGTGCCGCTGTCGGCGGTGAGGGGCGCGAGGGTGGACGGGTCGCAGTACTTGAGGCGGGCCTGCTTGTCGTCCCCGGCGAGGGTGCCGTGCTCGCCGATGAGGTGCCAGGTGTTCTGGGGCAGCGTGCTGCCGCCGATCTCGATGTCGGCCACGGCTCCATCCGGCCCACGGAAGACGATCTTGAAATAATCCTCGGCGTCACCGGCGGCACTGATGCGGCGTACATCCGCCCACAGATCGCGGGCGGGAGCGCCGACGATCTGGAGCGCCCAGTCCACCACGTGGGGCCCCCAGTTCAGGAGCTGGCCGCCGCCGAACTCTTTCAGGGTCTGCCAATCGCTGCGCCGGTTGTAGCCGCCGCAGCGCAACTGGAGCCGGACGACCCGGCCGAGCTTGCCCTCGGCGAGCGCCTTTTTCGCGCAGACCAACGGGGCGTCGTAGCGGCGGTTGTGCTTGACCAGGAGCTTGCCGGGCGCGTGTTGCGCGGCGGCGAGGAGTTCCTCGGTGTCGGCGAGGTTGAGCGTGACCGGTTTCTCAACCAGGACAGCCTTGCCTGCGGCAAGGGCCTCCAGGGTCATTGCCTTGTGGTCCAGCGAACGTGTGGCCAGGATGACGAGTTCGACCGCCGGGTCCGCCAGCAACTCCTGATAATCCGTGTAGCCGCGCGCGTCGGGAAACTTGGCCACGAGCTCCAGGCGCTCGGGCAGGTTGTCCATCCCGGCGACGAAGGTAAAGCCCGGGTGCTCGGTCAGGGCGCCCTCGACGGTGGGCTGGCCGATGCGGCCCAGCCCGCACACGGCGGTGCGGATGGCGTCGGCGTGCTTGGGCGCGGGGGCGGGCTTTTCAGGGGTGGTGGAGGGGGTACTCATGATTGACTGTGGGGTTAGAGGCCCTTGGCGCGGAGATAGTCGTAGCTGGACTTGAGGCAGTCGAAGGGATCGCGGAAACACTGGTCCTGCTCGATGCCGTACCACTCGACGCCAGCCTTTTCACAGGCGGGGATGATGTGGTCCCAGTCCATGTTGCCCTCGCCGATGGGGGCCATGCGGGTCTCGTTGGTGGGCTGGTTGACCTCCTTGTCCTTGAGATGGATGACCGGGACGCGACCGGGGCAGCGCTCCAGGAAGCGCACGCAGTTGGCCCCGGCGTGCTCAAGCCAGAACAGGTCGAACTCGAGCATGACGCCCGGGGCGGTCTCGTCGATCAGGATGTCGAGGAGGGAGGGGCCGGTCTTTTCCGGGCGGTAAAATTCCTTGCTGTGGTTGTGCAGGCCGAAGCGGAATCCGACGGCCTGGAGCTTTTCGATGACGGGGGCCGACTCGGTGATGAAGCGGCGGTAGTCCTCGTACGTGTTGGCGTACTGCTGGGGGAGGGAGCCGATGGCGACGTAGTCGCAGCCGAGGGTCTGGTGGAAATCGATCTCGGCCTGAGTGTCGTTGACGAGGGCGTCCCAGGGGCGGTGCGTGGCGATGCACTTGAGCCCGTTGTCGTCGAGCATCTGGCGGGCGGTGCGGGCGTCCACCTCAGGGGAGTCGCCGTTCATCGCACCGACGGCGGACATCTGGACGGCCGGGTAGCCGATGTCGCTGATCGTTTTCAGGGTTTTGGCCAGGTCGGCGGAGCTCTGGGTGTGCTCACGCACGGTGTACATCTGGACGGCTAGTTTGGATTTCATAAGGGGGGGGCTGGTTGAGGGGCTGTCTTCAAATTATCTCATGTCGTCCACTTGGCTGGAGTTCCGTAACTTGAAGACAGGTCCTAGGGTTTTTGTTGAGGCAAATCATACCAGAAAGTCCTGTCTTTTTAAAATGGCCAAAGGCGACAATTTTTTGTGAAATCACGGCATGAAAAACGGCCTCCTCGATCGCCGCCTCCGGATCAATATTATCGGACAGACCATGCCGCTGCCGACCTGGCGCTGGAATTCGGGCGTGCTGCGGGACTATGACCTGATCATCGTTCTGGACGGGCTTGGAACCTACACTCACCGTGATGACGCCTGGGGCGTAGGCGCGGGCTCATGCATGCTTTTCAGGCGAGGGGAGAGCTACAGCGGGCGGCAGGACCCGGTGCATCCGCTCGCGATGAATTTTATTCATTTCGATGTCCTCGATAGGGAAAGACGGCCTGCTGAGTTTCCGTTGGAGGAGCTTCTGCCGCTGCACTTCAAGGTGGAGCGGCTCGACTTCGTGAGCGAGTTGGTCCAGTGCGCCATGCGGGCGCACCGCCTGCCACGGCTGGAACGGGAGCGGGGCGAGGCAGAGCTGTGGTTGCGGGCGCTTCTGCTGGAGCTGTGGCGGCAGGCGCAACGCCCGCGCTGGCAGGGGGCGGCCCGTGAGCAGGCTGCTCGGGTGGAGTCGCTCTGTGCGGAGATTCGCGCCACCATCGGCAAGGCCTGGCGACTGGAGGACATCGCGGCCCGCCTGGGCTGCGGACCGGAGCATGCAGGCCGCCTGTTCCGCCGTTTTCGAGGTGTCTCGCCGGGGGAGTTTGTCGTGCAGGTACGTGTCGAGGCCGCCCGGACGCTGCTCGGTGCCTCTTCTCTGGGGATCGGGCAGATCGCCGAGACGCTGGGCTACTGCGATGTGTACGCCTTCAGCCGCCAGTTCAAGGCGAGGACCGGCTTGAGCCCGCGAGCCTATCGCGGTCATTGATTATTTTGAAATGGGAGTTGTTTTTACTTATTTTGTTTAAAACAAAAATGTTAAATGATATTGAGACTAAAAAGACATCCAGAGAAAGGGAAAGAGCAGGCCAAGAGGTGAAAAACGCTGCCAGAGCCGTTACTTACGGAAACGGACGGACTTGGTATTGGGAGCGCTTATTGAGAAAACTTTTACGAGAAATCTCATTTATAGGTTTGTCAACGGGGATAAGAGTGTTTGGATATTTTCGCTCGGGGGAATCGGGCTTGCTGGCGTTATAAGTTACTTTTGTTGATAGAATTATAGATCATGGGGGAGATCAGGGCGGACGTGGTCATCGTGGGTGCCGGTTTGGCGGGATTACTTGCGGCGCAAGTGCTCGATCGGACGGGCTGTCGGGTGGTGATTCTCGAAAAAAGCCGCGGTGTCGGTGGCCGAATGGCGACACGCTATTTCGCGGGGGCCAGCTTTGATCATGGCGTGCAGACGATTACGGCCCGCTCGGCGCGGTTCCGGGAGTGTGTCGAGGGCTGGGTACGCGCCGGAGTGGCGAGCCCCTGGTATACCCGTACCCTGAGCGATGGCGAGAGGACATACTACCGTGGGGTCCCCGCCATGAACGCGGTGGGCAAGCACCTGGCCGAGGGGCTGGACGTCCATACCGGGGCGTTGGTCACGGCGGCTTCCCGACAGGGGGGGCGGTGGAGGCTCAAAGTGGAAGGAGCCGATGATGTCGAGGCGCGTTTTTTGCTGATGACGGCTCCAGCCGCGCAGAGCCGGGCGATTCTGGACGCGGGCGGCTATGCCTGGAAGTCGGAGGTTTCTCAAGCGCTGCACGGCGTCAGCTATGTGAAGATGCTGACCGTATTAGCCTTGCTGGACGGTCCCAGCGGCTTGCCTGAGCCGGGGGTGCTTGAGCCCGCCGGCGGAGAGCCGGTGGTGTGGGTCTCGGATAACGCGATGAAGGGCGTTTCGGCGTTACCGGCCTTGACCATCCACACGGGGTCGGAGTTTGCCCAGCGCTTTTTCGATTCCCCCGACGAGGTGCGCGTGCCGTTGTTGCTGACGTCCATTCAGCCGCATCTGCATGCCAATGTCACCCGCACACAGGTGCACCGCTGGCGCTACGCCTTTCGCCGAGAGGGGATCGGCGGTCCCTGCCTGGCCCACCCGGAGACGGGGTTGTGGTTTTCCGGGGACGCCTTTATCGACGAACGGGTGGAGGGGGCGGCGCTCTCAGGTCTGGCTGCGGCGGATGCCATCGTTGAAGCGCTGGGAGCGGGCAGTCCGGCGAGCGAGTAGGCCTGGGCTGTTGTTTGCAACTGCAAGCTCGGGCCCGGAAAGCTTGATTGGTACCGGAAAGGCTCCGGGGTCGTGTCAAGGCGCAGGGCGATGGACAAATACTTTCCGTGTCGCTCAGGCGGGCAGCTCGGCAATGGCCTGACGGATCAGGCGCAGGTTGCGCTGGACGCTGTCGAGGTATGGGTTGTCGCCGGTGCGGGGATTTTCGAGGAAGCGCCAGAGGTTGCCGCACTCGTTGTTCATGCGGGGTACGACGAACTTGTCGTAGAAGTCGGGCGTCTTGCGCAGCAGGTCCTCGTAGCAGTGGTAAGGCCACTGCTCGGGCGGAAGTTTCTGGTGAGCGTAGCTTTCGGTGAATTCCTGATAGAGCGGTCGGAGCTTTTCGGTGTAGCGCGGGTCGCTGATCTGCCCGATGAAATCCGCGGTACAGACGGCTTGTCCGAGCATTTTTTCCGTCTCCGAGGCGAAGTCGATCGTGGCGAGGTCGGCGCGCGGGCCGGTGCAGCGGATAAGGTTCTCGACGCTACGGACGGCGGCCTCGGACCAATCGCGTCGGGTGAGGTAGGCACGGGCGTGGCGGCAGCTGCGCTGCTCGTGTACGTGGGTGTACTTGGCGCCGGTGCCGTCGTCGTCGCCGGACTCCTTGAGGTAGCCCATATCGTGCAGGAGGATGGCGATGAGGGCGGTGTTGAAGTCCTCCGGGGTCAGCCGGGGTTCGACGCCGGTGAAGTGCCGGTTGACCAGGAGCACGATCAGGCAGAGGGTGGTCTGGAGGGTGTGTTCGAGATCGTGGTAGGCGGTGTCCATGGGCAGGAAGCCCGGATAGTGCCCCTCGAACATGTCCGTGATCGCCTCGAAGCGCGGCAGAATATAGCCGCACGGAGCCTCGGGAAAGGCTTCCGCATGGAGCAGGACGGCCCATTTCGCGACCTCCTTGGGGCTGCGAAAATCGATGTCTTCCAGTTTAAAGCGGAAGTGGCCGGATTGTACCTCAGGATTGATAATAGTGGCTACGATATAAAGCAACACCCCCATTTTTCAACGGCATTTTTTGCGACTCATATTCAATTAAGTTGAGGTAACGCTCGGGGGCGTTGCGCGTTTCTTCTCGGACGGGGACTTGTGGAGTTAAGGGATTGTCATTGAAAAGGGCGGGGGATGCCACCATGTTGATTCTTTCTTCTCACGCTCCGGCGCTTCGGTTCACTTTCTGAACAAATAACGGCGCGCCGGTGTCGCCTTCTTTTAGGCCGGGACCTTTTGGCCGATTAATCATCTATGGCACGTTTTTCCACAGTAACCGGACTTTTCAAACACGCGCTCTGCCTGGCGTTGGCGCTGGGCGTGGCGGGTTGGGCGTCCGGGCAGGACACGGGCGACGAAGCCCAGCCGTTTTCCATCGAGCAGATCGTGGGGAGCGCGGACAAGACCCCCGGCGTGCCCCTGTCTGACGAGGAGCTGTTGAAAATCCTCCGGCTGTACGCGGGGAGTTGGCGCGGCTCGATCGACCTGACGGATAAGTTCGGGACCGTCCTGCAAACCCTGCCACTGGAGTCCGAGTACCGTATGGAAAGCATCAACGGGCGCGAAGTGCTCAAGGGGCGCTTCCAGTTCGGCCGTGACACCAACGCCAAATACTCCTCCACCGAAACCGAAGTCTCCAATGGCTTCCTCATCAACCGCATCAATCAGGAGGGCAAGAACACCGTGTACCGCGGTGAGGTCGAGGATGGCCGCATCGCCTGGCGCGAGTACGGGGTACCGCGCACCGACTACAATGTCTTTTACGAGAGCTTCGACGAGCGCAACGGGCGCCGTATCCTCAGCACGCAGAGCCGGAACCTCATGCGGGACAAAGACGGTCAGGAAAAGACCTACTTTACCGCCGGGCGCTCCATCTATGTGGGGCCGTTGACGGCCTGGACGCTGCCCGCTGTTTCATTTAAGGAAGCGGCCAGCCCCGCGATTCCGCCTGCCGCCCCGGCGGAGGCTGCCGGGGCCGTTCCGGCGACGCCAGCGTCGGAGACGACTGGCACGACGGGTGGAACGGCGGCTAATCTCCCGTCGGCGGCTTTACCGACACTGGGCGAGCTCAACCGCAAGCGTGCGGCAGGCTCGGAGCTTCCGGCGGACCTCAAGGTTGCCCAGGCCGAAATCGCCTCGCTCCAGGACCAACTCGCTGCCGAGCAGGCTGCCTCGGCCAAGCTTCGCGCCCGCATCGCCGATCTGGAGGCGCAGATCACGGCTTTGACGGGACAGGCCCCGGCGCCGTCCGCCCCGGCCAGCGCCGAAGCTGCGCCTGCCGCCGACAGCACCGCGGCTCCGGCCGACTCTACAGATGCGACCGGGGACGACAACTCGCGGACGCCTTTCCGCACACGCTCGCGGTAGTTAGTTTTTTTATGCACGCTGAACGGGCCGGGTGACGTGCGTGCCCGTTTTCTGGCTTCACTTTCTGCAGGATCGTGGCTTTGTGGTACAGTTTACCGGATAGCATTTGATATGAAGTTAGGGCTTACAGGCGGCATCGGCTGCGGCAAATCCACCGCGGGCGGCTTTTTCGAGGAGGCGGGCTTTCGGCGCGTGGACTGCGACCAGATCGTGCGCGAGCTGCTCGACGGCGACGCCAAGGTACACGCCGCGCTGCGGGAACGCTTTGGAGAGCAGGTCATCCTGGCCGAGGGTGGGGTGGACCGCGCCGCTATCGCCTCGGTCGTCTTCCATGATGCGGAGGCGCTCCAATGGCTCGAAAAGCTGCTCCATCCCCGCGTGTCGGAGGCCTGGCAGGGGCTGATCGCGTCTGATCCCGAGGCTAACTGGTGTGTGGAAATCCCGCTGCTGTTTGAAAAAAATCTTGAAAAGCACTTCGATTTCACTGTTTGTTTAGCTTCGTCCGAGGCGATTCAGATGGATCGCCTTGCCGCCAAGGGGCTCTCACACGAGCAAGCCAAGGCCCGAATCCAGCGGCAACTCCCCCTTGAGCAGAAAATCAGCCGTGCGGATTTTGTCCTTTTCAATGACGGCACGCAGGATTTTCTCCGGCAGCAGGTATTTCAACTGATTGACCCACTAACCCACGTTTCCTGACAAGCCAACCGGGCCTGTATCCGCCATCCGCCACCGCGTAGGTGGGGCCGCGCGCCCAGTGATCAACCCGCCATGAGCGAAGCTGAAGAGTTTAATTTCACCCTGGAGGCCGACGAAGCCGCCACCCCCAAGAAGAAAACGGCCCGCAAGAGCGTGCGCCGCGGCTCGGCCCGTAAGAAGGCCGCCGACAAAAAGGACGAGGCTGCTGAGGCCCCGGCGCAAGCCGCTTCCGAGCCCGAGTCCAGCCCCAAGGCGGAATCCGCCCCGGCCCGCGAGGACAGTGGGCAGGAGGAGCGCGAAAAGCCCGCCCGTCGGCCCAAGATGACCCCGGCCCGCTCCCGCCAGAAGCCGCCCGCCGATGAGGACGATGATGTTCCGCAGACTTTTTCCGCCGATCCCGACGACGTCGATGACTACGGCGACCGTCAGGCGCGCAGCCGCCGTCAGGATGACGAGCGTTCCGACGATGACGACAGCGACGCCCGCGATGAGCGCACAGACAAGAGCGTCCGTGGCGAACGCGATGATCGCGATGAACGTGATGACAGCAGCGACCGCGACAGTGGCGACGACGATGCTTCCCCGCGTGGCCGCGAGGGCCGTGACCGGCGTGATGACCGGGACGACCGTGGCGACCGCCAGGACCGCAAGGGCGGCGACCGTCCCGACTTCCAGAATCGCGGTAATGACAAGTTCAACCGCCGCGACAAGCAGCAACAGCAGGGCGGCAAGGGCCAGCACTGGCAGCCCAAGAACAACAAGAATTTCAAGAAGGGCGGCAACCCGAACTACCAGCAGGGTGGCGGGAACAATCCGAACTTCCAGCAGGGCGGCAAGAAGAACAAATTTAACAAGCAGCAGCGCAAGAAGGGCTTCTTCCAGCCCGCCGGCGGTTTCGCCGCCTCCAGCGACGACGATTACGAAGCGCCCGTTTACGACTCGCTGATTGACGACGAGACGCTCAACACCGCCGAAGCCTTTGACACGCTCAAGGCCGAAAAGACCGGTGGTTCCGCTCCGGCTGTCGATTACAACGAGATCAACCGCCTGCACCTGCCCGAGCTGGAGAACCGTGCCCGCGAACTGGGGGCGGAGTGGGAGGGCGCTCCTTCCAAGAAGAAGCTCCTGCGTGCCATCATGGACAAGTCCACCGCCGATGCCGCGCCGGTCCGCGCCCGCGGGATCGTCGAGTTGGCCGAGGACGGCTACGGCTTCGTCGTGTATCAGTCCGAGCAATACAGGGTACTCGCCGAGAGCGCGTTCCTGCACCGCACCTTTATCGAGCGCTATGGGCTCCAGCGCGGGCACATCGTGGACGTGTTCCTGCACGCCGCCCGCGAAAACGAGACGACCCCCTTTGTTATCGGCGTTGACAAGATCATGGACGCCGACCCCGAGTCGGTCCAGCACCTCACGCCCTTTACCGAGCTGACGCCGTACTATCCGCTGGAGCGCATCCTGCTGGAGTGCCCGCCGGACGACGTGGACTG
The DNA here is from genome assembly GCA_030673825.1 of Verrucomicrobiota bacterium JB024. Taxonomy (GTDB): domain Bacteria; phylum Verrucomicrobiota; class Verrucomicrobiia; order Opitutales; family Cerasicoccaceae; genus Ruficoccus. Next base: position 40,922 of record JAUTCS010000088.1, on the reverse strand, counting down.
GGATAACAACTCCATGCGCATCGTGGACCTGCTCACACCCGTCGGGCTGGGGCAGCGCGGGCTCATCGTGGCCCCGCCGCGCACCGGTAAGACCGTCCTTATGCAGGGCATGGCCAAGGCCATCACCAAGAACCGCCCGAACGTCCACCTCATCATCCTGCTCATTGACGAGCGCCCGGAAGAAGTGACGGACTTTCGCCGCCAGGTGGAGAGTGCCGAGGTCATCTGCTCGACCTTTGACGAGTCCGCCGAGAGCCATGTGCACGCGGCTGAGATGGTCATCGAAAAGTCGCGCCGTATGGTGGAAAGCGGTAAGGATGTGGTCATCCTGCTGGACTCGATCACGCGTCTGGCCCGCGCCTACAACACCCTCATGCCCAGCAGCGGCAAGATCCTCTCCGGTGGTGTCGAGGCGGGCGCCTTGCAGAAGCCCAAGCGCTTCTTTGGCTCGGCCCGTAACATCGAGGGCGGCGGTAGCCTGACCATTCTGGGCACGGCGCTGGTCGATACCGGCAGCAAGATGGACGAGGTTATTTTCGAGGAATTCAAGGGCACCGGTAACATGGAGCTCCACCTCGACCGCGAACTGGTCAACAAGCGCATCTTCCCCGCGCTCAACTTCGAGAAGAGCGGCACCCGCAAGGAAGAGCTCCTTTACCATCCGCACGAGATGGAAAAGATCTACTCCCTGCGCCGCGCCATGAAGGGCGTCCCCTCCACCGAGGCCATGGAGATGCTCATCAGCCGCATCAAGAAGACCAAGACCAACGCAGAGTTCCTCATGGCCATGGGCCGTTAGCAGGGCATACCCTGCACCCTCGGTGCTTCGCACCGCCATGGGGCTCTGCCCCATCGCGGCCAGACAGGCCGCTGCCCCGGCCGCGTGACCTCACTGGACAGTAAGGGGGGCAGCATTGCGCAGGGCTGCGCCCCCAGGACGGAGTCCGGTGGATGGTTTCTTTTTATCGGGCGTCCCTCTTCCCTAGCGCCTGCAAGGCGCTCGGTTTGCGTGGGCAGGTTTTCCTTTTCTGGTGCGGGAGAGGGCGGAAAGCCTGTGCCCGGTTTCTTTCCGGAATTATCGGGAACGACCAGCGCAGGCCCGGGAGTGGGTGTATATTGGCGGTTTCTTGATAGCTATCATGAACGCAACGACTTCCCCCGCTCAGACCAACCCTTCCCGGGCTGCGATTGACCCCGGCGTGCGCATCGGCCATGTCCACCTGAAGGTGGCGGACCTGGACCGCTCGCTTGCCTTTTATCAGGGCGTGCTTGGCTTTGAACTGACGCAGCGCTATGGGGCGCAGGCTGCTTTCTTGTCGGCGGGCGGCTATCACCACCATATAGGACTGAACACGTGGGAGAGTGCCGGGGGGCGGCCACCTGCACCGGGCACGACGGGGCTTTACCATGTCGCCATCCTGTACCCGACGGCGGCTTCGCTGGGGGACGCCTATCAACGGCTGGCCCGGGCAGGGATCGAGCTGGACGGGGCGTCGGATCATGGGGTCAGCCTGGCTTTGTATCTGCGCGATCCTGACGGCAACGGGGTCGAGCTCTACTGGGACCGTCCGGCGGAGCAATGGCCGCGCACGGCGGATGGCGGGCTGGACATGTACACCCGACCGCTGGACTTCCAATTACTTTTTTAGTCCTGATCTTCAGGTTATGAAAAGCACGGGGAAAGCTGCCGGAATGGGGTCAAGACCCGTGCGGGGGTGAATTGTCGGCGCTGGAGGGATAAGAAAGCGGGTTGGTTTGCCCAAGATTCCGCTTTGCAAAATGCCGATTTGTTGGCAAGCTCCCACATTTAACCCATTGACCCCCGGTGCAAATCGCGCATTTTTGTGCGAAATATTCTACTTATTAGTCCCGTGACGTCCGCAGACGATTTTGTACTCCAACTCCTCCAAGATAAAGCTCTCGTAACTGGCGAGGACGTGGAATCCGCGCGCCAGCAGGTTGAGGCGCAGGATGATGCTCCTGCCAATCCGGACACGCAGACCCTCGATCTGCTGATCCAGAAGGGCCTTATCACCGCTCAACAAGTTGTTGAGGCGATGGCTGACGAGTTCAGCATGGAGGTTGTCGATTTGAACGATATCCGCGTCTCCCATGAGGCGCTGGAAAAAGTGGACCGCCAGATGGCCACCCGCTACAAGGTCTTCCCGATCGAAGTAGACGGGACCCAGCTGGAGCTTGCCACGGCCGACCCGCTTGACGTGGATGCCATCGACAGCATCAGCCACGTGATCAAGATGACGGTCAATGCCCGACTGGCCCCGCTGGAGGACATCGAGCACGCCATCCAGCAGTACTACGAGAGCCCCCACGCCGAGGACCTTGGCGAGATGGAGGGGCTGTTCGGGGAGATCGCCGACGAGGGCGACATCACCATCGACCTGCCCACCGGCGACGAGCAGGGGGTCAAGGAAGAGGAAGCCCCGATCATCCGCTACGTGCACATGCTGATCACCGAGGCGATCAAGCGCCGCGCGTCGGACATTCACCTGGAGCCGCTGGAGAAGCGCTTCCGCGTCCGCTACCGCATTGACGGCGTCTTGCAGGAAGTGGAAAACCCGCCCAAGCGCCTCCAGCCCTCGATCCTTTCGCGTCTCAAGCTGATGGCGAATATCTCCATCGCCGAGAAGCGTGTCCCGCAGGACGGACGCATCCAGATGAAGACCAGCGCCAAGGAAATCGACCTTCGCGTCTCCTCGCTGCCCACCGTTTACGGCGAGTCCATTGTCATGCGTATTCTTGACAAGGAAGGGCTCAACCTCGGGCTGCCGCAGCTGGGCTTCTTCAGCGACGACCAGGAGCGCTTCGAGCGCCTCGTGGCCATGCCGGACGGTATCTTCCTCGTGACGGGGCCGACCGGCTCGGGTAAGTCCACCACGCTTTACTCCGCCCTTAATTACGTCAACCACCCCGACCGCAAGATCATCACCGTTGAAGACCCGGTCGAGTACCAGATGACCGGGATCAACCAGGTCCAGGTGCGCAAGGACGTGGGCATGACCTTCGCCGCGGCTCTGCGCTCCATGCTGCGTCAGGCCCCGAACATCATCATGGTGGGGGAAATTCGAGACCTTGAAACGGCGGAAATCGCCGTCAACGCCTCGCTCACCGGCCACATGGTGTTCAGTACCCTGCACACCAATGACGCCCCCAGCGCGGTCACCCGTCTGGTCGATATCGGGGTCAAGCCGTTCCTCGTGTCGGCGTCGCTGCGCGGCGTGCTGGCCCAGCGCCTCGTACGCCGTATCTGCCAGGGCTGTAAGAAGCCGACCATCCTTGAGCCGAAGGAAGTTGCCGCCATGGGCATGAACCCCGCCCAGCTGAGTGACGCGACCTTCTTCAAGGGCGAGGGTTGCCCGAAGTGCCACGGCACCGGGTACAAGGGCCGCTTCGGCATCTTTGAAATTTTCAACGTCTCGGAAGAAATCCAGCAGATGATCTACGAAGGCCGTACCCTCGTCGAGTTGCGCACCAAGGCCCGCGAGGCCGGCATGCGCACCATGCGCGAGGATGGTTTCCGCAAGGTTTCCGCCGGTATGACGACCCTCGACGAGGTCCTGCACGTCACCGTTGGCGACGCACCCTGATCTCCCCCCGCACGACTTTTACCCCCGCAAAACCGCACAGCTCCATGGGCTACGAAATGAACGATCTGCTCAACCTCATGGTAGAGGAGGGCGCTTCCGACCTGCACCTTCAGGTCGGCCAGCCGCCGACTCTGCGCACGGGTGGATCGATGGTGCCGGTGGATGGGCCGGACTTGCAGCCCGACGATACCGAGGAGCTCATGCGGGCCATTACTTCCGACGATAACCAGCAGAAGGTCAAAACCCAGGGCGGTGCGGACTTCGGGTTCTCCTTTCAGGATTTGGTGCGCTTCCGCGTGTCCGTGCTCAAGAGCAAGGGCAACTACGGCATGGTCCTGCGCCAGATCCCGAGCAAGTTTTTCGGTCTGCGCGAGATCGGCCTGCCCGACACGATCAAGAGCCTCTTGCGCCGCACGCGTGGCCTGATCCTCGTTACCGGGCCCACCGGCTCGGGTAAGAGCACCACGCTCGCCTCGATGGTCAATTGGATCAACGAGAACCGCGACGGCCACATCATCACCGTCGAGGACCCGATCGAGTATTACCATAACCACAAGAAGTGCCTGATCACCCAGCGCGAGGTCGGGGTGGACGTGCCGAGCTTTTCCGAGGCCATTCGTGGGGCGCTGCGCCAGGACCCGGACGTGATCCTCGTCGGGGAAATGCGCGACCTGGAGACGATTGAGGCCGCCGTCTCCGCCGCCGAGACCGGGCACCTAGTCTTCGGTACGCTGCATACCACCGGGGCGGCCCGCACGGTGGACCGCATTGTGGACGCCTTTCCGGCCGACACGAAGGACCAGATCCGCACGCAGTTGGCCTCGACCCTTGTCGCCGTTATTTCCCAGGTCTTGTGCCGCCGCGAGGGCGGGGGACTGGTCGCCAGCTATGAGATCATGGTTACGACCGACTCGATTTCCGCGCTCATCCGCGAAAACAAGACCTACCGCATCATGTCGGACATCCAGACCGGGGGTAGCCTGGGGATGATCACGCTCGATGCGCACCTGCTCAATCTCTTTAATCGCGGGCTTATCTCTGCGGAGACCTGCATAGAAAAATCCCAGATACCGGCGGAGATGTACAAGAAAGTACAGTCGATCAAGACCACCGGAGTTGCCAGTTAGCCACCAAGATGTTCGAAGACCACAACGACACCATCCACGAAATCCTGCGCCAGAGTGAACAGCTCGACGGCGCTCAGCTCGAGGAAATCAACAACGCCCACCTCGCCACCGGCAAGTCGCTGGCGGAGGCGGTCATCGATTCGGGCCTGATCGAGCGTGCCGAGCTGCTCGAAATGGTCGCCGACTACCTCCAGTACGAGTACCTGCCGGTGCCGCCCCAGTCGATCCCCGAGGACGTGGCCCGCATGGTCAAGCCCGCCGTGGCCCGCATGTACGCCGTTGTGCCCATCCGCTCGGACGAGCAGTCCGTGGACCTGCTGGCCAAGGACCCCTTTAACAACAACATTATCGACGACCTGACCTTCTCACTGAGCAAGGACATCAACCTCGTCGTGACCGACCCGGACTACCTCGACAACCTGCTCATCAGCACCTACGGCGACGAGGACTCCTCCATCGACGACCTGCTGGAAGAAATCAAGAGCAGCGAGCCCGAGGTCAACAATCAGGACGACCTGAGCGAGTCGGCCCTGGCCACCATGGCCAACGAGACGCCGATCATCCGCTTCGTCAATCTCGTGCTCCAGCAGGCCATTCGCGACAAGGCCTCGGACATCCACTTTGAGCCTTTTGAGGACCAGTTCCGTATCCGCTACCGTATCGACGGTGCGCTCTACGAGATGGCCCCGCCCCCGAAAAGCCTGGCCACGCCGGTTATTTCCCGTGTCAAGGTGCTCTCGAACCTCAACATCGCCGAGCGCCGTATCCCGCAGGATGGTCGTATCAAGATGACCATCGCGGGCCGTCCGGTGGACCTTCGCGTGTCTACGCTGCCCACGCAGTTCGGCGAGAGTGTGGTGCTCCGCGTGCTCGACAAGTCCGTGGTCAACCTCGACCTGGAGCAGCTCTCCATGCCCGAGGACGTGCTGGAGCACATTCGTGACCTGGTGGCCCGCCCGAATGGCATCTTTATCGTCACCGGGCCGACCGGCTCGGGCAAGACCACGACCCTTTACTCCGCCCTGCGCGAGGTCAACAAGACCGAGATCAAGATCCTCACAGCCGAAGACCCGGTCGAGTACGAGATCGACGGCATCATGCAGGTGGCGATCAACCACACGGTGGGGCTGACCTTCGCCGCGGCCCTGCGCTCCTTCCTGCGTCAAGACCCGGACAAGATCATGGTCGGTGAGATCCGCGACCTTGAGACCGCGCAGATCGCCGTGCAGGCCTCGCTGACGGGGCACGTGGTGCTCAGCACGCTCCACACCAACGACGCTGCCGGGGCCATCACCCGTATGATCGATATGGGCCTGGAGCCGTTCCTGATCTCTGCCTCGGTCGAAGGCATCCTCGCCCAGCGCCTCGTACGCCGCATCTGCCCGACCTGTCGGACCGCCTACGAGCCGGACCAGGAGCTGATCGACGTGCTCGGAGCCGACCCGCTCGACATCGCCGACAAGCACTTCTACTATGGTCGCGGTTGCCCTGAGTGCAGCCAGACCGGCTACCGTGGCCGCCAGGGCCTCTTTGAGATGCTCGCCGTCTCCGACCAGATTCGCGAGCTCATCACCAACAAGGCCCCGACGCTGGTCATCCGGCAAAAGGCGCTCGAACAGGGCATGCGCACCCTGCGCGACGACGGCCTGCGTAACATCTTCGATGGTGCAACCACGATCGAGGAAGTGTTAAAATACACCTAGGCCTTTTATCCCCGGATGAGCGGCTCCCGACCTAAAAGGGAGCTTGTTTTCATCCCGTAAATGGCTTTTTATCTGAATCTTCGCTCGTTCCACCGCAACAGAATCTCCTATCCCATGCCCAAATTTACCTACACCGCAATTGACGCCTCCGGTAAGCAAAAGACCGGCAAGATCGTAGCCAACAGCGAGGATGAGGCCAATAGCAAGCTGAGCGCAAGCGGCCTGATGGTGAGCAAGCTCACGGCCGCCGCCGCCGGTGCTCCGGCCCGTAAGGGCGCTCCCGCCCGCGGAGGCGCTGCCAAGCCGAAAAAGGCCGGTGGCATTTCCTTCGGCAAGCCCATCAACGAAGAAGGGCTGACGATTTTTACCCGCCAGCTGGCCACGCTGCTTCAGGCCGGTCTGCCGCTGCTGCGCAGCCTCGAGGTCATGATCCGCCAGGAGAAGAACCCGCGCTTCCGCGAGATCCTCTCCCAGATCGCCGACAACGTGCGCTCCGGTAACAACCTTTCCGACGGTCTGGCCCAGCATCCGAAGGTTTTTGAGCCCATCTACGTGAACATGATCCGCGCCGGTGAGGCCGGGGGCGTGCTCGACGTCGTGCTCTCCCGTCTGGCCCGGTTCATGGAAAAGAACCTCAAGACGAAGAAAAAGGTCAAGTCCGCCATGGTGTACCCGATCGTGGTCGTGTGCGTGGCCGTGGTCATCGTCGCCCTGCTGCTGATCTTCATCGTTCCGCGCTTCCAGAAGATTTTCTCCGACATGCTCGGTGGGGCTCAACTGCCCTTGCTGACTCAGTGGGTCATCAACATCAGTAACGCTATCACCCCGAAAAGCTTTGTGGGCGCCATTGTCATGGTAGGCGTGATTATCGCGGTTATCGTCGGCTTCCGCCTGCTGGCCAGCTCTGGCCCCGGCAGCAAAGCCAAGGACTGGCTCGCCCTGCATACGCCGAAAATCGGGGACCTAGCCAGCAAGGCTGCCGTTTCCCGCTTTACCCGTACCTTTGGGACGCTCCTGTCCTCCGGGGTGCCGATCCTCCAGGCCCTCCAGATCACCCGCGATATTATCGGCAACTCCATCCTCAGCGCCGCCCTGGACCGCGTCCATGACCGCGTGCGCGACGGTGAGCCGCTGGCCGCTCCGCTCGAGCAGCAGCGCGTGTTCCCGACCATGGTCACCAGTATGATCGACGTGGGTGAGGAAACCGGCGAGCTGCCCGAAATGCTTAACCGTATCGCGGACAACTACGACGAAGACGTGGACAACGCCGTGAGCAGTATCACGTCCATCATCGAGCCGATCATGATCGTGTTCCTCGCGCTCGTCGTCGGTACGATCGTTATCGCTCTGTTCCTGCCGATTATTGAAATCATCAAGCAGCTGACCAGCTGATCGGTCCGCCGCAGCGAATACGACTCTCCCTTTACGCAAAAGGCCGTCCTGAGTGGGACGGCCTTTTTTGCGGCGCGGGGGGCGGGGGAGTATACCGCTTCGCGTTTGCGGCAATCGTTTTAACCACGGATGTCACGGATAGCGCAGATGAACAGAACTCTCCTTGTGCGGCTTAATTGTAGTCGTGGCTCATTACTGCTTACTTGAACCGCTATCGCCATTCGCTGTTATCCGTGGTTAAATAAACGCTCTGCGAAACGGCCCGCAGTCCGGCGCGGAGGTGTGGAGGTGGGCATCGGACTCCTTCGCGCCTCTTCGCCGGCAATGAATCCTCCATCCCCGTTCGCACCACGCGCCAGCCGGGGCAGCCTGCCGCCTGAACGCTCAGGCGGTCTTGCGGGTGCTGCGTCCCTCCAGCAGGGTGGCGAGGATGTAGAGGACGACACCGACGGTGATGCCGCAGTCGGCGATGTTGAAGGACGGATAGCGGTAGGTGCCGAAATGGAAGTCGAGAAAATCCACGACGTGCCCGTAGGCAAAGCGGTCGATCATGTTGCCGATGATACCGCCCACGAGCAGCCCGAAGGCGATCTGCATGAGTGGACGCTTCAGCCCGAGGGCCGAGCGGTAGTGGAAAATCATATACAACGCGATGAGGCCGAAGAGGCCGAGGACCAGCGTGTAGCCCTCGAACATGCCCCAAGCCGCGCCCTTGTTGGTGATGTGCACGAGGTAAAAGAACCCCGGGATCACCTTTACGGGCGGCAGGGATGAGCCGACGAAATACGTGCCCACCGGGAGCCACTCGACGATGATAAGCTTGGTCAGCTGGTCGAAGACCAGCACCAGCAGGGCGACCACAAGCAGCAGCCGGTAGGGGTGCAGGCGGGCGGCATTCATGCAGCCCGGCCTAGTTGTCGTCGCTGTCGTCCGAGAAGCTCATGGCGTCGTCGCTGTCTTCAGAGAGGACCCCGACGCGCTGGATCTTGTTGCGGCGCTGCTTTTCGAGTTCCCGCTGGCCTTCGAGGGAGTAGCGGGTGAAAGGCACGGCCATGAGACGATCCTTGGCGATGGGCTCGCCGGTGATCTCGCACATGCCGTAGCTACCGTTGAAGATACGCTGGATGGCTTCTTCGATCTCGTAAAGGGCTTCCTGTTCGCTGGAGACGAGGCTGAGCGCGAAGTCGCGGTCAAAGGTGTCGGTACCGGCGTCGGCCATGTGCTGGCCGTAGCCGGAGAGGTCGCCGGAGTCTTCCTTGTTGGAGCGCTTGAGCGTGTCAGCGGTGTGGAGCTGGAGCCCGTCGTTGACGTGGTCGCGCAGTTCGAGCAGGGCCTTGTAGTACTTGAGGAACTTCGGCGGGACCTTGTCCTCGGTCTGGCTGGCGGCCTTTTCGGCCGGGTTAAAGCCGAGGATGTCGCTGAGGGAGGCGGCGCCGTGGTTACGGGGCTCGACCTTGACGTTCTCGATGACGGGCTCGGCCTTCTTCTTGGCCTGGGCCTTGGAGGCGGTGGAGGCCTCGCCCTCGTCGCCGCCCTTGCGGTTCTTGAGCATCTCCTCGACGTCCTCCATGGTGAAGACGACCGGGGTGTTCTTGCCCTTGCGCTGCTTGAAGAGCGCGGGGGTCACGGTGCGCTTGCGCGCATTGAGAACCATTTCCTTTGTCTTGGAATCCATCACTTCCGCCTTGGCGGTTTCGGCGGGCTTGTTATCGGCCTTTTTCATTGTGGGCGCAGACTTTGCTTTTTTTGTGCCAGTTGCTGGCTTGGAAGATTTTTTGACGGGGGCGGGTTTACGCTTAGCCGGGGCGGGCTTTTTTTGCGCGCTCTTGGGGGCCGCCTTGTCTGCGGGTTTCTTGTCCGCAGTTTTCTTTACCGTCTTTTTCTGAGTGGTTTTTTTGGCAGGCATGTCCGTATACGAGATTAGGTGAGTGGTTGTGAGAGGAGGGCATCGCGGTCGCGCGGTGAGACTTCACCGTATTCGCCCGCGGAGACCAGTTCGGGTACCCAGCGCCAGCTGCGGGGGCAGCGCACGCCGTCGGCGTGCTCGGCATCGAGGGTCAGCTCACCGTCGGCGGCAGCATCCAGGCTGACCTCCGAGACGATGAAAAGTTCCGCCAGCTGGGGCTGATAACGCTGGAGCAGGGTAAAGAGTGCGTCCGACTCGGTCCCACGGATGAGGACGCGGGCGTCGAGGGACTTGCCGATGACTTTCTGTTCGCGCAGGCCTTCGAGCTTTTCGTTCACGCGGTTGCGGAACTCGAGGATCTGCTCGATGTCGGTGGCGACGGCATCGTCGTAGAGGCCGGAGTCGATCACGGGCCAGCCCTGCAGGTGGACGCTGTCGTCGGCGAAGTCGCCGTCGGTGGCAGCGTAGGAGAGGGCCTCGTCGCAGGTAAAGGTCAGGATCGGAGCCAGCAGACGCGTGAGAGTCGTGAAGATCTGATGAATCGCGGTCTGCGAGGAGCGGCGCTCCTTCCAGTCACGCCCGAAGGTGTAGAGACGGTCCTTGAGGATGTCGTGGTAGATGCGGGAAAGTGTAACCCCGCAGAAGCGGTCGATCAACTGATAAACGCGGTGAAACTCCGCCAGTTCGAAGGCTTCGGTGCACGCGGCCACGAGGTCGGCGGTCTGCTTGAGCGCCCACTGGTCGAGCGGGTCGAGCTCGCCGTCGGGGACGGAGTCGTTCGCCGGGTCGAAGTCGCTCAGGTTGCCCAGCTGGAAGTACAGCGTGTTGCGGATCGAGCGGTAGGTGTTGGTGACGAGCTTGAAGTGGCCGTCGGAGAGGCGGATGTCGCCGCGGTAGTCCTGCGAGCAGACCCACAGGCGCATGATGTCCGCGCCGTACTTCTCCACCCAGCCGTCGGAGCTCATCGCGCCCTTGGACTTGGAAATCTTCTCGCCCTTGCCGTCCACGATAAAGCCGTGGGTGATGATCTTCTTGTACGGGGGCTCCCCGGCGGCGATCATGCCCGTCCACAGGGAGGACTGGAACCAGCCGCGGTGCTGGTCGGAGCCTTCGAGGTAGAGGTCGGCGGGCCACTTAAGGTCGGGGGCGTGCTTGAGCACGGCCAGGTGCGAGCAGCCCGAGTCGATCCACACGTCGAGCGTGTCGGTGCCCTTTTTCAGGGTTTTCCCGGCAAAGGCGGCGGGCAGCTCGATGCCTTCGAGCAGTTGCTCGGGCTCCTGTTCGAACCAGATGTTCGTCCCGTGCAGGGCGACCTTGGCGGCGAGAGCGCGGATGACCTCGGCGTCGAGGAGGGCGTCGCCGTCCTCGGTGTAAAAGGCGGGGATGGGCACGCCCCAGGAACGCTGGCGGCTGATGCACCAGTCCGGGCGCGTCTCAACGGCGCCGCGGATGCGGTTCTCGCCGCGCTCGGGGATGAACTGCACCCCGTCGATGGCGTCGAGCACTTGTTGGCGCAGGCCGTTGTGGTCGAGGCTGACGAACCACTGGTCCATCGCACGGAAAACCACGGGGGTCTTCGAGCGCCAGCAATGCGGGTACTGGTGTTCGAAGCGCTTGCACTGGAGGAGGGTGCCGTTGTCGCCGATAATGGCGAGCACGGCGTCGTTGGCCGGGCACTTGCCGTTCTGCTCCAGCACGCTGACGCCGACGAGGTTTTCGGGCACCTGCCCGTCATCGACGTAGCAGCCCTTGTCGTCCAGCGGGCAGTAAATTTCCAGGCCGTACTTGAGGCCGGAGAGATAGTCCTCCAGACCGTGGCCGGGGGCGGTGTGGACGCAGCCGGTGCCGGCTTCGGTCGTGACGTAGTCGGCGAGCACGACGGGCGAGGCCCGGTCGATGAAGGGGTGACGCGTTTCGGCGCCGTCGAAGTCCTTGCCGAGGTGCTGACCCTTGGTGGTGGCGCCTTCGAGCGCGCAGTCGGCGATGAACTGCTCGGCCAGCGGGAGGGCGACGACGTAGGTTTCGCCCTGGTGGGCGACCTGGGTGTACTGGAGGTCCGGGTGGACGGCCACGGCGAGGTTCGCCGGGAGGGTCCATGGGGTGGTCGTCCAGATGACGAAAAAGCTGTCTTCGGGCAGGCCGAACTTCTGGGGCTCGCTGACGCGGAACTTTACCCAGATCGAGGGGCTGACGTGGTCGTGGTACTCGATTTCGGCTTCGGCCAGGGCGGTCTCGCAGGGGATGGACCAGTAAACGGGCTTCTTGCTGCGGTAAACGAGGCCTTTTTCGACGAAAGTGGCGAAAGTCTTGAGGATTTCGGCCTCGTAGGCGGGGTTCTTGGTCTTGTACTCGCGTTCCCAGTCGGCGAGGACGCCGAGGCGCTTGAACTGCCCGCGCTGGACGCCGATGTACTTTTCGGAAAAGGCGGCGCACTCCTCGCGCAGTTGGGCGGGGGTGAGGTCCTTCTTGGCGGCGCGCAGTTCGCGGCTGACCTTGTGCTCGATGGGCAGGCCGTGGCAGTCCCAACCGGGCAGGTAGGGCGTGCGGTAGCCGCGCATGGACTTGTAGCGTAAGATGAAGTCCTTCAGGATCTTATTGAGCGCGGTGCCGATGTGGACGTCGCCGTTGGTGAAGGGCGGGCCGTCGTGCAGGAGGAAGAGGGGGCCGTCGGCGTTCTTGGCCTGAATCTTCGCGTAAAGGTCCAGGTTTTCCCAGTGGGTGAGGCGTTCCGGTTCCCGTTGCACGAGGTTGCCCCTCATGGGGAATTGGGTCCGGGGGAGATTGAGCGTATCCTTCAAATTCATGGCGCGTGGGACGGCTGGCAAACCGCTCGGGAAGCCCGATGAAAAGCGGGGAAGTCTGTCCGAAACCCCCGGGGAGTCAAGCGTGGAAACGCGGTCTGCGGATCGGCGCCGCGGGCGGGGAGGTTCATGAAGCTGAAAGGCCGGAAAGTCCTGAAAAAAGGCCGGGAAGCGTCGTTTCCGCGCTTCCCGGCCTTCCTGTTAAAACCAAGTCTTTTTCTACGGTCGAAAGACGGCGCTATTCCAAGTGGTAGGCGGATTCGCCGTGCTCGGCCATGTCCAGGCCGACCTGCATGTCTTCGTCCGAAGCCCGCAGGCCGGTTACGACCTTGCAGATGACGCCGATTAGAATGGTGGCCACGGCGCTCCAGGCTACTACTGCGCCCAGCGCGATGAGCTGGACCTTGAGCTGGCCGAGCATGTCGCCGACACCCTGGCCACAGAAGAGCTCGGTCCCCAGAAACGCGACCAGGACCGTCCCGAGAATCCCGCCGACGCCGTGCACGGCGAAGACGTCCAGGCTGTCGTCGATGCGGAAGCGCTCCTTGACAATACCGCACATGAAAAAGCAGACAGCACCAGCCGCCGCCCCGATGATGACGGCACCCAGCGGGCCGACATTGCCGGAGGCCGGGGTGATGGTGGCCAGCCCGGCGACCATCCCGGTCACGATGCCGACGAGGCCGGGCTTGCCCTTGGTTTTCCACTCGATGACCATCCAGGTCAGGCTGCCCACGGCGGCGGAGATATGGGTGACGAGCATGGTCATCCCGGCGGCCCCGTTGGCGGCGAGCTGGCTGCCGGCATTGAAGCCGAACCAGCCGACCCAGAGCATGGCGGCGCCGACCATGACCGTGCCCGGGTGGTGCGGCGGGTGCAAGGCCTTGGGGAAGCCGACGCGGGGGCCGACCATGATGGCCAGGATGAGGGCGGAGGTACCCGCCGTGGCGTGGACGACAATCCCCCCGGCCAGGTCGATCACGCCCATCTGCTGGAGCCAGCCGCCGCCCCAGACCCAGTGCGTCACCGGCGCGTACACGACCACCAGCCACAGCATGGTAAAGAGCATGACGGCGCCGAACTTCATGCGCTCGACAAAGGCGCCCACGATCAGCCCCGGCGTGATGATGGCAAAGGTCATCTGGAACATCACAAATACCGTTTCGGGAAAGTCGCCGCTGAGGTTGTCCATCCCGATCCCGCGCAGGCCCAGCCGGGAAAGGTCACCGACCCAGGCGTTACCGGGGGCGAAGGAGAGCGAGTACAGAACCGTCACCCACAGCACGGAGGCCACGCAGGCGATGCTGAAGCAGTGCATGAGCACCGAGAGGCTGTTCTTGCGCTGGACCAGCCCCGAGTAAAAGAGCGCCAACCCGGGCAGGGTCATAAAGAGGACCAGGACGGTCGCGGTTAGCATCCAGGCGGTGTCTCCGCTGTCCGGCGTCGCGGCGGGCGCTTCGGCGGCACCTGCCCAGTGGGGTAGGAGGGCCAGAGCTGCCAGGGTGAGAACTTTAAGGAGTGTTTTTGGGTATTTAGCGTTCATGAACAAACCTTAACGCTGTATAAATTCCGTTCATGACGCGCAAGCGGTTTTCACCGCAAATTGAGATTGTCTTGCGACGGGGGATTTTTTTGACGCCTCAGACGGGCGCAGGTTTTCGTCACCCGCTCTCCGGAGAAACGTCGCACCGCGACGTCATGCCTCGTTTTTTACCCGTCAAACCGTGGGTTGAAACCCACGGCTAACGATCAACCGTCGCACCGCGACGCATCCAGACCGGCTATCGAGCTAAGGTTTTTTATGGAAAGAAGAACCACAAAAAAACGCATCAGCCGCGAAAATGGAACGCGGTTTATCCCTTAAAAAACCTCTGTGTCCTTTGTGCCCTCTGTGGTTAAATCTCCCCCTCAGCCGATGGCGGCGTCCTGCTCGTACACCTTGCGGAAGTGGTGGCCGACGATGGCGAGGTTGATCGCCAGGGGCAGGAGGGCGCGGCGGCGCAGCATGACCCACAGCAGCAGCTTCCAGTACTGGAAGCGCTCACGTCCGAGCAGGCCGAGACGCACGCACGAGCGCAGGAAGGCCCGGACCTTGACGTAGTTGAGCGGTTCGGTGATGACGGGCGCCTTGTAGTTGCGCAGGAGGGTTTTCACCCGCTTGTAGTAGGGCTTGGGCAGGTAGAGGCCCTTGAAGAGGTTCTTGTAGCCCTCGCGCAGCTTATCCGGGTTCATCCGGGTGACGAAGTTGCTCACGGCCTTGGTGTTGTTGCCCAGGGAGTTGCCCAGCAGACGGCCTTCTTCCTTCATGCGCTCGTAGAGGGCGGTGCCGACGGGGGCCTGGAGGATGCCGACCATGGCCATGACGATCCCGCTGTGCTGGATGAAGTCGATCTGGCGCTGGAAAATGCTCTCGTTGTCCGAGTCGAAGCCCACGATGAACCCGCCCTGGACCTGGAGCCCGTGGCGCTGGATCTTGTGCACGCAGGCGACGAGATCGCGGCCCACGTTCTGCTTTTTGTTGCAGTCGGCCAGGCCCTGCTCGGAGGGCGTTTCCAGCCCGATGAAGACCGTGTCAAACCCGGCGCGGGCCATCTGGTTCATCAGTTCCTCGTCGTCGGCCAGGTTGATGGAGGCCTCGGTGTAGAAAGGGATGCCGGTCTTGTCCTGCTGCCAGTCGATGAGGGCGGGCAGCAGCTCGCGCTTGAGCACGCGCTTGTTGCCGATGAAGTTGTCATCCACGAAAAAGACCGAACCGCGCCAGCCGGAGGCGTAAATGGCGTTCAGCTCCGCGAGGATCTGGGGGACGGGCTTGAGGCGCGGGCGGTGGCCGAGCAGGGCGGTCACATTGCAAAAGTCGCAGTTAAACGGACACCCGCGAGAGAACTGGATGCTGAGCGAGGCGTAGTCCTTGACCCGCACGAGGTCCCAGCGGGGGACGGGGGTGGCGGTCATTTCCGGGTAGCGGCTCTCTTCGGCGTACACGCGCTTGGCGCACCCGGCAGCGAAGTCGGCCAGGAACGGCGGCAGAGTCAGCTCGGCCTCGTTGAGGATGAGGTGGTCCACCTCAGGGTACTTGTCCGGCTCGCAGGTAAAGAGCGGCCCGCCCGCGATGACGGTCTTGCCCAGGCTCTTGGCCAGCTTGATCACGTGCGCGGTGGACTCCTGCTGCACGGTCATGGCGCTGATCATAACGGCGTCGGCGGCCTCCACGTCCTTGCTGTGCAGGCGGTGGACGTTCAGGTCCACGAGCTTGAGGTTCCAGTCTTCGGGCAGCATGGCGGCTACCGTCAGCAGCCCCAGCGGGGGAAACGACGACTTCTTGCCGACGAACTTCAGCGCGTGCTTAAAGCTCCAAAACGTGGCCGGGAACTCCGGATAGACCAAAAGGACATTCATTCGACCCTACCATGTCCCAGCTCCCGTGCCATTAAAAGAGGAGACGAACGGTTTATGCCGGTTAATAACGACAGTAATCGGGAGTATTAGGGCGGCGTTTCTTGCAGCGTGGAAGGGACTCCACGGTTTTGCCCGCTCAGATTGGGTCGTGCCGCTTGTACACTTTGTGCCAGCTGCTCTTGTGACAGGCCGGGCACTTCGCATAGCGTCGCGGGGTTCCTCTGGCCTTCCAGCGGATGCCTCCCAGCTCCCAGACGGAACGTTCATGCCCGCACGCACATTGCACCATCCAACGGCGGGAGTCTTCTTCCATATGATGTGCCCACTTCTTGGGAAGTATCTTCGTAAAGACTTTCTGGACCGGGCTCATACTTTTATCTCCCAAGCGTAAAGGGGGTCCCCAATAGGAGTACCTGAGAGGTAGTTTAATCGGCCTGGGCGCTGACTGTCGAGGCGAATCGGCTTCGCCTAACGCGAGTGTGTAAAGCCGCCATGACGGAAGTATGGGCTCCCGTCGCAATGCCCTACAGCAGTGCCTGCTGGCCGTTGTCGCCCTTGAGCGGGTCGAGGCCGATGGTCTGCCAGGCTTTGGGAGTAAGAACGCGGCCCTGCGGGGTGCGGGCGAGATAGCCCTCCTGGATGAGGTAGGGCTCGTGGACTTCCTCCAGCGTGTGCTCCTCCTCGCCGACGGCGACAGCGATCGTGCCCAGGCCGACGGGGCCGCCCTTGTAGTTTTCGGCCATCAGGCGCAGGATGCGCTTGTCCATCTCGTCGAGGCCGTAGGTGTCGATCTCCAGTAGTTCCAAGGCGGCCTCGGCGACCTTTTTGGTGATCTTGCCGTCGGAACGCTGCTGGGCGTAGTCGCGCACGAAGTTGATCAAATTGTTGGCAATACGCGGGGTGCCGCGGGCGCGGCGGGCCACCTCGGAGATGCCGCTCGGGTCCGCTTCGACGCCGAGCAGGCCACAGGTGCGGCGGACAATCTTCTCCATCGTTTCGACAGGGTAGTAGGACAGGCGCGTTTGCAGGGTGAAGCGGCTGCGCAGGGGCGCGGTCAGCAGGCCGGTGCGGGTGGTCGCCCCCACCAGCGTGAAGCGCGGGATGCTCAGGCGGACGCTGCGGGCGTTGGGCCCCTGGTCGATCATGATGTCGATCCGGAAGTCCTCCATGGCGGAGTAGAGGTACTCCTCGACCGTCTTGGGGATGCGGTGGATCTCGTCGATAAAGAGGATGTCCCCCTCCTCCAGGCCGGTGAGCAAGCCGGCGAGGTCGCCGGGCTTTTCCACGACGGGGCCGGAGGTCTGGCGCACCTTTGAGCCCATTTCGCTGCCGAGGATAAGGGCGAGGGTGGTCTTGCCGAGGCCGGGGGGGCCGTGCAGGAGGATGTGGTTGCGCGCCTCGCCACGGCTGCGGGCGGCCCCGACCATGACCTCCAGCCGCTCAATGGTCTTGCCCTGTCCGTTAAAGTCGGCGAACGACAGCGGCCGCAGGGCTTTTTCCTGGGCGGTCTCCGGGGCCTCCAGGACGTGCTGGAGGTAGTCGGTGCCTTTGTTCGCGTCGGACATGTACAAAGATTCACCCATTTTGGTGCGCTCGCCAAGGCAAAAGCGTGTGTCCTTGTGAGAGTTGCTTTGACGCGGCTGGGATCGCTCCCGCATTGGTTCCGATGGGGCGAAAAAAAGCACCCGGGCGATCCGCCCAGGTGCTTGTGGAAGAAAATATCTGTGGGTGTTTAGCGGATCGTGGATCGCTTGAAGCGGCGGGTGGCCAGAATCACTCCCAGGATGAGGATACCGCCGAGACCCGCGTAGGTGGAGGGCTCGGGCACGGCCGTCGAGGACTGGATCGTCCCAAAGGGGGTGCTGGATTCGCCGTTATAGCCCCAGCCGAGGGTCAGGTCCCCGGTATAGCTGGTATCGAAGACCGTCGATTCGCTGGTAAAGGTGACGAAGGTTCCCGTGCCGCTGTCCGGTGTGGGGGAGGTTGTCAGGGTGCGTTCGAAATTGAGGCAAAGATACGGCAATGTCCCGCCGTTAAGGATCCCCTGGTCGCTTGCATCCAGCGCGACGTCAGACAGCGGACTGTCCGAGGCCGTCATGCCACCACCCGACAGAATCCAGGTGTTTGGCTCCGGCTGGATGTAAAGTTGATGAATGAAGCTGTTCGGTGTCGAACCGCTGAGATCCCCCTCCAGCTTGAAGGTGATGCTGTTGGCGGTGAACCCCTGAACGGTGAGACTGAGAGAGGCCTGGGCCGCCGTCAGAGCGAAACTGCTGGCGAGCAGCAGGACTGTAATCTTTTTTAGCATAGCTTGTTGTCTAATTAATTAGTTTTATGATCAGGAGTAGCGTTTTTGATGCTATGCTGGATGAAAAGAACGTCAAAATTTTTTGAAAAAAGAGGATTCTGTTATTTATCCGTTTTGCATGAGTGAAAAGCGTTATTATTTTTACTTATAGGATGTAGGGGTATGGATGACTTTACTTTAGGGGAGAGGCTCAATAACCGGGGTTATTTAGGGGTTGTTTCCCTCCCTTCTGCTGGGGCTCTTTTAGGCCAGCTCGTTGACATTGACCGTGACGGTCAGGGTGCTGGCGATACCGGCGGGGCCGGAGAAATTGCCCGAGACGGGCGGGACCATTTCCGGGTGTCGGGCGATGGCGGTGGCGATGTGGTCGGGGCCGGTCAGGCGGCCGCTGGTGTTGTCGAAGCCGCGCCAGCCCAGACCGGGGAGGTAAACCTCCGACCAGGCATGGGTCGAGCCCGCCGCGAAGGCCAGGTCCGGGGCGTGCAGGTAGCCGCTGACGAAGCGGGCCGCCAGCCCAAGGTAGCGGCAGGACTCGATAAAGAGCGTGGCGTAGTCGCGGCACGAGCCGCCCCGGTACCCCAAGGTTTGCGCAGGCGACTGCACACCTTCCTCCTCGCGCATGGCGTAGGTGAAGTGCGTGGCCGTCTCAGAGGCCAGACGGGCGAGCAGGTCGGAGGTGCGCCACTCGGACTGCTCCGCCATGATACGCTCCAGCCATTGGCCGATCTGCGGCTGGTCGTGGGGGTAGGACGGAGTCTGAAAGGGCACCAGATCGAGCCGTTCCAGTGAGCCATAGTGAAAGGGCCACCACTCGGCGGCGTCGGTGATGCGCAACGCCGGGTCCTCCTCCTCGAACTGCTGGATGGTCAGCTCGCTGGTCACACTCAGCTGTATGACATCGGCCTGGTCAAAGGTCACGCGGGCGAGGGAATTGCCGTAGAGGTCGCGTTGCCAGAGAATTTGCAACGGAAGCGGGTCGATGACGAGCGTACTGCTCTCGATACGCACATCGTGCCCGGCGCGGGGCCGGATGAGCAGCGTGTGCGGGCCGAGGCGGACCGGTTGGGGAAAGTCGTACTGCGTGCGGTGGTGGACAGCGATGCGTTTCATGAGAGAGAGGGGAACGTAATGGGAGAAGACTACACGCACTCACCCAAAGCGCAAGGACGGCCACTCGTCTTCCTGTCCCTTCGCGTGGCTTCGCGGGCCAATCTTTAAAAATCGGACTTACCCGGGCGGCGTTGTCTACATCTCGACGGCGAGATCCTTGGGCATCTCGGTATCGCTGAGGCGCACCACATCCGCACCGAGGGCGGCGAGCTTTTCGTCGAACTTCTCGTAGCCGCGGTCGAGGTGGTAAATGCGCTGGACCCAGGTTTCCCCGGCGGCGGCCAGGCCCGCGAGGATGAGCGCGGCGCTGGCGCGCAGATCGCTCGCCATGACGGGTGCGCCCGAGAGCGGAGCCCCGCCCTTGATCACGGCGCTGGGGCCCTCGATGGAGATGTCCGCGCCCATGCGGCCCAGTTCGGGCACATGCATGAAGCGGTTCGGGTAAACACGCTCGGTCACGATGCTCAGGCCCGGGATGAGCGCCAACAGCGCGCAGGTCTGGGCCTGGAGGTCCGTCGGGAAGCCCGGGTGGGGCAGGGTGATGACGTCCACCGGACGCAGGTCGGACTTGTCGCCGCGCACGCGGATGGTGTCGGCGTCGAGCACGTCGAAGACGAGCCCGGCCTCGGAAAGTTTGTCCAGGAACGCGGCCAGGTACTCGGCCTGCGCGCCCTTGACGGTGATGTCGCTGTGGGTGATGGCCCCGGCGAGCAGGTAGGTGCCCGCCTCAATTCGGTCGGAAAGGACGCTGTAGTCGGTGCCGTGAAGCGCGTCCACGCCCTCGATGTGCAGCGCGTGGCTACCGACGCCGGTGATCTTCGCGCCCATCTGGTTGAGCAGACGGCACAGGTCAACGACCTCAGGTTCGCAGGCGGCGCTGTCGATGCGGGTCTTGCCGGGTGTAAGCACGGCGGCCATGAGGATGTTGGCCGTGCCGGTGACGGTGCTGCCGTGGCGACCGCCGAGGAAGACCTCGCCCCCGCGCATCTGCGTGCCGTCGAGCTTGACGTACCCGGCGTCGATCTTGACACCGCAGTTGAGCTTGGAAAGGCCCTTCAGGTGAAGGTCGATCGGGCGCGGGCCGATCACGCAGCCGCCGGGCAGCGACACCTCGGCCCGCTTCATGCGGGCGACCATCGGACCCATCAGGCAAACCGAGGCGCGCATCTTGCGCACCAGGTCATAGGGGGCGCGGGTGGCCACCTGCGCGGCAGTGATGCGCCAGGTGTGCGCGTCGAGCCGCTCGACCGTGGCCCCGAGCCGCTCCAGGATCTCCGCCATGAAGCGCAGGTCGCTCAGGTCGGGGACATTGCGGATCGTAACGGGCTCTGCGGTGAGCAGGCACGCGGCGAAAATGGGCAGGCAGGCGTTCTTCGCCCCACCGATTTCAACGGTACCGGCGAGGCGCTGGCCACCCCTGATGCGGACGACGTCCATAGGGGCGCGACCGGTTAGTCGTTGGAGCGGTTTTCACCGCCGCCTTCGCGACGGCCACCCCCACCGGAACGGCGACGACGGCGACGACGCTGACCGTTACCGGAGCCGCCTTCACCACGGTTACCGCCCTCGCCGCGAGGCTGGCGGTTACCACCATCGCGGGAACGATTGCCCTGGCCTCCCTGACGGCGACGATCGCCGCCCTGACGGTTGCCCTGTCGGCGGTTTCCGCGCTCGTCGGAAGATTTCTCGGACTCGGCCTTGGCCGGGGTCGCTTCGGGAGCGGCACCGAAAATGGAACCAATCGCGGACTTGAGCTTGCCGAAAAGGCCACCGGACTTCTTGGCCGGTTCCGCGGTCTTGGCGGCAGGGCGTTCCTGACGCTCGCCGCGCTCGGGGCGGGGGCCACGGTCGGAACGCGGACCGCGTTCACCGCGGTTTCCACGCTCACGGTTACCGGAAGAGCGTTCGCCGCGCTCGCGGTTGCCGGAGCGTTCACGGCGTTCACCGCGCTCACCACGTTCGCGACCCTCGGAGGAGCGCTCACGGCGTTCCCGACGCTGGGGGCGTTCGGCACGCTCTTCAGTGTCGCCGGACTCGTCCGAGTTATCGGAATCTTCACCGCTTTCGCCGTCGGACTTGCGACCGGAGCGGCGGCGACGGCGGCGGCGCTTGCGCGGGCCGTTCTCGTCCCCGTCCTCGCTGGAGGAGGCTTCGGCGGAGCTGTCGTCGTCCTCGGAGAGGTTCATGGGGACGTCTTCGTCCTCATCCTCGTCCTTGGCGTAAAAACGTTCCTTGGCCGGAGCGGAAGCGGCTTCCGTCACGTCGTCTTCGCCCTGGTTATCCTCGTCACGGTTCTCTTCTTCCTCGCGACGGCGGCGGGGGCGGCGCTCGGAGCGCTCTTCCTGGCCGGGATAGCCGTTGGCGGCGCGGCCGCTGAGAGACTCGGTAAAGGAGCCGGGTTCGATTTCGCCGGGCTGGGCGCCGTCGCCGTCCTTGTCCTTGGAGCGGGGGGCCTTGGCGCGGGCGCGCAGGCTGACATTGCCGGGCTCTTCACTGGGAGTGATGCGACGGACGGAGCTTTGGGGAGCGGAGCCGTCGGGCGTGATCAGGCAGGGGGCGCGGGGACCGGACTCAAGCAGGGGAGCGAGGATATCGGCGTCGGACTTTTCCTTTTCTTCGGCCAAGTCGCTCCAGGTGATGGCCTTGCGCTCTTCGGCGTCCTCGGTCTCGGGCGTGTTTTCGACAACCGGTTCTTCGGGGACTTGGGCTTTGGCGTTGGTTCCGGGTTGGTAGTTGGCTTCGTCACCGGGGACTTCCCGTTTCGAAGGGGTTTCGTATGAAGGCATGGTTAGCTTGGATTCTTGAATGTCCCGGCGGGTAATAGGTACGTCGGCACCGGGGACGAACGTCGAGGGAGGGCAATCTGTTTGCCGCTGCAGGGGGCGCCGGTGCGGACCGGGCCTATGTTTACCTCGAAATGTCACGCTGTATAATTCCCGCTCAAGCTCAAGCCAATTTTTACCCGCCGGACGGGGCGAGTGCGAATCGGCAGGAAATGCGCTTGCCGGGAAGGGCTCAGCCGCTATGGGTGGGGGATGGATAAACTCGAGGAAATTTTCCGGCTCCAGGACGAACTCAACAAGCGCATCGGCGTGGACACCGGCGCCCTCGACGAGAAGGGCAAGGCCGAGTGGGTGCTCAACTACACCCGCGCCCTCCAGCAGGAAACCGCCGAGCTCATCGACTCGGTCCCGTGGAAGTGGTGGGCCAAGTATCAGAAGTTCGACGAGCAGAACGCGCGTGTCGAGGTCGTGGATCTGTTCCACTTCCTCGTCTCGCTCGCACAGGTGCTCGGGATGAGCGCCCAAGACGTGTACGACGCCTACGCCAAGAAGAACAAGGTCAACCATAACCGCCAGGACAGCGGCTACGCCCAAAAGGACGAGGCCGACTCGCGCCATATCTAACGGCCAGGTTCGAGTGGTGGTGGACACAGGGGCTCGGTCGCCTAATCAATGGTACGGTTTCGCCTGAAATGATAAAATGGATGAGATGAAGACGAACTACGTACTCATTGATTTCGAAAATGTGCAGCCGGATGACGTCCGGTCCCTGAATCTACCGCATGTTCGGGTCATGGTGTTTGTCGGAGCCAATCAGGCCAAGGTTCCTCTTTTGCTGGCTGCGGCGCTCCAGCCGATGGGCGAACGAGCGGAATATCTCACGATCTCCGGCAGTGGCAAAAACGCGCTCGATTTCCACATCGCTTATTACATCGGTCGGCTGGCGATGGAAGATTCCGACGCCTTTTTTCACATTGTCTCGCGGGATACGGGTTTTGATCCGCTCATCCGGCACCTGAAGGACCACCGGATATGGGCGCGACGTTCGGAGTCCGTTGCGGAGATTCCTTTTCTCTCGGGAGATACGAGTGTTGTCCCGACGGATCGGCTTAAGGCCGTGATCGACCGTTTAGGATCGATGGGCACGTCCAGGCCGCGTGTTGTCCGGACCCTGCGCACGACGATTAACAGCATTTTCAAAAAAAAGCTTAGCGACGAGGAGATCGATACGCTCTTGGAGGACCTCAAGGCCCGGAATAAAATCGCCGTCGAAGGCAGCAAAGTGACCTACTCTTTGTGAGGCTCGGGCGTGCCGGGAGCAGGGAGCCTTGGGCCGGGGTAGGGCGCGGGGATAAAATGTCTGCGCGGATGGGCTTTTTCCTCTGGCGCAGGCGGGGTGATTTTCTCTATTTAATGCCTGCCTGTTTTCCCCGACGCTCTCCATGCACCACTATCGCCTGCCCAAAAGCCCCTCCGTTCCGGCGGCCGTCGTGGCGTTTCGGGACGAGGTGGAGCGCTGGGCGCTGCACTGCCGCGAAATCTACGCCGGGACTCCGCCCACGGGCTCGTGGGACCAGACGCTGTATCTGAGCGGGTGGATGCCGGTGCTCGCGCTCAAGCCGACGCACCCCCTGCCAAGCTGGGCGCGGGAAGTCCGCGACAACGTGGCCCGTCACTGTCGCCAACAGGGCCGGTGGCAGCACGGCTACTGGCGGCGGATGGAGGTGGACCGTGGGATGGCGCACTTCGAGCGCTTCCTCGGGGCGCTGTGGCGGCTCGACCCGCGCGACACCGTGACCGCCGCGCAGTTTCTCGACGCGGCGGAGCATCTTTTTACCCCGACGGAACAAGCGACCGCTTGGTTCGACGACGAGACGGGGCTCTTTCGCTCCGTACTGCTGGGGACGGGCGAGCTCGGTGCTGCCCCCGGCGGGCTCAACCTCCCGGCGCACTTTCACGGGGTCAATCTGGCCCTGCTGGCCTTCCGTATGGGCGGCGGGCCGCGCTACCTGGAGGTGGCCTCACTGCACGGCTGCCACTGGGCCGACGCCATTCTATCCGGCAAATCCCTTCCGCTTGCCCTCTCGCCGTCCGGGCCGGTCTTTCAAGTGACGGCGGCGCTGAGCCAGACCCGGAGTCTCCTGGCGGACGTGCCAGGGGGAGATTGCCCGGTGGCACGGGCCGAAGCCTTCCTCGCCGCCGGGGCGGTCGGTGCGCTCCTCACCCTCTGGCAACTGCGCGAAGACCAAAGTTTTCTCTACGCCGCCGAGCGCCTGATCGAGATTCTCCTGCCCGAGCTGGCAGACCCCGAGGCCGGGGCGCTGGCCGCGGCCATTCGCCAGTACCGTAACCTGACCGGTTGCACCCGCTTTGACCGGGCCGTGCTGCATGCCGTCGAGGATGGCTTCCCGTACTGGATCGAAACCCTCGCGGTGGATGCCTCGCTGTTCCGCCAAAAGCGCCCCGCCGGGGTGGGCAAGCGCGTGGACCTGCCCTTCTGGTTCGAGGACGGCATGCCCCGCCAGCACAACCCGATCCTGCTCGGGCTGGCCGCCGAGATCGCCGGGAACGCCCGCCTGGCCACCCGCGCGCTCGACTTGGCGCTGGGGTACTTCCGGCTGGCGCGGCTGGCCTTCCCCGACGGGCGCGAACAGGGCTTCTCTGCCCGCAGCGTGTACGCCGTCGCCGCCGGACACGGCCGCGACGCCGGGGCGGGCATGGTCACCGAAGTCCTCCGCCCGCTCATGGGCTGGGAGTGAGCTGAGGTGCAGTCCGGCTTGCACGAGCAAACGGAAACAGGGTTGCCCCGCAGGCGGAGCTTTGTAACGTACGCGCCATGAAAATCCGGAGCATTGACCTGTGGGGGCGCGTCGGCGGGCGGGTGCGGGACCTGAGCGGGTTCCGCAAGAGCGTCCACCGCGTGCCCGATTCGGTCAGTGAGCGGACGCGGGAGTTTGTGGCCCGCATCGCCGAGGGCGACCTCGCGGAAGAAGCCAACGCGCTCCGGGACCAGTTGAAGAAAAACTTTGGCTACAAACGCAAGGAGCTGACCTTCGCCTGCGAGGGGGCGAGCGCGCTCATCTCGACCAAGGACTTCGACCTCGCCATCACCTACGCCCACGACGAGGAGGACCGGCAGGCGTACGTGATCACCTATCAGCTCGGAAATATCAAAAATCCCGAAGCGGTGAGCGATCCGGGCCTGCAAGGGATTCTCTTCCGGCACTTCGACGAGGTTCGCATCACGCTGGAGGCCGCGTACCGCATTGAGGACCTCATCGACACGGTGGAAGAAGAGGAGCCCGATGGCGTCGAGCTGGATTACCCCGACGATTGCTCGACATTGACGATCCTGATCGCGAACCGCGACTGGACTCTGCGTTTCCTGCCGGAGGGCATCGCGGTGCAGAGCCGTTCGCCGGGGACGCCGCTGCAAATGGTCACCCACCTGCGCGAATGCCAGGAGTGGGTCCGGCAATCGCCCGAACTGCAAGCCCTGCTCGAAGGCAGCAAGTCCGTCGGGTGAGAGGGGTGACTTCCGCGCGTACAACCTGATAGGGAGTCAGATATCAAACCGCAGATCAAAACCCCAACGGGGTTACGGTGGGGATACCGCGATCAACGAAATATCGAGTGCAGCTACGTATCGGAGTTCCTCGGTGGCAGTAGGTGTAGTTTGGCCTCCGCCGCACCCGCTACTTCTTCTTGTGCCGCCCGTGGCGGATGATATCGAAGAGCAGCCATGCGCCGAGGACGCCCGCGCCGACAAAGCCCAGGGTCGCTATGTGCACGAGCAGACCGCCGGTGATGTTACCGGCCTGAATCGTACCTGAAATGATGAACGACGAACCGATGAGCAGGGCCGCGATGATGAGCGAGAATGACAGGCGGTTGATACCGGAGTCGAAAGAGCTGATCAGTGCCTCGAAGCCTTCGTGCTTGAGCTTGATCGAGATGTCGCCGTCCTCGAGCTTGCGGAAAAAGCGTTGGATCTCGCCGGGGAGCTCGCGCAGGCGGGCGAAGTGCCCTTGCAGGCCCCACCAGTTCTGCTTGAGCAGGTTGATCGGGTTCCAGCGCTCGTAGGCGAGCTTCTTGAGGTAGGGGCGGGCGATCGTGCGGATGTCGAAGCTCGGGTCCAGCTCGATGCCGGACTCCTCGATGGAGACGATGGCCTTGGCCAGCAGGGAGTAGTCGCGGGCCAGCGTGATCCCGTTGACCCCGAAGACGTAGAGCAGCTCCAGCACGATCTCGCCCACCGGCTCGCTCTTGCCGAACTTGCTCTGGTACTTGCGCAGGACGAAGCCGATTTCCTTTTCCAGCTTGGTCTCGTCGAGCCGGTCCTTGCCCACGGCCATGATGTTGAGCACGCGCACGACCTTTTCCGGGTCGGAGGAGGAGATGGCCGCGAACAGGTCGGCCAGAAAGTAGCGCATCGGGCGGGTCAGCTGCCCGGCCAGCCCCCAGTCGATGAAGCACAACCGCCGGTCCGGGGTGATGAGGATGTTCCCCCCGTGCGGGTCGGCGTGGAAAAAGCCGCTGATCACGATTTGCTGGAAAACGCTCTGGCCCCCGATGCGGGCGAGCTCCTTGCCCTCCTCGGGGGTGATGGACGGGTCGCCCGGCGGGACGCCCTCGACCCATTCGCACACGCTCAGCTGCTCCGTCGTGAACTCGTCGTACACGCGCGGAGCGAAGACGTGTTCCTTGTCGGGGTTGAGCGCGTTGAAAAACTGGGCGTTGCGGCACTCGATGGTGAAGTCCAGCTCCTGCATCATGCCCTTGCCGGTCTCGGACACGATGTCCGGCAGGTCGTAGGGACGCAGTTCCTCGACCTTTTCGTGGAGCAGGCGGGCCAGCCAGCCGATGATCTCGATGTCCGCCTTGATCGGCTTTTTCAGGTTCGGGCGCTGGAGCTTGACCGCGACGGTCTCGCCGTTTTTGCGGAGGGTGGCGCGGTAAACCTGGCCGATAGACCCGCAGGCTACGGGCGTCTCGTCGAAGGCGGTAAAGTGTGTCTCCGGCTCGGTTCCCAACTCGGTCAGCAGGACGGGCCGCATTTGCTCGAAGGGCACGGCCTTGACCTTCGAGCGCAGGAGCTTGAGCTCGGCGATGAGCGGCTCGGGCAGCACATCGGGCCGGGTGCTGAGGATCTGGCCGAACTTGACGAAGGTCGGCCCCAGGTCCTCCAGCACGACGCGGATACGCTGCCACAGGTTCAGGTGCTGGGCGTCCTCGGGGATGAGTCGCCGGACCCAGCCCCGGGGCATGCCAAGCTGTTCGAGCAGGTCGCCGAACCCGTGCCGGACGAGCACGGTGACGATTTCCTTGGCGCGGACGGCGTTGCTGAAGAGATCGAGGGGATTGATCGACACGTGCGGGCGGGATTAGTCAGCCTTCTTGGCGGCTTTTTCCAGCGCGGCCACGCGTTTTTCGAGGGCTTCGATCTCCGCCCGGGTGGCGACGACGCCGCCCTGGAGCAGCTCGTCGATGCGGCCGCTAAGTTCCTTCTTGGCTTTCTCGAACTCGGCCTTGCCCGAATCGGCGATCTTGGTGGCCATCTCCTGGGCTTCGCCCGCGGTGATTTTTCCCTTTTCGACGAATTCGTTCAGGAGGCCCTGGGCCTGTTCTTTGGTGACGACGGCAGCGCCGACGGCTGCGAGCATTCCTTTTTTAATAAGATCGATCATGGCAGAGGGATTCTGAGCGGGTTTATACCTTGATGACAACGCTATTTACGACACTGCCCAGCAGGAGGCGTTCCAGCCCTCGCGGCGTATTATCTTCGGGGTGGGGGATAGGCTCGCGTGCCGTGGCTGGACAAACGCCTTCGATTGCTCCACACTCGCCCGATTCGTGGAAAACCACGGTTTGTGCTGATAGCTTAATAAACGACATGCCCAGACTCTTCATTCTCTGCCTTTTGCTGCTCCTGCCCTCGCTCAACGCCTTCGCGCAACAGACTGCCACTGCGCAAGCTCCCGAGCTCGTCGTGGCCGAGGCGATCGACAAGTTTTTACCCGGCTTCAAGTTCAACAAGCGTCTGGCCGTGGGTGAGCTGACCGACCACGTCCTGCTCTTTCAGAAAGGGCAGGACATCCTCATCGCCGGGTGGACGGAGGGGCCGGATGGCGCCGTGGCCGTCCCCGCCACGCGAACGGGATTTCTGATTTATGGCAGCGACGGGCAGGCTCTCGCCGAGGCCCAGATGTCCAACGACGCCGTTTTCATGCCACTGAGCCGCTCGCCGGTTTTTCTCGTTCCCAACGCCCCCAACGCCATGCTCCAGATTGCAGCAGCCGCCTCGCGGGTGCCGCCGACGCTTCAGGTCAAGGGGCCTGCCGCAGTGCCGCTGGCAGTGACCTTCAGCAACGTGCTCGACCAGCCCGTTCTTCTCTCGCTCGATAACGGCACGAAGATGCAGGCGCTCAAGCCCGGCCAAAGCTACACCGTGGAGCAGGAGATGGATATGGGCCGCCCGTCGGAGCCCGTCGCCGTCCAGATCGGCGCCAACGGCTACAACCAGTGGGTCACGGTTTCCGCCATGAATCCCATCGGCATCAACCTCTCGCCCGACGTGGGCGGGGCACTCGTCCTGAGTTTCGAGAATCCCACCGGCGAGGGCTTCAATGCCAAGGCCGAGTTGCGCCTGATCACGACCGATCCGGTCAAGCCGCTCAAATTCGATGTGTCCATGCCACGGGGCCAGCGCACGATGGACTACCAGATCCCGCTGGCCAGTGACGAGCCCGTCCCTTACGCCATGCAGGTCGTCCTGCTCGACACCCTGGGAGAGGGATTGAATGCTCGTAGAATCGTCCTGGCCGAGTCGCCCATCACCCAGTTTCTTTCCGTGGCGAATTTCAACGACGTGGTCGGCGAGGGGCAGTTGAACGACTTTCAGGCCACCGCCTCCGAGGGGGCGACGCTCGCCCTGAGCGCGGGCGCTCCACAGGAGGGGCTCCCCGCCATCCGCTCCGGCGGGATGGAGTTGCTCTACCAGTTCAAGCAGGCCGGAGGCGCGGTCGGCGTCAAGCCTACCAACGACGCCTTCCGCACGATTGAGGGTCGCCCCGTGGCCCTGGGGATGTGGGTTTACGGCGACGGCTCGGGCCAGATGCCTTTTATTGTCCTGATGGATCGCACGGGCCGCCGGATTTCCTTCCCGGGTCGCCCCATTACCTGGAAGGGATGGAACTACGTGCGCTTCGAACTCGACAAGCCCATCGATGCCCCCCTGCTGCTGGAGTCGCTTTTCCGCCTCGAAAACGGCACCTCGCCCAGTTTCGGTCGTCTCTACCTCAACGATCCCACCTGGATCTACGAGGTCAACCGCACCGCCGAAGTGGAGTAGGGGGGCCGGGTAAGGCTGATTATTTAACAGGAAGGCCGGGAAGAACGGGAGTATCGGCTAAAGTGGTTTCAATAAAGTCGTAACCGTGGATGGCTTTATATTTATCCATAGATTCCACAGATCGGCCCGAAAAATCTGTGTGCATCGGTGGAATCTGTGGACACAATATTTCTTAAGGCTCTATTCCGGCCTTTCTTTCAAAGCTTCCCGGTCTTCCCGGTAAAATATCCCCTCATCCCAGCAACACGAGCGCGGCGACGGCGGCGGCCAGGGCAAGCCGGTACCAGGCAAAGAGCGCGAGCCCGTGACGGGTGAGGTAGGCGACGAGCCACTTGACGGCGAGGGCGGCAGCGACGGTAGCCACGGCGATCCCGAAGAGCACAGGGCCTAGGTCGAGGGCGGCAAGCATTTGGGGGCCGAGGCTGAGGGCCTTGTACCCGGAGGCGGCGGAGAGCGTGACCAGCCCGAGCAGGAAGCTGAACTCTGCGGCGCGGGCGGGGGAGAGCCCCACGACGTAGCCGCCCACGATGGTCATCATCGAGCGGCTCGTGCCCGGCCACATGGCCACGCACTGGAGCAGGCCGATAAGCAGGCTCTGCTTGACGGAAAGCTCATGCAGGTCGGGGCCGGATTCGGGCGCGTTGGGGGCGTGCTTGCGCTTGCGCCAGCGTTCGACCGCGAGCATGAGAAAGGCCCCGGCGACGAGCGCCACGACCACCGGCCACACCCCGAAGAGCACTTGCTCGATGAAGTCGTCCAGCAGCAGCCCGAGGACGGCGGCGGGCAGAAACCCGGCCATGAGGTTACGCAGGAGCAGTAGACCCTTGGGGTTTTTACCGAAAATCCCAAGCACGATGCCCCACAGGCGGCCCCAGTAGAGGATGACCACCGCGATGATGGCGCCGCCCTGAATGATGATGGTATAGGCGTTGGCGGCCTCCTCCAGGGTAAAGGGGGTAGGTTCGCCGGTTTCGGGGTCCATTTTCTTGCCGGGGATGAACTGGCCCTCGTCGTCGAGGAGAGGGGTGGGGGCGTCCAGCCCGAGGAGGCGATTGGTCAGGATGAGGTGCCCGGTGGAGGAAATGGGTAAATATTCGCTGACACCTTCGACCACCCCCAGGATGAGCCCGTCGGTGTAGCTCAGTCCATCGGCAGTCATCGGGGCGACGAGGCTGCTTTGGTCCGCGGCAGTCAGGACGGCATCGCCCTCGGTGGCTGGGCTGGGGGGCGATTTGCCTGCCGGGGTTTGGGCCCGCAGGGGGAGGCCCCCGAGGAGTGTCAGCAGGAAAAATAACGGCACCGCGCGCAACATGCTTCATGGCTATGGCAGGGGGCGGCGATTCGCGCAAAGCAAAATTTGGGGTGGACACTTACGTATATATCCTAAGGAATTGATACCATGGGGGTCTGCTATCTCGCAGAATTAACGCTCGGGCTTGCGCGTGGCGAAAGCCTTGATGCCGACCAGGCCAAGGCAGCCGCCCGGCTGCTGGCCGAAGGCGCAGGCACGCTCGATGAGCGGCAGGCGTTTCTGCTCGCACTGCACGAAAAAGGCGAGGGCGCGCAGGACGTGGCCGCCTTTGCCGGGGTGTTCCGTGAGCTGGCCCGTGACCCGGAGCTGGGTCCCCTCGCCGAGTCGGCGGTCGATATCGTCGGCACCGGTGGGGACAAGTCCGGCAGCGCGAACATTTCCAGCATGACCGCCATGCTCGTGGCCAGTCTGGGGGTGCCCGTGGTCAAGCACGGCAACCGCTCCGTCACCTCCAAGTGCGGGAGCGCGGACCTCATCGCGGACCTCGGGTTCCCCCTGGAGGCGGACAACGCCACCCTGCGCGCCCTGTTGGAGAAGCACAACTTTACCTTCCTGTTTGCCCCCAGCTTCCACCCGGCCTTCGCCCACATCATGCCGGTGCGCAAGGCCCTCGGTGCCCAGGGCAAACGCACCATCTTTAACATCCTGGGCCCGATGATCAACCCGGCCCGTCCGCCCTATCAGGTGATGGGGGTTTTCTCCCGTGAGTGGGTGGAACCGCTGGCCGGGGCTTTCCGGGAACTGGGCGCGCGCCGCGCTCTGGTCGTCCACGGGCAGCCTTTCGAGGGCGGCGTGCTCGACGAGATTTCCTGCGCTTCCACGAATGTCGTGGCCGGGGCCGGAGAGCTGGCCGGGCTCAGCGAGGAGTGGTTGCCCGAGACATTCGATTTGAAACCCTGCACGATGGCGGACCTGAAGGGCGGCGATCTCGCCCGTAACCGCCAGATACTGGAAGAGTTGGCCGAGGCCCGCGCCACGGGCGGCCTGACCGATACCGTGGCTATGAACGCAGGGGTCGCTCTATGGGTCGCCGGGCGGGCGGATTCGCCCCGCGCCGGCATCCAGCACGCACAAGCACAACTAACGGGAGGGGGGTTCCGCCAATGGTTAACACGATTCAAGGAGGATCTGGCATGAAATTGCGCTACTTTGGGACGGACGGCATACGAGGAACTTGGGGAGGGCCTGTGCTCAACGAGGTCTTTGTCCACCACTGTGGCTTCGCCCTGGCGCACTTCCTGAAAAAGCACAACCCCAGCAAGCCCATTACCGTCGTCATCGGGCGCGATACCCGCGCTTCGGGTGAGGACATTGAAAGCGGCCTGTGCGGCGGCCTGTGCACGAACGGCGTTCACGTCATGCTGCTCGGCGTCGTGCCGACTCCCGCCGTCTCCCAAGTGGTGCGGGAGCTCCACGCCGACCTCGGCATCGCCATCACCGCTTCCCACAACCCCGCCTCTGACAACGGCATCAAGCTTTTCGACAACCGCGGGCTGAAATTCGCCTTGGAGGCCGAAGCCGAGATCGAGGGCTTTATCGCTGAACAGGTCTGCGAAGAGGACCCGGTCACGACCTACACGTGCGGCTACCCCTACGACGGCAAGGGCGTGTACACCAACACCTTAAAGTCCCTGCTGCACCAGCACTGCATCCGTGGCTGGAAGATCGTTCTGGACACCGCCAACGGCGCCACGACCGAGACCAGTCCCGCCGTGTTGGAGCATTTCGGGGCGGAGATCGTCGCCTTGGGCAACGCCCCCGACGGCACCAACATCAACGCCGGGGTAGGGAGCGAACACCCTGCCAAGCTGGCCGAAACCGTCCGCCGCGAAAAGGCCCGCCTCGGCCTGGCCCACGACGGCGACGGCGACCGGCTGGTCGTCTGCGACGAACAGGGCGAGATCGTGGACGGGGACCAACTGTTGGGTATCCTCGCCTTGGCCGCCCTGCGCAAAGGCACGCTCACTCACAACACCCTTGTCGCCACCGTGCAGAGCAACTTCGGCCTCGACAAGACCCTGGCTCAGGCCGGGGGCAAGGTCGAGCGCGTCGCCGTGGGCGACCGCAACGTGCTCCTGCGCATGCGGGCGCTAGGCTGCAACCTCGGGGGCGAGAATTCCGGCCACATCATTCAGCGCGACTTTTCCGTCTCCGGAGACGGGCTGTTGGCCGCCGTCCGCCTGATCGCGGTCATGCTGGAGACGGGCAAGCCCCTCTCCGAACTGCGGCGCGAGGTCGCGCTTTTCCCGCAGGTGACCAGGAACCTGCGCGTGGCCCAGAAGCTCCCGCTGGAGGAGTGCCCGGCCTTGTCCACGGCCATGCAGCAGCTCGACGCGCAGCTCGGCCAGGAGGGACGCCAGCTCGTGCGCTACTCCGGTACCGAACCCAAGCTGCGTCTGCTGGTGGAGGCCGCCGACCCCGAGGCGAGCCGTCTGGGGCTGGAATTACTGATCGAGGCCGCAAAAAAGGACCTCGAAGTGATAGATTAAGGTCATACTCCCCCGCGCGCCCGCGATTTTTTCCCGGAAACCGCGTCGGATGGCCGTATATGCGCCTTGGGCATTGACGCCCGCCCCGCAAGCAGTAACTTACCCAATTCCTACTCCTATGGAAACCACGGAAAGCACTTATCAGGAAATCGAACTGAAGGATCTGGACCCCCGCCTTCGTAAACAGGTAGAGAACGCGCAGAAATCGATTGGCCGCAACGCCGGCTATGCGATCGACATTTGCACCAACATCCTCCAGCGCCAGCCCGGTTGCCTGGACGTGCGCAAGATTCTCCGGACCGCCCAGAAACGCTCCGCTGGCGGCAAGACCAGCGGCTTCAGCCGCCTGCTCGGCAGCGTGACCAGCGCCCCCTTCGCCATCAAGGCCAGCACCCAGCTGAAGAAGGACCCCAAGGCCGCCATGGAAACGGCGGAGAAGATGCTCAATTCCGACCCCTCCAACACCAGCGCCCACCGCATGCTCGGCCAAGCCGCCGAGGCTCTCGGCCTGTGGGAGACCGCCGCTTACGCCTACGCCTCGGTCAAGGAGCTCGACTCCAAGAATCTCGATAACAAGCTCGCCCTCGGTAATGCCCTCATTGAGGCCGGTCGCGCCCAGGACGCCGTCCTGCTGGCGGGTGAAGTGCTCTCCGAGCAGCCCGGCAACGAAGCCGCCCAGGACCTTGTCAAGCGCGCCTCCGTGGCCGAGTCCATGAAGCGCGGTAAATGGGACGACGACAAGGCTGACTTCCG
Organism: Verrucomicrobiota bacterium JB024; assembly: GCA_030673825.1. Lineage (GTDB taxonomy): Bacteria > Verrucomicrobiota > Verrucomicrobiia > Opitutales > Cerasicoccaceae > Ruficoccus. The sequence goes on along the minus strand of JAUTCS010000088.1, from coordinate 6,886 downwards.
CGACAAACTGGCCAACGAAGAAGAGGCCGTCGAGCTCGAGCAGCGCTCCCGCGTCGTCAACGACGAGGAGACCCTCCAGAAGCTGGTTGCTCAGAACCTCAAGCAGCTGGAGAAAGAGCCCGACAACATGAATGTTTACCGGGACATCATCAACGCCTACCGCAACATGGGCGACTTCGAGAAGGCACTCGAATACCTCACGCAGGCCCGCGAGCGTCCCACCGGTCGTGGCGACACCACGCTGGAGCGCCTGGCCAGCGACCTCACCGTCCAGTCCATGCGCAAGCGCATCGGCGAGACCGAGGAAGCGCTCGAAGCCAGCCCGGACGATGCCGCCCTCCAGCAGAAGCTCGAAGCCCTGCGCCAGGAGGAACACGACTTCCGTCTCAAGAACGCCCGCGAAATCGTCGACAAGTACCCGAACGACTACGCCGCGCGTTTCGACCTGGGCCAGCTCCTGTACGAGGACGGTCAGCACGACGAGGCCATTCAGCAGTTCCAGCAGGCCCGCCGTAACCCGAAGGTCCGCACCCGCGCCATTCTTTACCTTGGCCGCGCCCTCAATGCCACAGGCAAGAGCGACATGGCCATCGAGCAGCTCAAGTCCGCCAAGTCCGACATCATCGGCATGAGCGACCTGAAGAAGGAGATCATTTACGACTTGGCTATCGCCTACGCCGAAAACGGCGACGACGATAACTCCATCGAGGAGCTCAAGGAAATCTACCAGGACGACATCGGCTACAAGGATGTCTCCGACCGCATCAACGCGTACTACGACAAGAAAAAGAAAAACCAGTAATTCCCCCTTATATGCTGCACTCTCTGAAGCATCTGGCCCTGCTCGGGGCTGTTCTGTCCCTGGACATCGCGCTCGCGCCCGGCCTGCTGGCCGGTCCGCGCGTGATCGACGCTCACCGTGCCCGCTGGGAATACGAGGAGCAGGAGTGGAGCGAGCCCAAGGTGGAGCTGAATGTCCAGTACCGGGTGCCCGTGGTGGATACGATCGGCTACCTCGCGGTCAATTACAATGAGCCTCAGCGTCTCAACCAGCTTCTGACAAAGGTCCGTCCCATCTCTCAGCGGGTGGCGGACCTGAGCGAAGGCACCTTCCAGGGACGCAAGTTCCCGGCCGAGGTCGAGGTCGAGCTGGACAAGCTGCGTCAGCAGATGATGGCCGACGTGACCGCCATCTACGGCGCCGACGTGACCAAAAAACTCGAAGCCTTCCTCGCCCAGAAGTACGGCGCGCTGGATCAGGGCCTTTTTGGGGGGCCGCTTCGCTAAGAAGGCTGTCTGGTCGGCGGTTTTTGTGTTTTCCGGTCACGGGCTTGCCTGCCGAGCAGGCGCCCGCGGCCCGGTGACGCTCTTTCGCCCCGACAGATGCATTTTTCCATTTGAAATACCCGGTACTTCGGGTATGTTTTTTGCAGAATCCTCTTCTGTGTACGAAACCTAACGTCTGCTCTTATCCTTTTCTCATATATTGGGAGCTCGAGCCCGACCTGTGGATGTCAGGCCGTAAACCGGAAGACAGAAGCCAGTTGGAGAGCACCCACCTTAAACTGATTAGGTTAACAGAGCACACTCTACTTCGGCACGTGCAGAGGATTCTGTTTTTTTATCGCCCCGGCTGGTCCGGGCCGTCTATGCTCCACGATCATGCTTGAACAGCGCCCGCTTGTCCTGCGCAGCAACCGCTTCCTCGGCGCCGCCTTGCTCGAACGTGGCCTCGTCACCAACGAGGACCTCGAAACAGCCAACGAAAAGCTGCTGGAGATCGTCCAGGCCGGCGACCTGCGTGGGGCCAGCCTGATGAATATCCTCGTCTTCGACCTCAAGGCGCTGGACGAGGCCGCGCTCATCGACAGCCTGATGGAGCAGGACGATGTCAGCTTGATTGACCTCGGTAACTACGACTTGGCGAAGTTCCGTGAAATGCGGGTCAACACCGACCTGTGCTGGGCCACGTTCACGATCCCCTTTGACCGGGTGGAGGATTTTTACATGGTCGCCACCGGCTACTACCTGAGCGAGCCCGCCAAGCAGTTCTGGGCCGAGCAACTGGAGGGTAAGATTATCTGGTACGTGGCCAGTATCGCTTCCATCGCGGAGGCCCTGGAGCGTGCCACCAGTGAAAAGTCCGAAACCAAGGGGGCCGAAGCCTGACCCGCGCAGCTGTTACGGCTAAAGGTCCGGCCCCATCCGCCGATTACCCGTCTCAGGGTGGCCGGAATGGCTTGAACCGCCTTGGCCCGACCTGATATAAAGACATCAGTACCATGGGTAAACGGATACTCATTCTCGACGACGATTCGGACTTCAACAACCTGCTGACGGATATCTACGCGCAGGCCGACTACGAGGTCGTCTCCGAGCGTGACCCCGAGGCCGCCGTCGAGCTCTTCCGCAACGACAGCTTCGACTTGGTCGTGACCGACCAGAAGATGCCCGGGCTCAGCGGGGAGGAGTTCATCCGCGAGATCAAGCGCCTGGACCCTGCCATCCCGGTCATCATGGTGTCCGGCTACCTCGACAACGACACCATCCGCAACCTCATCCGTGAGGGGGTGGGCGGGGTTTTCCTCAAGCCCCTGAACGTCTTTTCCCTGCTCAAGCGTACCTCCGCGCTGATCGAGTCCGCCCAGGCCGACAGCGAGCGGCTGGCCCCCACCGGCGGCGGTGCCGAGTCGGACTCCGGGGACTTTAACCACGGGCTGCCTTTCACCTTCGAGTCGTATCCCTGCCGGGCTTCCGCCAGCCTGGAGTTTGCCAAGAAGCTGCATGCCCTGCGCGGTTTTAAGACCAACCTCGTCATGATCGGCGAGGACGGGAGCGATCTGCCCGCGCTGCTGGAGGATATCCGCCGCTTCGACGCCGAGAGCGGAGAGGCCTTCGCGATGATCGAGCGCGAGCAGCTCGACCAGGCGACGCTCCTGCATACGCTTCAGGAGGCGCAGGAGGCCGGGGCGAACCGGCTTACGCTCATGCTCGGGCGTCCCGACCTGCTTCAGCCCGAGCAGACCGAGATCGTTTACGCCGCCTCGAAAAAGAAGGGCCCGTTCTCGGCCTACGAATTGCCCGTGCGCTACATCTTCTTTGTCAACGAGGACATCGACACCCTCTACGACGGCGGTAAAATCGACGACAACCTTTACATGTTCCTGGGAACTTCGGAGGTGCGTATCCCGTCCCTGGTGGAGATACGTGAGGACATTCCGTTGTTCGCCCGTCGGGTGATCCGCTCCGAAGTTGCGCGCCTGGGGCTCTCTTCGGTGCCCGAGCTGGATATTACCGCCTCGGCCTTTCTCCGCGAAAAGGAATGGTTTGGCGGGGTGCTTGAGCTCAAGCGCCTCGTGCGGGCGGCCGTGTCAGCTTCGGGCGGCGGAACCATCACCCGGGAGACATTTGAGGAGGTCTGCTCGCAGACGGGTAATACCCGTCAGGGCGTGCGCAATCTCAAGCACCTGCTTCAGTTGCGTGGCAAGGATTACCTCAACGCCGTTTATCTGCTCAGTGGCGAGCAGGCGGAATTGACCGCCCAGGCGCTGGACGTGGATGTGGCTACCGTCACCGCGATGGTCGCCCCCGCCGATGCCTGACCGCCCAACTTTCAAAGCCTCAAACATTTAAACTTTCGAACGTTTCCCCATGAGCGCCAGCCCTGACAGCTTTTCCCTCCGTTCGACGGTCAAAGTGACTTTCGGGGAGGACTTTCTCTCTGCCGAAGAGGCGGAGGGTACCGTGGACACTGCTGAGCTCGGCCTGCTGCTGAGCACACTGGTCCGCTCCTGCCAGACCTGCGGCGAGAGCCTGGAGGCCGGGGCGTTGCAGAACCTTTTTGCCTGGGAGCCCGGACGGGCCCTGAGCCTGTCGAGTACCCCCAGTGGGTTCGATTACCAAGCCTGGGAAGGCGTTACCGGCTGGGAAGACTTTGACGATGTGCCCTGGCGCGAAGTGCTTGCCTCGGACTCCCTGCTGGACGTGCGTCGGCCCGAGGTGCTGGACCGCCTCTGCGAGCTGCCGGGCGTGGCCTGGGCCGGGATCCGCGACTTCGAGTCCAGCCAGTGGGAGGAGTGCTGCTGCACGACCTCGCTGGAAAGCATGCAGTTGCTGCAGGCCAGCCGGCTGGTGCTCCAGCTCGACACTCTGCTCAAAGGCCATGGTTGTCCCCGCGGTCGTCTGCGCCTGAGCTATGAGCGCGCCTCGCTGTGGGCCTGGTCGAACACTACCGACGATTACCTGATGGCGCTGACGGATCGGGACCTGCCGCTGGTCTCCCGGGGCGCCCTGCTGCGCATTGGCGAGGCTTTCATGCTTTTTTAACACCATTGGGCTCTTGCCACGGGGGGCGAAGGCGCTAAGTTATTTTCCTAACCCGCGACAACCGGGCTGTTTATGCCGCAAAAGATCCTCGTACTCGACGACGAAGAAAATTACGCCAAAATGCTGCACTCCCTGCTGGAGCAGCATAACTTTCTCGTCGATTCAGCCACCAAGCCGGAGGTTGCCCTCCGTGCGCTGGAGGAGCGCGGGTACGACCTCGTCATCTCCGACTACAAGATGCCCGTCATGGACGGCGCGGACTTTTTGCAGAAGGCTCGGCAGATCAACCCGGACCTGCCCGTGATCCTCGTCTCCGGGCTGATGAACACGCCCGAGCTGGTCAAGGTGGCCAACATGAGCGTCACCCTGGTGCTGGAAAAGCCGATCGACATCGAGAATTTCCTCAAGCACGTGAAGCGTTTCGTCCAGCCGCTGGGCGAGGAGGAGTTTCACCGCCAGAAGAGTCTCCAGTCTGCCCAGAGCGAGGCCATCCCCGACGACGAGGGACGCAGCTATGTGCGCAGCTATCCCGCCGCCAGCCGCTATGTGGCTGATGCTTCCGTGGCCATGCAGATGTTCCTCGACGACATCTGGCTGTCCTCCCGCGAGCAGGCGCACGTCTTTATCCAGGCCCCCGGCGGGTCGGAGTTCGAGCTCTTGCTGCGCGAGATTTCCCGCTGGCAAAAGCAGCCGGTGGATCGCCTCATCCTCGTCAACGTCTCGGCGGAGATCTCGCCGCGCATGCGCCAGACCCTCGGCGAGCCTTCCCCGGACTGCAGTACCGTGGTCGGCGTTTGCGGCTATGCCCATGCGAGCTTTGACCGGCAGGAGGCGTGGGTGGACCTTTTCCGCGAGGCACCCGAGAGCTTCCAGTTCGTGCATCTGGTGGACGACTCGCTTTTCGCCGAGGGGCCGCCGCGTATCAACCCGGAGCTCAAGGACCTTTTGCAGGAAAAGCACAGCGTCTGGCCGCCCCTGCGTGAGCGCCTGAGCGACCTCGCCGTGTACGTGCAGCGCCTGCTCGCCCTCCACGCGGAAAAGATGGGCTTGCCCGAACGCTCGCTCATCAGCGGTAACGCGCTGTCATGCCTGCTTGGATACAAGTGGCCGGGTAACTACCGCGAGCTTGCCGACGTCATCCGCCGCGCTGTCGCGCTGACGAAAAAGGGGCCGGTGACCGGCTCCCAGCTTTCGGCTATCCTGGCCCGGACGGGCGTGGAGGCTCCTGAGGGGCCACTGCTCACGCTCAAGGAATACCTCCGGGCTGAGCAGACCGCACTGCTCAAGCTCATGCTCCACGACTGCGACGAGGAGCTCGGCCATCTGCTCGAGCGCCTCGGTGTGGAGCGTGCGCTGGCCGGTGCCGCCCGCAAGCCCGAGGACCTGGGTCTGCTTTACCCCGAGTTGCTAACGCCTCCGGCATAACCCCCGTTTTTTCCCCATGGCTCTTGCCCGCATCCAGGCTTCGATTGTCAACAATCTCAAGGAGCTGAACCGTCTGTCGCCCCAGCAGGCCGACCAGATCATCAACACCGACAAGGAGCTCTCCGGCGAAGAGGTCGAGAAGCTCCTGATGAAGGACTTTGAGATCAGCGAGTTTCAGCTCTTGGTGGCCAAGAGCAAGGCCTGCGGTTTGACCCCTTTCAATGCGCACCAGTTCCGCCGCGACGAGCGCACCTTCGAGCGGCTGGAGCAGGACTTCTGCAAGGAGAACAAGATTCTCCCCGTCGGCCTGGTCGGCAACTACATGGTCATCGCCCTGGCCAACCCTTTCGACCTCACCGTCCGCAACAAGGTTCAGGAACTTACCCGGCGCAAGGTGCACGCGCTGCTCGCCCTTGAGCGCGACATCCTCCACCAGCTCAAGACCGAGGAAAAGGCCGAGGTCCGTGTGGCTGAAGGCTTCGGGGACGTGGTCGAGGCGCTCGACATGGAGTTTTCCATGGACGAGGCCGAACTCGACGACGATGCCGATGCCGAAGAGTCGGCCCCGATCATCCAGCTGGCCAACCGCATCATCGAGGACGCTTATTACTCCGGCGGCAGTGACATTCACATCGAGCCCTCGGAGAAGGTCTGCCGCGTGCGCGTGCGCGTGGACGGTGTGCTCACCGAAAAGCTGACCCTCCCGTCCAAGGTGGCCGGGGCGCTGCTGGCCCGTATCAAGGTCATGTCGAACCTCGACATCGCCGAAAAGCGCCTCCCGCAGGACGGTCGTATCGTCTTTCAGCAGTTTACCAAAAAGCCCATCAATATCGACCTGCGCGTTTCCACCGCGCCGCTCAACCACGGGGAAGGCGCGGTCATGCGTATCCTCGACAAGAGCAAATCGACCTTGCCGCTGACGGCCCTGGGCTTCGAGCCGGAAAACCTCACCGTATACCGGGACCTCATCACCCGGCCCTACGGCATGATCCTGCACTGCGGGCCGACCGGCTACGGTAAGTCGATGACGCTTTACTCCGCGATCAATGAGATCAACTCGCCGGAAATCTGCATCCGCACGGCGGAGGACCCGATCGAGTACACGCTCAACGGCCTTTGCCAGATGCAGATGCAG
>JAUTCS010000087.1 GCA_030673825.1 Verrucomicrobiota bacterium JB024 | reverse complement strand
GAAGACACAGGCGGCGACGTGCCGGTGTTGGCGACTATGCTCCCGAGTGGTCCCGCGGCGGAGAGCCAGGGGAATGCCGTGGACGCCCGCTCGGCCCTGTGGGAGGGCTTCCGCAAGCTGACCGATGCGCAGATCCGTACCCTGGCCGAAACGCTCGTGGCCCAGGTCAAGGCGCGCGGCCCCTTCCTTTCGCTGGGCCAGTTTGTCAACCGGGAGATTTCCTCGCGTGACGCTTACAACAAAACCGGCACGCTTCAGGCCGCTATCGATGCGGCCGAACTGAACACCTCTTCCGCGAACGGGGCGATGGAGTCCGCTCTGGTTGAGCGCTTTGCCTCCAACGCGATGGACGAGACCGTCGTCGATGCGGCGGGTTTTGCCTCGGCGGAGAGCCTTCATGGAGATCGCAACGAGGGTATGCCCGGCTACCTCTTGCAGTCCGACCTGCTCAAGCCGATGGCTCCCGTGCTCTCGGCCCGTTCGGATACCTTTATCATTCGTTCCTACGGCGACGTCAGAAACGGCGATCAGGTTGTCGCCAAGGCTTGGTGTGAGGCCGTTGTGCAGCGTTGCCCTGACTATGTAGATAACTCCGTTCAGCCCTGGGAGACTCCGGCGGCCGACACCAACGACGAAACCTTTGGCCGCCGCTTCCGCGTGGTCAGCTTCCGCTGGCTAGGCGAAGACGAAGTCTGATGCTCCCTCGTTCCGTTCCACTCGCATAACCCCGAACCTCTCCTTATCATGAAGTCACCCCTTCCATTCCCGCTTACCGCTTTCTGCCTATGTGTGCTGGCGGCCTCGCTGGCGCAGGCTGCGGACTTCCGCCTCGTGGCGCTCAACCAGATCAAGGGGCTGAGCAGACTGGAATTCATTGGTCCCGAGGGGGTGGAGCAGGTGCCCGTGTCCATTGCACATTTCTCGGACAGCTACAAGATTCCGGCCAACGGAGAGGTAGCCTTTTATGACAAAGCCCCGGCCAAGGGTGAGAATAAGGCCCCGCTGTTTGTGGTGCGCTTTCCGGAGAACGCCAGCGACACCATCGTGCTGCTGGGCGGACAGGGGGATGATGGCATGTATCGCTACGGATTGATCGACGACTCTGTCCATGCCTTTCCCACCGGTTCGGTGTACATCATGAACTTCATGAAGGATCCCGTCATGGTCAAACTCGGCCCCACGGTGGTCACGGTGGACTCGGGCGCGCGGCGCATTGTCCCTGTGATCGAGAACAAAAAAGAGCCCTTTAACGATGGGGTGAAGTTTGCCACCGAGATTAACGGCAACGCGCAAGTGTTTTCCATGAGTTCGTGGTACCTGCTGCCGAGCATGAAAATCTTCTGCGTGATCTTTCCGGACAAGAGCGGCATTCCCCAAATCCGTCGCATCCGCCTGACATGACGGTTGCCCGTATGTGATCGCTCTCGCCCCGGTCCTCCGTGGTCAGCCACACTTGATCTTTAGTTTTACAGTCCGCGCTAGAATCCTTAATAAAAGCTAATATGGAATCCCCAGAAAAAACCGACCCCGCGGCCGAGCCGTATGCCGCCGAGAGCGGCCTTTCCCCCGAAACGGAAACCGAGGCTTCCACCGGGGAGAGTCCGCAGTTCTCCGAGGCCGAGGCCGTCGAAAGCGTGCAGCAGGCCTGCGACGCGATCCGCGCCGAAATTGGCAAGGTGATTGTCGGTCAGGAACAGGTGGTGGAGGAAATCCTGATCGCGATTTTCACCCGTTCGCACGCGCTGTTGGTGGGGGTGCCGGGCCTGGCCAAAACACTCTTGATCTCCACCCTGGCCAAGACGCTACAGATGTCGTTCAAGCGGGTACAGTTCACCCCCGACCTGATGCCCAGCGACATCACTGGCACCGAGATGATCCACCAGGACCCGGCCACCGGAGAGCGTACCTTCCGCTTTCTGGAGGGGCCGCTTTTCGCCAACATCGTTTTGGCCGACGAGATCAACCGTACCCCGCCGAAGACCCAGGCCGCCCTGCTGGAGGCCATGCAGGAGCGCTCCGTCACCATCGGCGGGCAGACCCGTAAGCTGCCGGACCCGTTCTTCGTCCTGGCCACACAGAATCCGCTGGAGCAGGAGGGCACTTACCCGTTGCCCGAGGCGCAGCTTGACCGCTTCCTGTTCCTGATCTCCGTGGGCTACCCCACGGCGGAGGATGAGGTCGAGATCATGCGCCGCGGCCTGAACGGGCTCAAGCAGAAGCCCGAGCCCGTCCTCGACGTGGAGTCCGTCCTGCGCGCGCAGCAGATCGTGCGCTCGATCCCGGTCTCCGATCAGGTCGTGCGCTACGCCGGGGCGCTCGCCCGGGCCACCCGTCCGCGCGAGGAGGGGGCCGCCGAGTGCGCCCGCCAGTGGCTCTCTTTCGGGGCTGGTCCGCGCGCCAGCCTGAGTCTGGTCTCCGCCGCCCGCGCCCATGCCCTGCTGCGTGGCCGTCCCTATGTGGACGCCGAGGATATTAAAGCCGTGGCTCCGTCCATTTTGCGCCACCGCATCGCCACGAACTTCGCGGCTCAGGGCGAGGGCATCACCACGGATGCGGTGGTTGAGGAACTGCTCGCCACCATTTCCCCGAACCAGGATTTCTCCCGCTAAGGCGCGGTTCTTCCCCTGAGTCATGCCCCCGTCCTCTCCCCAGCGCGATCTTCTCGACCCGGATGCGGTCAAGAGCGCCAGCGCGCTCGGCCTGATCGCGCGTAAGATCGTCGAGGGCTACAAGGTCGGCGAGCACCGCTCCCCGCTCAAGGGCTTCGCCATCGAGTTCGCCCAGCACCGGGAGTACGCGCCCGGTGACGACGTGCGCCACATGGACTGGAAGATCCTTGGCCGCAGCGACCGCCTCTTTATCAAGCAGTACGAGCAGGACACCAACTACATGGCGAACATCCTGCTCGATGCCAGCGGCTCCATGGCCTACGCCTCGGGCGGGCTGAGCAAGCTGCACGCGGCCAAGATCATCGCGGCCTGCCTGAGCTACACCATTGTGCAGCAGCGCGACGCTGTGTCGGTCGGAACGATTGGCGGGGAGGAGCCGGTTCTGTATCCAAGAACGGATACACCCGCGCGCCTGCCCTGGGTGATGGAGTCGCTTGCCCCGCTGGAGGCAGCCGGTGACTCGTCACTGGGGGCGGACCTGACCCGACTGGCCCCGCAGATTAAGCCGCGCTCGATCGTGATCGTGCTCAGCGACCTGCTCAAGGGTGAGGACGAGTTCTTCCGCTCGCTGGCGCGCTTCCAGCACCAGAAGACCGAGGTGATCCTTTTTCACATGATGGACCCGGCGGAGCTGACCATGCCCTTTACCGGCAAGGTGCGCTTCGAGGGCTTGGAGGGCGAGGAGCCCCTGATCACGCATCCTGAGGAGTTTGCCCTGGCCTACCGCGAGGAGGTCCAGCGCTTCTGCAAGGGCATCCGTACGCAGTGCGAGGCCTGCGACGCGCACTATGTGCTGGTGGACACTTCCAAACCGTTGGGCGAGACGCTGGGTGAGTACCTGGCGTTCCGGCAGCGCATCAACCGCTAAGCGCCATGCACCTGCTCTCTCCCATCTACCTCCTCGGCCTGGCGGCGGTCGCCTTGCCTGTTCTGATCCACCTGATCAGGCACCGTAAGGTGACCGTGGTGGCGTGGGCGGCGCACCGGTTTTTGCAGGCGGTGGTGCGGCGGCTCCAGCGTCGGCGCCGCCTGAACGACCTCATCCTTTTACTGCTGCGCTGCCTGCTGTTCATCCTGGTGGCGCTGCTGTTCGCCCGGCCCTTTATCGGGGGCGGGCAAATCAGCGGCGGTGACGGGGCGCAGGTGGTCTTGCTCCTACTGGATGGCTCCGGGAGCATGGGCACCAGCAACGGTGTGCGCTCGGGCTTCGACCAGGCGCGTGATCGGGCGCTGGAGGTGCTGGACACATTGCCGCCGACTTCCTCGGCCGGACTGATTTTATTTGCTGGACGAGCGGTGCCGTTGGTATCGCCGCCAGTGCGCGAGCTCGACACCGTGCGCCGCGAGCTGGAGCGGGCCGTGCCTATGCCCGCCGGGTCGGACCTGGCTCCCGCGCTGGAGGCGGGTCTGGAGATGCTCAAGGGTATGCGCAATGCCCGCATCGTGGTGATCACCGATGGGCGGCAGGGCGTCTGGGCGGACCGGGCCAAGCTGGAGCAGTTGGGCGAGGTCGCCGCCGCGGGTAATATTTCTCTGGAGGTGATTGACACCTCCGAAACCGGTGACCTGCCGAATCTCGGTCTGGTCTCGCTGGAAAGCTCCACCGCCCGTCCCGTCGCGGGCCAGTCGGTGGCGCTGGGTGTGGGCGTGCGCAACGGTGGCACGCAGCCGAGCGAACGCACACGCCTGATTTTCGAGACCGGCAAGGACTTCCCCGTGGGCGAGGCCTGGGTGCCCGCCTTGCGGCCGGGAGCGAGTACAGTGGTGCAGGCCAAGCTGCGCTTCGATAAGACTGGTTGGCAGACCCTGACCGCGCGCCTGCCCGGCGATGGGCTGGCCATGGACGACAGCCGCACCATCGGCCTGCAGGTGCGTCCGCGCCTGAACGTTGTGCTGGTGCAGGGCGCGTCCGCGCCCGGTCGGGGCGTGCCGCCGGGATTCTTTTTGGAAGCGGCGGCGGTACCTGTGCCTGTCGCGCAGGAGCGGGATTTCCCTGTGGCGGTGACGACTCTTCAGGCCTCCCAACTGGATGCCGCCCATCTGCAAACGGGCTCCGTGGTTATGCTGGCCGGGTTGACCGAGTTGGGCCGTGGGCAGGAGCTGGCGCTCAAGGAATTTGTCCGCAATGGCGGGGGGCTGCTCATCACGCCCCCGGCGGCCGAGGCCGTGCGCACCGCCTACCTGACGCGTCCGCCGCTGGAGGACTTGCTGCCGATGACCGACCTGAGCTTTGTCGAGGCGGAGGCGACTTATGCCACGGCCCCTCCGTACACCAGCCCGATCACGGCCTTTTGGAACGACAGTGCCGCCGGTTCGCTGGAGGCCTTTATCGTGCAGGATCACCTGCGCGGCACGCTGCGCGACAACGCATCCCCGGTACTCCCGCTGGCCGACGGGGACCCGCTCTTTGCCACACAGAGCGTGGGGGCCGGACGGGTGTTCTTTTCCACCGTGCCGCTGGAGGGCAGTTGGTCGGACCTGCCGCTCTCGCCGCAGTTCGTGCCGCTGGTGCAGCGCACGCTGGAGTGGCTGTCGCTCCAGTCCGAGGCCACCCCGCAGGTTGCCCCCGGTGAGCGCTGGAGTCTGACCGTGCCGCTGGTGCACGCCGGGCAGCCCTTTTACGTGGCTGGTCCGCTCAACCCTGACGAGCCGCAACTGGCCGGTGAGGTCGAGTTGGTGAAAAACCGTGCCCTCATCAATGAGGCCTCCACCCGCGAGCCGGGCGCGTACCGTGTGTACCTCGACCCAGCGGGGCCGCCGGTGGGTGCCTTTGGGGTGAACCCCGACACGGCCGAGAGCGACCTGCGCCCGACCCCGAACGCGGAGGTGCCCGAGTGGGCCTACGCCGCGCTTAGCTCCGGCGGCACCACCGGCCCAAAGGCGGGTCCCCTGACCCGCTGGTTGCGTGCGCTGCCCGAGCCGTGGGTCCTGTTGGCCTACGCCATCCTCCTGCTCGGAGCCGTTGAACTTTACCTGGCCCAACGCTTTAGCCGACCAACATGAACGCCCTGGCAGACATACCCGCGTGGATCAGCCTGCTGACGGATGCCAACCCGGCCTCCGGCGGTGAGGTGTGGACCGGCTTTGAGGGGCTTAACCCCGGCTGGGCACTGCTGATTTTTTCCGTGGCGGCGGTGCTCATTGTGCGCACTTATTTTAAAGGGCCGGGCAGCTTGGGCGCGGGTAAACGCCTGCTGCTGGCCATCCTGCGCATCCTCGCCGTGGGCGTGCTGCTGTTTATCCTGATGGAGCCGGTGGTGCGCGTGACTGAGGAGAGCACGGCACGCGGTATGGTGCTCGTGCTCGACGACGCCAGCGAGAGCATGGACATCCGCGATGCCCGCCCTGACGAGCAGGACCAGGAGCGCGTGAAGATCGCCTTTGGGGATCAGGTGCCCGAGCAGGACCCCAGTCGCCGCGAGCTCGTCGAGGCCGTGGCCGCCAATCCTGCCCTCAACCTTTGGCCGAGCATCAGCGAAAAGGCCGACATCATCGTGGCCCCCTTCGGACGTTCGACCGACGAGGTGCTGCCGCTGACCAGCGGCTCCGAGGCGACTTTGACCACGGAGCAGGCCGCCGCGTTTTTCCGACAATTACCCAGTGGCAAACCGGCCACCGCCGTGACTGACAGCCTCGGCGACGCCCTCGGGCTGACCGTGGGCCGCCCGTTGACCAGCGTCGTGCTGATCTCGGACGGGCGTAACAACGCCGGAACGCCCCTGCCCGCCGCTGCCGAGATCCTGCGTCAGCGCGGGCTTCCAGTGTTCGTGTATGCCCCGGGGGTGGAGGCTCAGCAGGACCTCAGTATCGAGTCCTTTACCGGGCCGACCCTGGCCTATGCCCGCGAAGAGGCCGTGCTCAACGTGCGCCTCAACGCTGTCGGGCTGCAGGGCAAGCGTACCCAGGTCATCCTGAAAAACGGGGACGAGGAAATCGAGCGCCAGGACGTCACCCTGGGGGCGGATGGCGCGACCGAAGTGACTTTCAACTACGTGCCCAAGGAGGCCGGTGAACTGAGCCTGACGGCGGAGGCTCTGCCCCTGCCGGGTGAGGCCACCGAGGTCAACAACACCGCTACGCTGGCCCTGCGGGTGCTGGACCGCCGCGTCAAGGTGCTGCTCATCGAGCAGGAGCCGCGCTGGGACTTCCGCTACCTGTTGGACACGCTCAAGCGCGACCGGCGCGTCGAGGTGGATGCGGTCATGCTCGACGGGGATGCCACGTTGGGCACGCACGAGGATTCGCGCTTTTTGGCCAAGCTGCCCACGCCCGAGGAACTGCTCCAGTACGTCATTGTGGTGCTGGGCGATGTCGATCCGGGTCGCCTGAGCCCGGCGCACATGGAGGCGCTCGACAAGCTCGCTCGCCAGACCGGTGGTGGTCTTGTTTTTCACGCCGGTCCCCAGTACGACCCCTTCAGCTACGGGCACACGATTTTGGCCGACCTGCTGCCAGTGCAGGTCATCCCGGTGGCCGACCCGGCCCAGCGTTACCCCGAGCCGGTTTCGCTCGTGCTCACCCCTCAGGGGAGGCGCTCGCCGCTGCTGCGACTGGTTCCCAGCTCAACCGAGAGCGAGGCGATCTGGCGCAGCTTCCCCGGCGTGCGCTGGACGGCCAGGACCGGCCCGGCCAAGCCCGCAGCCGAAGTGTTGCTGGTGGACCCGAACCCCTCCAAACGCACCGACGGGCGGCCCCAGCCGGTGCTGGTGCAGATGCCGGTCGGGCGTGGGCAGGTGTTCTATTTCGGTTTCGATGAGACCTGGCGCTGGCGTAGCCGGGTGGGGGAAAAGTATTACCTGAAAATCTGGGGACAGGTTTTTCTTCGCCTCGGACTGGAGCGCCTCTCGGGGGCTTCCGACCTGGTCCAGCTCAACACCGTGCGCAGCACCTACACACTGGGCGAGGATGTCCTGGTAGCTGGGCGGATTTTCGACGCGGATTTCCAGCCGCTGGAAAAGCCGCAGGTTAAAGGTACGCTGACCATTGAGCCTGAGGGCCAGCCCGGGGCCGAGCCCATTGAGCGGCCCTTGACGCTGACGTCTCAGCCCGGTCGCCCGGGAACTTTCGAGGTGCAGATTCCCGCGCTAGTGCCGGGGCGTTACTCTGTACGCACGGAGGAGGACCCGGACGCCGCCGTGACCTTTACCGTCAACGTTGCCAACCTTGAGCTGCGCGACCCGACGATTAACCTCAGCGGGCTGGCCCAGCTCACCCGCGACAGCGGTAAGCTCATGCGCGAGGAAGACCTGGCGCAACTGCCCGGCCTGATCGGGGAGACGCTGCCGAGGACCCGCGAGGTACGCAGCTATGAGCCTGCTTTCAACCCGTTCATTTACGCCCTGCTCCTGCTCCTGCCAGCGGCAGAGTGGGTGATCCGCCGCCTGCACAACCTCAAGTGATGAGCAACAACCCCTCCACGCAACTTCTGACCCGGTACCCTGCCTTCCTGCGGGTGGCGGCGGTGCTGGACGCGCTCGTGCGCCGCGAGTTACTGGCGACCCTGTTGGGCGGGGTCGGGCTGGTGCTGTTGTACCTCTTCGCCGCCGTGCTCGTGCGCTGTCTGATGGACTACTGGCTGCACTTTGACTGGACGGCCCGCGCCGCCCTGCTGGTCTGCGATATCGGTGTGTGCGCCTGGCTCATCCGCCGCTTTATCTGGCTGCCGCTGCGGGGGCGGCTCACACGTACCCGCGCGGCGTTGCGGCTCCAGGCCTACGCGCCGGAGTTGGAGAGCCGCTTGATCTCGTCCCTTCAGTTGGCCCCCGAGGTCGATGCCGGGCGCGCCCCACGTTCGCTGGTGGAGCGCCTGCTCATGAGCGCGGTGGTCGCGCTGGACGAGGTTTCCTGGAAGGAGGCCGTTGTCCTGAAAAATGCCGTCCTGCTCGCCGCCGGAGCAGGGGTGTTGGCCCTCGGGATTATTGGCTGGGCGGTGATCGCCCCAGCGAGTTCGGGCGTGCTCATCGGACGGTATTTCCTCTCCAGCCATCCGCCGCTGTACCGGACCCTGCTGGAGGTAACCAGCGGCGACCTCAAGACTCCGCGCGGCGACGCCGTGACGCTGGCCGTGTCCACCGGGGGCGAAGTGCCCCGGCAGGTGGTTTTTGTGCTGGAGGACGATACGGGCGCGCGGGAGAGCTTCACCGTCGGGTCACTGCCGGACGATCCCACGCGCTTTGAGCTGGTCATTGAAAACGCGCAGAACAGCTTCGGGTATCAGGTGCTCGGCGGTGACGCCCGCAGCGCGGACTTCCGGGTTGAGGTGCTGGAAGCTCCGGTGCTGGAGGAGTTGCAGATCCGTGTGAGCCCACCGGCATACACCGGACACGCTGCCTACGCCTTACCCGCGAGCGAACTCCAGATGATCGAGGGCTCCAGCCTTACGCTGCAAGGCCATGCCAGTGACGCGCTCAGTGCCGCCCGGCTCGTCCTCATCCCCGGCGACCCGCTCGCTCCCGCGTCGTCGTCGGACGAAGGAACGATGGCGGCCAACAGTGGTGCTGCCGAGGTTGAAGAAAGCCCCGCCGCCGGAGCCGGATCGTTTCCGCTGAAGACCGACGGTATTGCGCTTTCCGGCCAGGCTCGGGAGATCAGTCCGCAGACTGCTTACGTGTCGGTTTCACTGACAGGGGAAAACGGCGTGCAGTCGGTGGACGATACGCGCTACCCGATCAAGTGGGTGCTTGATCTGGCACCGGTGATCACACTTGCCAAAGCACCTGCGGAAGGCGCCACGGTGGCAGAGGGCCGCACGGCTACGCTTAACGGCGCTGTCCGGGAGGATTACGCGCTGGAGACGCTTCAACTCTGTTGGCAGGTCCAGCGGCCCGGAGAGGCCGCCGCCGCGCCCATTGAGACACACGCCGTGCCGTTCTCGGGCGAGGCGAATGCTTTTGACTTGTTGTTGGTCCCGGGCGGAGGTGCGGTCGGGGCTGACGCCATCGCGATTAATGCCCCGGCGGGTTCCTCCGTTACCTGGTGGCTGGAAGCGGTGGACAACCGCGATCTGACCGGCGGCCCGCAGCACTCGCAGAGCGATCCGATGATGTTCAAAGTCGTCACCGTGGAGGAAAAAATAGCCGAGCTGATGGGCCGTATCCGTGACAACATCAACACGCTCGAAAACGTCAGCGAGCAACAAGCCGGAGCAAAGTCCGAGCTGGAATCATACCTCGAAAGCAACCCTAATTCTCAACCCAACTAAGCCATGAAAACGCATGCCCTTATCCTTTTTTCGCTGACCATCATGGTGGGCCTTATGTCCGCGCAGTCGCAGAGTTCCGATCTGCAGGAAGTTGAGCAGTCACAGATTCAGGTCGGAGAAGGCGTTAACGGGCTGGCGGACCGGATTGAGCCCGTCCTGGCCGAGTTGGCCGAGCTGGGCGCTTCCCGCGAGGACATGGAACTCGTGCGCGAATCCCTGGCTCAACTGCGGCAGCTCTCGGACGAGGAGATCATGGCCATCCTTGTGGCCCTGCGGCAGGCAGGTTCCGATCCGGCACAGGCGGACGAGAGCCTGCGTGCCGCACTGGCCGGCCAGGAACGCGTGCTGCAAAGTCTCGGCCAGCTTTTTGACCGGTTGCGCCAGCGCCAGCAGGAGATGGAGCTTGCCTCAAAGGCGGAGGCTCTCCGTCGCCGTCAGGCGCAGAACCGCCACCAGACTGAGCTTGCCCGCCAGGGGCAGGGGGATCGTGTGGCCGCCGAGGCCGAACAGCGAGCCATCGAGGATGCGGTTAACGACCTGGCCCGTGAAGCCGAGGCGATGGCCGAGACGGCCCGGCAGGAGGGGAACGAACAAGCTGCGCTGGATCAGGGGGACATCGACGCGATGAAAGAGTGGGCTCAGCAGGCGACCGCGGATATTCAGAACGAGCAGCTTGATCAGGCGGTTGCAGATCAGGCGCGCCTGGAGGAGATGCTCGCCGATCTGGCTGCGCAGACCGGTCAGGAGCAGGCTTCGGCAGAGTTTGCGGAAAACCTCGTATTTCAGCTTCAGGCGTTGCTTGAGCGTCAGCAGACGCTGGGCCAGGATGCCGCCGCGCAGGAGGGCGTCGCAGTGGACACCGAGGTCGTACGTGTGCCGGTGGAGAACGTCAACGCCCCTGCCGGCTATCAGGTCGCGGTCGCCGCGGACAATATGCGCCAGGCTTTTGTCAAACTGTCCGCCTCGCCCCCGCAGGATGCACGGTCCGAGCAGGCCATGGCCACCCAGGCGCTTGAGCTGGCGATCAAACTGCTTCAGCAGAATATCGAGAACATGGAGCAGGACGCCCAGCAGCAGACGTCAGAGGAGCAGCTGCAGGACTTGGCCGATATGTACCGCAAGGCCGACGAACTGCAAAAGCGGCAGGAGCAGGTCAACCACGAGGGTGGCAATCAGCAGGAGCAGGCTGCCCTGGCCCGTGAGACGGCCGAGCTGCAAAAGGACGTGCTGGAAGATTCCCCGGAGGCCGCCCGCGATCTGGGCCGCGCCGCCGCTCGCATGGCTGAGGCGATGAACGCGGACAAGACACCGGAGGAGCGTGAGGAACTGCGCGAGGAAGCGGCCAGACAATTGGCCAATGCCACGCAGGCTGTGCTTGAGAAGGGGCGGGCCATGCGTAACGATCCCCCCGGTCAGCAGGGCGGGGGCCTGTCCTCGATGGGAGAGGTCGCGCTGGAGTCCGACGTGCTCGGCCCCGAGAAGCTCACCCCTGCCGAGCGCGACGCCATTGTCGCTGCCCAGGACCAGCCCGTCAGCCCCGAGTACGCGCCCCTGGTTGAAGCCTACTACGATAAACTCTCCCGCCGCACTCACTCAGACGAATGAAACATACCCTGAGCATCTTCCTTTCGATCGCGTGGCTGGGAGCTCTGGCCCTGCTCCCGGGGCATGCCCGGGCGGCACGCCAATCTGACTTTGGCGGCAGCGATGGAACCGAGGCCGCGCTCATCGGCATCCTTTACGACCTTAAGCAGAACCAGCAGGGTAAGCCCTCCGACGTGACCGAGGAAAGCTATCCGTCTGTGGTTGGTGAGTTTATCAACAGCGATTGGGACGAGGGGGTGCTCAACCGCTACTTCCGGGTCTCTCGACCGGTGTACGCCACACGCATCTTTATCCGTACGATCACAGCCGACCAGGCCCCGAAGGCCTTCGGTGTGTCTGAGGTGGTCGAGCCGCGACTGTGGCTGGTCCACTACAAGGGGCAGGTCGTCGCTCCCATGGACGGGGTGTACCGGCTGGCCGGGTTCGCGGACGATTTTCTGGCCGCCCGGGTTAACGGCAAGACAGAGCTGGTGAGCGGACGTTTCGACTGTATCCCCCCGGATGTGACCTGGAGCTCTTCCGAGCCGGACGGTCTGCCCATCGGCAACGGCGCCATCCGCTACGGAGACTGGTTTTCGGTCAAGGCCGGGGAGGTCATCGACCTCGACGTGCTCGTGGGCGAGCGCCCGGGCGGTATCTTCAGCGCCTGGCTGTACATCCAGCGTAAAGGGGAGACCTATCCTCAGCGTGACGGGTTTCCGGTGCTACCGGTCTTTCAACTGTCGGAGGGCCAGCCACCGGCCTCAGATGTGCCATACTCGCCCCCGCGTGAATCCTCCGTCTGGAAAACCCTCCAATAAAAGCGGGGCGACATGACGGCAAAAACGGCAAGGTCGACTGTGGGTAGTTGGAGCATTTCAAGGTTCAGGTTTTCACCAACCCAACCGCACCAAGTCGTGGAGAGTAACGGGTTATTGGCCTGACGGAAAGCGGGAACGCAAGAACTTCCGCTGTAAGGCTGACGCCCATGAGTATCGGGCCAAAATAGAGACCGAGTCAGAGACGCAGGAGGCCAAGCGTTTGCTCCGGGCGGCCATGCTCTACCAGGAGGGGGTGATGGTGCCGGTTGTCGCCATCGGTCTCTTTGCGGGGTTGCGCCCCAGCGAGATTCAGGATCTGGACCCGAAAAACATCAAGGAGGACTATATCGTGGTCACGGGCGGTAAACTGCGCCGCAAGATGAACCGTCGGGCGCCGCTTCCTGATAGGCTCAAGGTTTGGCTGACGCAGTACCCTTTCGTCGGCATCCCTGACGGGATCGTGTACAAAATGACGGTTCTGAAGGAGGCGGAGAAGTGGGTTCAGGACATTATCCGGCACACCTCGATCAGCTTTCAGCTCGAACGCGACCAGGATGAGGCCCGCACCGCTTTCAATAATGGCACCTCACGGGCCATGATCGAGCGCCATTACCGGGATGTCGTCGAGGACCCCAAGCACGTGCAGGCTTATTGGGCCCTCACCCCGGAGTCCCTGAAGTCCATCAGCGTCGAACTCCCCGCCGGGCAAGGTATTGCACGGGGGATGATCCCTATCGTTACTGCCGCTGGTAGTCGTGCGCAGCCGAATGACCTTACAATCCATTCATGGCGGACATCTTGTTCGCCCGGTTATGGAAGGTTGAGAGCTTTAAGGGAGGATCAAATCCATTAGGAGCGGAAGTTGCCAAGGCTAGTATTTGTCCAACTACTGGTGCCTGTACATGGGAAGATTTCCGGCCAGCTTACAGGTAGTAGCGGTTGATGTCGTTACGGTGAGGAGCCTGCTGCGAGGTCGGCGCAGTACCATCGTCAGTGGTCGCGTAGGTGAAGTGTGAGCCCTTGACGTAGCTCGCCCCTCGTGGTTGGTGAATGCTGGACTGCGTGGTCACGGAGCGGCGGGTACGGATCAGCCACTCCAGCAGAAGGCGTCGGCAGTTCTGGACGACGGGGGCGTGGCCGGGGTCCATGTAAAGGTTGTGGCGCTCGTGCGGATCGTCCGCGAGGTTGTAAAGTTCGCCGTGGTCTTCGCCTTGGAAGTGCTCGGGTTGGTAGTGGACGAAGCGCCACTGTTTCCAGCGCAGTGCCTTGCTCCAGACATTTTCGGTCACGCTGATTTTGCGTAGAGGGGCGTTTTCCCCGCGCAGGAGCGGGGTCACGTCCAGCCCGTCGGCTGCCTCAAAGGCGGGCAGACCACACAGGGCGTTGAGTGTTGGGGTCAGGTCCACGTTTTCTACCAAGTGGTCGCAACGGCTGCCTGCGGGGGTGATTCCGGGCGCTCGCCAGAGCAGGGGTACGCGGCACACGGCTTCAGAGCAGATGCCGGGGGCCTTTTCCAGAATGCCGTACAGGCCGTGGTAGGCTCCGTGGTCACTGCCGAAAATGACGATGGTATTTTTCTCCAGTCCTTGCGCGTGCAGGAAGTCCAGCAGTAGGCCAAAGACGTGATCGATCTGGCTGACGCAGGCTAACGTGCCCCGCCAGCAGCGCTGCACGAAATCCTCATGGTTTTCTCCTGGGTGACCGAACTCGGGTGGGTACTGTTGCCATTCATCCCAGCGTTGCCGAAAGTGCGGGGGGCGGCCTGTCGGGGCGTCGTCCCAGGTTTCGGGCAGGTCGAGATCCTCGGGGTAGAGGTCCCAGAAGCGCTGGTTGGGAAGGAGAGGGTGATGCGGCTTTTGCAGCGCGAGCTGGATGCAGAAGGGCTGGCCGTCGGCGGCGGCCATAAAGTCCATGGCTTGGCGGGCGGCCCACATTTCCATGGTTTCCTCCAGGGGGAGTTTCGAGGGGGTGGCGTCGATGGCGATGGTGCCGGGACCGTATTGCTTCTCGTTATGCCAGCTGTCCTCCCACTCGCGCAGACCTTTACGCTCAAGATTTTTCAGGAAAGCTGATTCACCGAAGACGCCGTCGGCGGTTTCATAAGCATCGCCAAAGTCATCAACATCGTCGGCGATCCAGTTGCGTGGGGACTCGGGCAGGTGTAGCTTGCCATAGGCGGCGGTGCGGTAGCCATTCGCCCGGAAGTGCCGAAAAAGATTGTCCAGCCGCGGGGCCGGGCCGGATAGCCCGTAGTAGCCGTGGTTCTGGCAATACTGGCCGGATAGGATGCTCACTCGGCTGGGCGTGCAGATGGGATTTTGGCAATAGGCGGCCTCGAAGCGCATCGCGCTGGCGGCGAAGGCATCCAGCCGGGGCGTCAAGGCCTGAGGGTGCCCGGCGCAGCCCATCCATTGGGCGTTTAGCTGGTCCGCCAGGACCATGAGGACATTGGGGCGGTTATTCGGAGAGGACGGTTGGCTCATATTGGGTAAAGCGGTGGGTTTGCGCAGGCGTCATTGCGGTCTCAGAGTTGAATTCAGCGCCCTATGATAGCCTGTCGCCCAGGGGCTGGATTGTCGGCTGAGCGTTGCCTTTGGGCGACATGGGCGGCTGGGCCAATGGCCATGGCAGAAACATGGTATTGGGTGCGTAGCGTGAAGATATCCGGGGCCTGCAGAGGAGGGCGGCTGGGCATGGGCTGAGTTAGCCCAACCGCCGGATGTTATTCATTGAACATTCTTGACTGTGGTCCTTGCGGAGAGGTAAACAATGAGCAGCGCCTGTTACCTGTAACACAACCGGTGCATTGTCCAACTCATCCCCTTTGCTTACTATCCGGTCAAGCAAGCTTGTTCCTGTCTTTCCATGAATCTCGAAGTCATAGCCGAGCGTGCCGGTGTCTCCCGGATGACGGTCTCCCGTGTTTTACGCAATCAGCGCCACGTCAGTGAACAGACCCGCAAGCGGGTCCTGCAGGTGGTGGAGGAGATGGGCTACCGGCCCAACCCGATGGTCTCGGTGCTGATGTCTCAAGTGGCGCAGTCGCGCAAGGCAGACTTTCAGCCGACACTGGCCTATGCCTGGGAGCACAAACGCATCCTCACCCCGCGCGAGTTGGTTGAGGGACGCGGTGGGTATTTCCGTGATGTAAAGGTGCGTGCCAACGAGTTGGGCTTTAATGTCGAACCCATGCTGATCAACAACCAGGGCATGTCGCAGAAGCGTTTCAGCGACATTCTCAAGGCGCGCAACACCCCGGGTATCTTCCTGGCCCCGGCAGAGGAGACACAGGCTTCGTACGACTTCGACTGGAAGGCTTTCGCCGCCGTCAGCTTCGGCTACAGCATCCGCAAGCCCGCCTTGAACCGGGTCTGTCTGAACTACCACGTGGGTATCTTTAACGCTATGCAGAAGCTCTGGGACCGGGGTTACCGACGCTTCGGGCTCGTGCTTAAAAAGCACACCGATGAGCGTATTCTGCATCTGTGGACCTCGGGCTTCCTGACCTTCCACTGGGAGCGGGGACTTCCCCTGGACGGCCAGAACATGCTCGTGCAAGACGAGGTTGACCGGCAGGAGTATTGCGAGTGGTTTCAGGCGTGTGAACCGGAGTTGATCTTTTCCTATGACGACTGGGCTTATGTGCCTTGGTGCCGTGAGCTGGAGAGCCGCAAGCGCGGCCGCAAGAAACGCCCCTGTGCGTTTATTCACCTGGACAAGGATTTCGTCCAGCTGCGTGACGAGTTATTGGGGGGGCTGGAGTCGTGTCGTCCGCAGATGGCCGCCGCTGCCGTGGACCTGCTCGTCTCCCAGATAAAACAAAACCAGCACGGGCTGCCGGAACGTCAAAAGACGATCCTTATGGAGCCCGAACTGGTTTGGTTCAACGAGTAAGTCAACGCTCGTGTGTCGGTCTTCCCTTAGCGGACGCTGCGGCGATGACGGCGGTAGCCTATGCCCAGAACGAGCAGCGCGCCCAGCGCCAGCACCGAGTGCGAGGGCTCAGGGATGGCGGTCGCCGAGATATTATCCACGAAGTAAGAGACATCCTGAACACCGGTCGAGGTATAGCGCACCTGCGAGACCCCATCCGGGCTGAGCTGGGTGGTGAAGTCGAATTCCGAGGTGGAGCCGATGGTCATGCTTTCGCCATTAATGGTACCGGTGACCTTCTTCGTGTCTATGTCCCAGCTGAGGGTGATGGTATTGACGGCGTCGAGGACCGCAAACTGATCCATGTAGTAAGCCGTGCTGCCACCGCTGGCGCTATTCTGGAAGATGCGGATTTTACCGGGGTCGTTATCAGGGTTGGACCCGGTCTGGATCTGAATGGTGGTCAGCGAGCTGGCGCGTACGGCGTCAAGAATGCCTAGCTGGCCCAGGTTCACTTCCACTAACCCGGTCCCAGTGGGATCTCCATCAATGTAAATGTCGAAGCTGATGGTGCCTTTCGCGATGGCGCCCGTGTTCGTCACGGTAAACTGGCCAGCTGGGGTTTTCGAGCTGGTGTGGTCGTAGTGCACATACATGGACTTGTTGCCCACACCGCCGAAGGGGTCAGCGGGAGTGGTCGACGAGTCGACGACATAAACCAGGTTGCCATCGCGGCCGTTGTACTTGACGAAGACGTCTGTGCCGGAGGGGGCATCACCTGGTGTGTATTGCTGGAAATTATTCTCGTACACCAACTGGGCGGAAGCCTGGGTGGCGAACAGCGTGGAGGTAAGGGTTAGTATGGTGAGTAAGCCGGTGCTATATTTCATATTACTGGAGGGGTTGAGATGTAAGTCCAAAACCGGACGGGGTTAATCGGACAGGGTTTTCATATTGATAGATTTGTTTAGCAGAACCAGCGGGGTTATCTGTTACGTGTATCAGGCTCGTCTTCCCCCAAAATGGCCTCGGGACTGCTCAGCAGGGCGACGGTGTCGATAATCAGGTCTTCGCGCGGGGAAATCGTCAGGGTGAAGTTGCCCGCCGGCAGCTTGAACGGTTCGAACCAGCCTCGCTCTTTGGGATCACGGCTCATGCCGGACCAGTTCCAGCCGTCCACCCCGCGGAATTCCATTCGGACGAAGTCCGGGTCGTCGCCCACTTTCATGTAAACGGAGTTGTGGTTACCACCGGGGACCTCGGCGAAATAGCGCACCGCCAGGTAGTAGGTGCCCGCTTCGGGAACGTCGAAGGTGTAGGTCATGACCTTGCTCTCGTTCAGCATTTTTTCCGGGGTTTGCGGGAGCTGGGCGGCCTGCCCCCCCGAAAGATCCTCGCGCCTAACGGACTTGAACTGATCCGCGCCCTCGAAGCTCTCGGCCTCGGCCAGTATGACGACCCCCGGTGTCTGTGCGGTCAGGGCGGGCTGCTCGCGCTTACCGGCGGTGACCACGACCGGACGGGTGAAGCCGTTGGCCAGCTTGACCAGGAAGGCCCCGCGAAGGCCGTTCTTGTCGGGCTGGCGGGTGAGGGTGACGCTCAGCGTGGCGATGTCGCCGCCGCCGAGCTTGTCATGATCGGTCTCGACTGTGAACCAGTCGAAGACCTCGTTTTTGAGAATCTGGAAGCTCTGGGCCTTGCTACCCGGGAGCGTGGCCGTAACCGTGGCTGGGCTGTCGCCGGAGAGGGTGAGCAGGTAGGTGGACAGCTCCAGACCGGTCGGGCGCAGGGGCATCTGGCCATCAATACCGGCGGCAGGTCCCTGGTCGGGAAATCCGTCCACGGGGAAGGCGATGTCCGCGCCGGGCGAGTCTGGGGCGAGTACGAAGTCTCCCCGGGCCGCATCGGCGAACCTGGGCTGGGCGAATACGCCGTTGGACTCGATCCCGACGGCTTCACATTGTTCCTTTATCCACTGCTGCATCGTGGCGTCCCGCGACCAGATCACGTTGCAGTCGAAGTCGAAGTCACTCTGCATGATGCTGTAGGAGTAGATGGACCCCGGCAGGTCGAAGACGTTGTTGAGGATGGCGAGTCTGGACTGGGGGCCGCTGCCTGTACCGAAGTTGCTGACACCGCCTCCAGAGAGAAAAGTGTTACCCACCAGGTAGATCATGCCCTGGCCCCACCTGCTGTAGTTGTTCTTGATGCTGTCGCCGCTGAGTCCTTTGGAATCCTCCAGATAGCGGATGAGGTTATTGTAGATGTAGGTGGGACCGTAAATTGCGGGTGCTGTGCTGATGCCGGCAAAGGTGTCTTCAACCCAGTTGCCCCAGACGCGGACATTCATCTGGCCGCCATCGAGCTCCATGGCATCGTCGTTGCCGTAGGCGATGAAGTTGCCGTAGATGTCGGCATCCTGCTTGAACCCGCCATGGGGGTAGCCGTTGTAGCGGCCCTCGATGGCGTCGTTCCAGCGGTGCTGATCCGAGCCGATGAAGTCGTTCCAGCGGATGATGGTGTTCCCGTTGGTCTCCATGAGGATGGCATTGGGGCCGGCGGGGTGGGAGAGTGCCCAGCTGTGGGAGGTGCCGCGCGGGTCGTGCATGTAGCAGCGCTCGACGAGGACCGAGTCGCTCTTATCGATGAAGATGGCGGCCTGGTTGTTGAGCAGCTTGTGGTCGGGACCATAGAACTTGCCCTCGCGTGCGTAGTCGCGCTCACCCCGGATACCCCAGTCGCTGATCTCGCAATTGAGGATACGCACATGCGCGGATTGATCGACGTGGATCGCGTGCCACTGGCCCCCCACGACACGCAAGCCATCGAGGATGACGTACTGGGCCCCCTTGATGTGGATGGCGGCGTAAGATTCTCCGTCGTTGTGGATGGGAGCGTCGGCCACGTAGCGGATCCAGCCGTCGGGGCTGCCTTGGGCGTCGATCACGATTGGTCCGTCGCCGAGCTGGATCGTCCGGGCGATCGGCACCTGGCTACTGAGCGTAGTGAAGCGCTCGGTGGTCAGCGTGCCCTGTGGCGTGGCGATCAGAAATTCGTATTCGGTGCCTTCGGTGAGCCCGAGTAGTGAAAGGCGCGGGGTGGGGTTGTTTTCCGTTGTCTCCACCGCAGGCGCGAGCAGCCAGCCGTCTTCACTCATTGCACGGTAGTAAACCATGTAGGCGTCGGGGGAAGCGTCTTCGAGGTAGATACTGGCGGATTCGAAGCTGGGGACGGTTTTTACCGTCAGCGCCTGTGACAGAAGGGTAGAGGCGGCCAGGGCGAGGCCTGCGCTCAGAGCGAAACGAAAGGAGGAAGGAGAATTTATCATCGGTGCGTACTACGAGTCATAGGTTAAAGGCTGCCCAGGTTCGCACAGGAGGGGGACAGGTATGAAACATTAGTGCGGGGGAAATATTCCTGGGGTTGCGATGTCTCTAGTCCTTTATCTCGTAATAACCCAATCGTTCCGGTCTGTTACATGTAACACAACCTGCCGCTAGTCTCTTTGTAAAGTCGTGCCATAGTTAATAAGCCTAGCAACCCCACTCCGTAAATGCTTACCCGTGCGTCATCCCCCTCTTTGCCCTTTGCCACACGTCCTCCCGGCACCGATGCGCATGGTTTTGCGCTGATCATCGCCATGGTGCTGATGGGGCTGGTCCTGTTGTTGATGGTCAGCCTCAGCACGATGGTTCGGGTAGAGTTGGAGTCATTTTCCACCACGCATACCGAGACCGAGGCCCGCGCCAACGCCCTGTTGGCCGCCCAGGTCGCCATCGGTCGCGTCCAGAAGCTGCTGGGGCCGGATCAGCGCGTGACCGCCGATGCCGGCATCCAGCTCAATGTCTTGCCTGAGAAAAAACATTGGGTCGGCGTATGGAATAGCGACGGTACGGGTAACCCGGCTTGGCTCGTCTCGGGGGAAGAGTCCCCCGATGAAGATTTTGGCCCCCGCACCGTGGAGATCGTCAGTGACGGGACGGCGGTGGATACCGTGCGCGTGCCCCTCGAAGATGTCGAGGAGGACGGCGTGCTCAGTGGCTATATTGGCTATTGGGTGGCGGACCTTTCTCAGCGTGCCCGCGTGGACCTGGTGGATGAGGAACTCGTGAACGCCGCGGCGCAGGTTTCCTGGCCCTCGCCGATGGTGTCCGCCCCGGCCTACGGAGTCTCCGTTCTGGATGGGATGGATGGACTGCGAACGTCGACCGAGAGCACACTGGAGGGGAATACCATACGGGACACGCTCGGCCGTCTGGGATCACCTTCCGACCTGACGGTGATAAACAGTGACCTCAGTCAGCCCGTGCGGCAGTATTTTCACGGATTGGCCACGGGCACCCGCGGCTTGCTCACCGATGTCGTAGATGGTGGCATGAAAGTGGACCTCTCCAGTGGCTTGCAGGCTGGGGCGGCGGTCCCCGCCGGGGGAATGTACGATGACGGCCCTTCCTGGGATCTGCTGCGCGACTATGTCTCGCTGAAGAACGAGGTGAGTCAGGACGCGATGGACCCGCAGAACCGGGTGTTTAAAATGGTTGGCGGAGCTGACGCGGGTAATTACCCCTCCGCGCACGGAGTCATGCCCATTGTCATGTTCTGGGAGATCACGGCGCAGATCGTGATGGAGGGGCCGCCGGCGCCCAAGACCGAATACGATTCTGGCGATCACGTGCCGATGTATTTCGAGCTCTCACCCACTGTTGTATTGGGAAATCCATACGACGTACGGCTTAAGGAAGGCACCTACATTTTTCGCATCATGTCCGGGGGCGGCAGCTATGACCCGCCGGGTACCGTGAACCGGCATCCGGCGTTTAATTACGTGCTTTTCCGGGCCAGTGACGACAAAAGAGAGCGCTACGTTTCCGAGGAATACGGGAATTATATCAACGAGTTCCTGCCGGACTTTCCCGGTCACGGCGGAGCCAAGGATACGTTTGAATGGCAGGAGAATGGCTTTCGGGTGAAGATCACGACCGCCTTCGAGCCGGGTGAGATCAAAGTCTTTTCCCTCACCGGCAACACCCAGCTCCCCGGCAGCTCCGACGATTACGAGTTGGAACTGGAGGCGGCCGAGCCGCAAGGCTACTATGCCCGCTCGGCAGACATCAGCAGCAAGATGCAAGGGGGCACCGGCGTCACGGCTGAAGAATGGAACGACATCAACAATGGCGTCCTGTATCCCCGGATCATCCTGCGTACCGGGCTTACGAATGCGCTTTTATATCTGGGGGAGGTTGATGAAAATGCCACCTTTAAGTCGGTCAACCTGGCCAGCAACCAGCAGGTCAAGTTCCCCTATACGTCTGGCGACAAGGTTGTGTTCGGAGCCACGCTGAAGGGCCCGGTTGAAGACACCAACAGCCCCAAAGACCCGGTTTCCGAAGAAGGTGCTCAGACGTTGGCCCATTACGACATCCGCTCGAACTACCAGTCCACCCTCTATTCCGGAGGCAGCGGCAACAAGGACTTCGCGACCTCGCCGGCCTATACGCCGATCGCGGACGTCGTGGATAAGTACAACCTGTTCAATATCTGGGATACCGGAATGGTCGATCCGACGACGGGTGAACCGCGCTTGATCCTTTTCCACGTGCTGCGCTCGGACCCGGTTTCCCTCGCGGAACTCCAGCATGCCGACCTCGGACGTAACGTGTATTCGCCCACCTATGCCATCGGCAATTCGCTGGCGAGCCCCTGGATTGCGGCCAACCAACTGCACGGACCGGCGGATCCCGGACCGGACGACATGTCCTACTTGCTTAATCAGACTCTCTGGGATAAATACTACTTCTCCAGCATCCCGGCCGAGACTCTGGCCCCGGCGGTCCCGCTGAACCAGCGTCTGCAGATCGTCCCACAAAAGGGAGTCCAACCCTCCCCCGCCGACCTTCGCGACCCCACGACCGCCGCGACTTGGCTGTATGTTCGAGGCCCCTTTAATGTCAACTCGATCTCCGTTGCCGCCTGGCGGGCGTTGCTCTCCGGATTGCGCGGATACCAGTTGCCCTACACCGATGCACTTACCGGGGACGCGGGGATCGCCACCGTCGGAGGCGGGGCATACAGCCGCTTCAGCACCCCGGTGGGCGCTCCCGTTCCCGGTGTCGGCGTCGACGATGAAGAAGCCGACGACACGACGGCTGAGTATTGGCGGGGTTTTCGCACACTCAGCGACGAGCAGATCGAGAACTTGGCCGGGCAGATCGTCAACCAGGTCAGGGAGCGTGGCCCGTTCCGCAGTCTGGCGGACTTTGTCAACCGCGACCCGGATGCCGAAGGGGTCGAACAGCAGCTCAGCGGAGCAATCCAGAGCGCGCTCGATGCCGAAGATGACGTGGAGGTGGACGGGACGGTTTACACAGCCTCCGGAATCAACCCGCAGCCGACCGGTGACAATGCCGTCGGGACACTCTCTGCGGTTGAGTATCTTTTCCCTGACGCAGTCTCGGGACTGCGCTCGCGTATGGCTCCGGGTTACCTCTCGCAGGCCGATGTGCTGAGCGAGATCGGGTCCGTGC
The DNA here is from genome assembly GCA_030673825.1 of Verrucomicrobiota bacterium JB024. Taxonomy (GTDB): domain Bacteria; phylum Verrucomicrobiota; class Verrucomicrobiia; order Opitutales; family Cerasicoccaceae; genus Ruficoccus. The sequence continues at coordinate 19,640 of JAUTCS010000087.1, read as the reverse complement.
TCACCGTGCGAGGAGACACATTTTTGATCCGTGGTTACGGGGAGTCCGTTGACCCGATGAGCGGCCAGACACGGGCCACCGCCCGCTGCGAGATCGTCATCCAGCGCACGGCCGAATACCTAGAGGACCCCGATCAAAACCCTGCCGAGCCAGCCAACGAGGCTAACGCCCTGTTTGGGCGGGCCTTCCAGGTCGTTTCATTCCGCTGGCTCACGGATACGGACTATTAACGCGAGGACAGAACCATGCACCCTTTTATCAAACTCTGCGCCTTATTGACCACTTCTCTGATTTCGCTGGTCCATGCCCAGGAAGAGCCCGCCGTGAAAGCGCGCCTCATGTTCGCTGTATGGAATGATGGATACAACCTGCAGGATATTATGGAGTCCAACCCGGACGTAGGCGGAGTGCCGCTGTTCTACGTCAGCGAAGGAGCCGTTCAGGAGGCCTCGGCAGGTTTCGGCAGGTTCAGCAGCCCGGTCAACTATAGAGGGGGGGGGGTGATGCCCGTCTATACTCAAAAACCGGTCCTCGACGCGCCGCTCCCTGCCCCGGCCTTTACGGTGAGATTACAGGAGGGTTCTCCGACGGTGGCAGTTCTTATGTTCCCCGGAAAGGCTCCGGGAGAATACCGCACGGTGCAGATGGATCTGGGGGAAGACCGCTTTGACCCCGGCACCCTGCGCCTGCAGAACCTTTTCCCCAGTCCGCTGTACATCAAAGTCGGAGAGAAAACATTCGTCCTGAAGCCGTTTGCCAGTGAGGTCGTGCGGCTCGATGTCGCCGAGGACACACGCGGCTTGAACCTGATGGTGGTTGTCCGCGATGAGGACACCCAGCGTATCCGCCCGCTGATCAAGCGCTATGTCTGGATCAAACCCGACGAACGCCTGGCGGCCTTCATCCTTCCACACCCCAAAAAAGTCAATGCGGCCGAGCTACGGTTGATGCCACTGTAAGGGGTTATGCTGACTACGCTAACAATGAATCATACTCAGACACCAGTGTCCACGGCTCTGGTCGGAATCTCCGGCTACGGGCGCCTTTATTACGATGCCATGCTGCGCTTGCGCGAGGCCGGTAAAATCCGGCTGGAGGCGGCCACTGTCATTAATCAGGAGCAGGAGAAAGAGCGTTGCGCTCATCTGCGTGCCCTGGGCTGCCGCATCTATGATAATTATGACCGGATGCTTGAAGCCGAACGCTCACACCTGAGGCTCTGTTGCCTGCCTACTGGTATTAACTGGCACAAAAGCATGACGGTGGCTGCGCTGGAGGCTGGGCTGAACGTGCTGGTGGAGAAGCCCGCAGCGGCAACCCTGGCTGATATTGCTCAGATGTGCGAGGCTCGTGACCGGGCCGGACGCCAGGCGTTTGTGGGCTTTCAGCACATGTATGTGCCGGCGTTGCGAGCGGTCAAGCAGCGTGTGCTTCGCGGTGAGCTCGGGAAGGTCACCCGGCTGCGTGTGCATGTGCAGTGGCCGCGCGCGCTCAGCTATTATGCGCGTACCGGTTGGGCTGGCCGGTTGTTTTACCACGATGAGCCTGTGCTGGACTCTCCGGCAAACAACGCGATGGCGCACTTTATCCTGATGGCCCTGTATTGGGCTGGGACTACAGAAGATGAATTCGCTGACATTGAGGACATGCAGGTCCAGCTCTACCAGGCCCAGACGATCGAGTCTTTTGATACTTTCAGCGCTCGCGTGCGCACCAGCGATGCCAAGGAGCTTATCTTCAATATGAGCCATTCCAGCGAACGCATGAGCCCCGCCCAAGTCATGATAGACGGTACGGAGGGCAGCATTCGCTGGAACGAAGCCAGCGGGCTCAGCCACCGTGTGCTCGGCGGAGAATGGCTGTTGTCGGCGGACGACGTTCCCAAGGATAACCGCAAGTTTATGTTCGAAAACGTACTGGAGCGGCTTCATGGCGGAACCACGCCGATATGCACGCTGGAGATGGCTGCGCAGCATACGGCGTTCATCGAGCGGGTGCACGCCAGCGCAGAGATCACACCCGTCCCGGAAGCCTGGATCCGCCAGAGAATGGTCGGGACGGAGGAGTTCCGTTTCGTTTCCGGGCTGACCGAGCAGCTCAAGCTCGCCGACGAGCAGGGCCTGCTCCTGAGCGAAGTCAGCCCAGCCTGGCAGGAGCAGCTCAAGTCCGGGGTGGTTCCTCTGTAAGGAAGAGCTAGCGAAGCAGGCCACGGCCGCTAAGAGGATGTCAGCTATTGTCATGGATTTTTCATGACAACGTAGAATCCGTTACTGACCTCAGGTTTCGATAAACGGTCCTTCTTTGGGCTGCAAAGAGTCGCGAGTATTGAGGCGGCAACCGGGGGGCGGCCGCAGCGGCCCGTCAAGGAGAGGGTCGCTGGTCTGGCGCATCCAGCGCTCCAGTCGCTGGTCCATTTGCTCACGCGCCCGGCGCTAGCGGGGGTCGTTGGCCACATTGGCACTTTCCTGCGGGTCGAGCATCAGGTCGTAGAGCTGGACTGGGTCTCTCAAGGACTGGCCCCAGCCGGTGGCGAGGAGGGCCTGCTTAGAACCGCCTGGGTCGATGTTCGCGAGGGGGCGGGACAGTTCCTCCTCAAAGAGACGGATGTAGCTAAACCTCTGCGTGCGCACCGAGCGCATCGGCTCGGCCGAGGCATGGAAATTGACTTCGCTGGAGAGGTCTTCACGGATTTCCTCGGTGCGGCCCTCCAACAGCGGGCGCAGGCTATGCCCGCGGAGGTGGGCGGGGGCAGGGAGGTCCAGCAGATCACACACCGTCGGGTAGACGTCCAGGTGCGAGACGAGCGCGGTCAGGTACCCCTGACTTTTTAGGTAAGCGCCGAGGTGCTGCTCGGGATGGCTCAGGCGAAAGCCCCGGTGTGCAAGCCCAAGCATGCCGGCCTCGTGGGCGGTGACGCCAGTGAGCAGCCCGGCCCGACTGGGCGAACAGGTCGGTCCGCAGCAGTGGGCCTGACGAAAGAGCGTGGCATCCTGGGCGAACTCCTGCAGGCGAGGGGTGGGTACACGGTAACCGTAGGGAGAGATGTACCGGCCCATGTCATGAGCGTGCAGGTAAAGGATGTTGCGGAGGGGTGGGGTATGGCCTTAAACGCAGGGGCGCTTAGCGTTCGGCCTGTAGCGCGTAGATACGCAGATTTGTGTAGCGGGCCTCGGTCCACTGCATCTGCCGCAGGCCGAACCAACCGCCTTGCAGCGCAGGGCCATAGCTTTGCCCGTTGTCTCGCCAGTCGATACACAACTGGCCGTCCACGGCGAGCTGGATATGGGGCCCGCGCTTGACGAGGGTAACACGGTGGACCGTGTGCGAATCCGGGCCGATGCCGGCGGGACCGTTGGAGACCAGATAAAAGCCGCTGTTTTTACGCAGGTTGGATGTGCCCCGGCCGGGGGCGAAGGGCGCGTCGGCGTAGTAGGAAATATGGTAGCAGCTGAAATCACCGCTGTGGTACTGGGAGAAATCACCGTCGCGGGGATCGAGGGCGGGGTCGAAGATGGAAGCGCCGCCCGGAGCGCTGGCACTGAAAAAGACGATATTCAAGCCATACTCGCTGAGTATCTGTACGTTCCACTCGGCCACGAAGTCAGCGGGCAACGGTTTGTCGAGCCAGTAGACGAAGTGCCCCATCTTGCCATCGGGGTCGGTGGATTTCATGGTCAGGCCCTGGGGCGAGAAGTCGAGCTGACCGGGCCCTTCGAGCTTCCAGGTTTCCGCGGCGGGTGCCTGCTTGAGGTCGTCCTGGTAAATGAGGTCGAGCTCCTGCGGATCGAGGGAAAGCTGACCCAGTGGCAGGGCGCCCAGCAGGCTGTCTGAGGCGCCCCGGTAGAGTTGGCCGATGCTGCCACGCAGGTCTTCGGCAGAGCAGCTGCGGGCTTCAAGCTTGATCCCGGCAAGGCCGATGGTCCCGATGTTTACCCGGAGGCTTTCGGGGGCCGGGGCGGGCAGGGACTCAAAACTGCGGACTTCCTCGGCGATGGCGGGGGTGCCGTCAATGTAGAGGTTGTGCTTACCGGCCTGGACATCCCAGGTGGCGGCAATGTGGTGCCAGCCGGGGCCGGGCATGCCTGGGATCAGACAGCGCAGGTAGCCGCCGTCCCTTTGCTGACCGCGCCAGTTGAAGTAAAAGCCCAGGCACTGCGGGCTCATGTTGACCGAGATTTCAAAGACACCGGGAGCCTGGAGCAGGACGGCCTTCCAGGCGGTGTTGTGTGGGCCGCTCATGAGTGGACCGGGCAGGTAAACCCAGGCGCTGAGCGTGCCCTGAGGGATGGGCTGGGAGGGGACGATATCGAAGTCGAGGGTCTGCTCCCCCTGGGGCAGGCGTGAGCCGGTACCACCGGGATAGGGACCAGGGATGGAATCGAACGCAGTGCCCTCGGCAGACGGGGTGGCAATGTCGATCAGTGGCTGGGAGCTGACCGGATGGGGGATCTCGAAGTGGGCGGCCAGACTGGGGACCTGCGCCTGCAGGAGCGTCAGCACCCAGTCCGCGATGACGCGGCTGCCGCTCGTGGAGAAGTGTGTGTGGTCCTCGGGTTTGTCCGGGGGGCCGAGCTTGTCGCAGGCTTCGGGACCCATCGCTGTGAATTTTTCATAGCTGTAGGCGTGCAAGTCCAGACAGGGAACATCCGCCTCGCGAGCAACGATACGGGTGGCCTGAGCGTAAGGTTCCAGGGAGTCGGCGAGCTGGCCGCCCGGTTTAAAGGTGCGGCGGCATACGGGTGTTACCAAAATGGGTTGGGCGCCATTGGCGCGGACTTCGGAGATGTATTGGCGCAGGTGGTCGCGGTAGGTGGTCTGCGGGTCGCTCTCACGTTCGGGGCCTTTGCCCTTCTGGTCGTTGTGTCCGAACTGAATGAAGACCCAGTCGGGGTGCTGGGCCAGAACGTCGTCCCAGCGCCCTTCGGTGCGAAAGCTCAATGAACTGCGCCCGCCCATGGCCTTGTTGATGACCTCGGTGCCGGGCTTGACCATTTGCTGCAGGGCCCATCCCCAGCCGGCCTGGTCGTTGGAGCCGGATTTTCCGGTCACAGTAGAGTCACCTGCGAGCACTATGATGGTCTCAGGAGTGGCGGAGGTCGGAGTGAGGCTTGGGATGGCTTCCAAGCCTAGGCTCAGGCACATATACATGATTGTGAAACAAAAAAATCTCATATCCGGGAATAGGTAATGCGCCCAACTGTTGAGCCCGCTGCAACGCCAGTTAACGAGGGATTAGAATAACATGTTTCGCCAAGCAACTTCCAAGAATGACGTGCTGTTACCCGTAACGGTGGCAGGCGTGTCTGCGAGCCGTTCTTGCCATGAGTAGGGAGGTGTTCCTGTAACGGCGCTGAAAAACTCGAAGTAAGAGGGGCGGGATGAGTCTGGGTGCATGAAACCGATTAGGCGGGAGGGCTCATTATGGGTGGGTGTATTGCTGTATAAGAAGGATATTGATGCCTGAAAACTTGGAATGGGTGCAAGCATGGCGGAAGAACCAGTCGCTTAGGGGCGAGTTCTTGTCGACTTAACATTGACGCATATGCCCTCGTTGGTATGTGCATGTGGGTATTACTGTCTAGGGTCTAGGCCTTATTGCTCGAAGAGCAATCTCCAGATGGAGCGGGTTTTGCACCTTGCGGAGATGGTGGTCGGTGGCGCTTGGGTTGTGTAAGTCGTTGATAAAAGTGACCTGCTGGTCAGGTTGTGCCCGAGTGCACCTGTGAGACATGAACCCACTGATGCCTATATACTGGGTTGGAATCACTCCTTGAAAAGGGATTGGACGGGATACATGGGCTTGTGTTTGAGGGTGCACGACACCTCTGAGACCCCTTTTTGACGGTTTCTCACCTTGCGAGGGGTGCTGAGGTGGATGGGGTGTATGCCTCACTCGCGAGGGTTTTGCCCCTATGGGGTGCGGAAACCCTCCCGGACGGGTTTGACCCTGAGGCAAGCGAACCTACCGCCGGTGCACGCGGCTGGGGGCGACCTTCTTGGCGGGGGTGGTTTTGGCGGGGAGCTCGGGGGCGAGGAATTCGTGGAGCTCCAGGCTGAAGGCGGCCAGCTCCGCCAGTTCCTGCTGGGTGAGGCCGTGGCGATGGCGCAGTTCACGCAGACGAGTGCCGACTCGGGTCACAGAATTCATATCCCTGCGATCATAGGGGAAAAGACTTGACCTTGTTACCTGTGATCGCTGGGTTATTGGTGTCGTGAGTCTGGCAGAAAAATCTCCGCCTGTGCTCGCCGAGGGAGAGGAGGGAAGCATGTTCTTAGGCCGCGCTCCGGCTCGTCCCTCGGGAGGCGGCGGGGCTGGCAGTGATGGTCTCCTGTTTGATGACGGACCCGCAGGTGCGGGCGCGGCTGTTGGAGATGCCCCCGGTGCCCGTGTCGGCCCCCGCTCCCGCGACCCTCACCTCACCCCGCCTCAGCCATGAGTGACTCACCTGTATCGGACCCGGCAGCGACCGGCTACTACTACCTCGACGGGGAATAGCCCGTGGGCACCTTTACGCTGGACACGTTGGCCCAGATGGTCCGCCGCCGCCTCCTGAGTGCCGACGTGCCCGTGGCCGCGGACGGCAGTGCAGAGTGGCAGCCCTTGTCGAACCTCGTGGCGGTGCCAATGCTTCCCGTCGAACCGTCCCTGACTGCGGTCACGCCCGGCCCGACTGCCGGGACCGAGGCCGCCGAGGAGAAACCGGTCGCCCGTCACCTCTGCGAGGGGCTGCTGAAGTTGCTCGACCGCCTGACGGGCTTGCCCGCCTTGCCGCGTCCGCCCTTGCGGCGGATGGCCGACGAGCTGTTCCGCACCCACACCGAAGCCGAGGCCGACGCCCTGCTCTCGGGGCGCGAGCTGAGCGCGGCCCTCCCGGTGCCGGCCCCGTGGCTCTTCTCGCGGGTGCTCGGGTATGGCCTGCTGGCCGGTGCGCTCCTGATGTGGGCGCTCAACACCTTTGCCAACCCGAAGCTCATCCCCGGCGAACTGTTTTTCTTCTGCGTGACGGTGCCGGTCGCGACGCTGGTCTTCCTCATCGAGCTGTGCGGGCTGGTACACCCTCCTCCAACTCTACCGCGAGGGTCGAAGGGTGGAACGGGCATAGCGGACGGCGGTCTCTTCTCCCGATCGTCCTCAAGACCGAGCTCAGCGTGTGTGACCATTATCCCTGCTCCGCTCTGAAGATTTTACACCGTTCGCAGCCAGCTTTATGAGCTGCTGTTGACACTGGGTGGAGGAGACCGCATGGTAGAGTGCTCATGGCGGCACGCGTTACCCTGAAGGACATCGCCCAACGGGCAGGTGTCCATGTTACGACGGTTTCCCTGGCCCTGAAGAACGATCCGCGTCTCCCCCCAAAGACGCGGGACCGGCTCCGGAAACTGGCAGATCAGATGGGCTACACCCCGGATGCGGCTTTACGTGCCCTGTCGGCCTACCGCCAGTCCAGTCGCGCTCATCCGGTTCAGAGCGCATTGGCTTACCTGACGGATATGCCCATGACACACCCGTTGGCTGAGTGTGTCTATACGCATGCGCGGGCCAAGGCTTCTCAACTCGGCTATAGTCTGCGTGAGTTTAACTTGGGCAATCCCAATACGACTCTGGCCTCTTGCATGAACGTGTGGTGGAATACGGGCATCAAAGGGGTGTTGATCGGGCCGTTTTTCAATCCTGAACCGCTGGCCGACGGGAAATGGGACAAGTGGGTAAGTGTCGCCTACGGCTACACGGTCGAGAAGCCGGACTTCAACCGTGTCGTGCCTGACCTCTTCCACAATCTGCTCACCCACCTGGAGATACTGAGGGCGCGTGGCTACCGGAGGATCGGGCTGCTGCTGTATGGAAATTATGATACAAAAATCTTCGGCCTGCTGCATGGGGCTTATCTGCTCGATCAGGCGCGGCATGGTTCCAGCGAGAGCAAGGTGTATATTCAGAACGGGATGAACACCCCCCGGAAAATGAAGAGCTGGATTCGCAAGGAGCGTCTGGATGCGCTCGTGGCACCGCTGGAAGATTACGCAGTCCTGGAGAAGACCGGTCTGCGCATCCCCGAGGATATTGGCTTTTCGATGTTGTCCTGGAAATCTTACGATCCTCAGAACCCAAGTCATTGTGCGGGGATGGACATCACTGTTGACTTGGTAGCCGCTAGCGCCGTCTCGTATCTGGTCTCTCAGCTTCACGAGAACGCGTTCGGGCTGCTCGATCGCCCGAGGTGCCTGCTTGTGCCAGGAGTCTTTCAGGAGGGCGTATCCATCAGACCGGCCGGACCAGTGGCGGTGGCTTGACGCGCAATGGCTTCCCGGCAGGAGCGTCGTCAGCGGGCATCTTTTATTTGTCGATTTTCCACCACTCCTTTTTGTGCTCGGTCATCTCTTCCTGAGTATAGGCTCCGGTGTGCCCGTCGTAGAAAACGACCGTCGCTTTGCCCCCGTAGCGGAAGGCGACAGCCTGCTTGGCGTACACTTCTTCGCCGGGCCAGCGTTCAATCCCCTGCGGCCCGACGATCCAGTCCAGCGCATCGGTAAAGGCGATAATATTGGCCGGATCCTCGATGGTGGAGATGCTTGCCTGGTAGTCGGCCTCGACATTGAACCAGTCCGAAAATCCCAGTGTGTTCATCCCATAGGAGCGGGTAAAGCGCGGCCGACCATCGTCATCGAGGACGCCAGCGTTGGGCGAGATCAAGCCTAGCGGCCACTCCTCTCCCATCTGGATACCAAGGTGCTCCTTAAACTCATGTTGGTCCAGCCAACGCTTGATGGTCCCTTCTTCGCTGATCGTGCGAACCGGTACGTACCGGCCGCTGTGCTCCAGGGCATAAAGGGAGTTTGCCCCTTGGAACTGCCGGATGATGCTAATGCTTTTTGCCAGTTGGCTACTATTGCGGATGTTTTGCAGGGAGACGGTGACCAGTGCGCCGAGGATAGAGACAATGGCGATTGCGGCCAGCAACTCGATCAGGCTGAAGCCGTCTTGTAACGGTGTCCGAGGGAGGGGTGTCGGATTCCGGCGGGGGGGCATGGGGGGGAGATGAAGCATTGCAGGGGGTATCTGTCCGTTTCTGCCCTTTGTCATAGAGCATCGTTCGGACAAAACAATTCCAGACTGGTTCTATCATTAGAATGTTCTAATGGTAGAATGGGATAGGATTTGCCGAAACGGGTTCGAGTGAAAAAATGAAATGCATGTTTTTCAATAACCCTGAAACACGCATATATCCCATGAAAAATACCCAATCCTCACTCGTTAATATTCTCCTCAGTGCCTCCTTGATAGTGGGCTGTGCCGCCACTGCGCAAGCGGATGTGCTTTTTAATTACGGCAGCGACAGCTATGTCACCGGCGATAAAAACTTCAGCCATAAGGCGACCGAGAGCGGCACCGGTCCGTATGTGTTTGTCAACGCCTTTAGCGATACGACGGCTCTGAGCCCCACTTCCGGCTATACCGGGCCACTCTTCTACGGGGGATACGATTTCTCCAGTTCGAACATCAATCCCGAAAGCGGCATCTCGCGTCAGCAGGTCCGCAACAACTACCAAAGTTACGATCAGATATTCCTCAAGTGCACGAATTTTCCGGACGGTTGGACGGGAGCGGATCTGAGCCTGCACGCGGTCTTCGTTTTTCAGCAGGCGGACTACAACTCCGGCTACACCACTGGCGACCTGAGTGTGGATGGTCTCTCGGTGTCCTGGGGGAGTGTCAACATCGGTGGAGATTTTGATCTTGCGGGGCGCTTGGTCGTACAGATCGGAGGCACGTACTATGTCTCGCAGACTACGTTCGCTATGAGCTCGGACGGCAGCTTCTCGCTCTCCGGCTCGGCCCTCTCCACGGAGACGTGGGCGGTCTATAATCCGACGGCCAGCATTAACTTCGACCAAAGCTCAGCCGTGTACAGCAGCCTCGACCTGGATAACGTCACCGCGACAGGCCTGTACTTCGAAGACGATCTGTGGTCGGGGGGGACGTACGATGCGGCCTTTGATCTTGGCATCAAGACCTACGAGGTGAGCGGGACCGTTATCCCCGAACCCGCACACATGTCGGTTCTCCTGGGGATCTTCATCCTGTTCGGTCTGTGTCGCCGTCTGCGCTCGCGCCGCAGTGGGCTGTGATGTTCCCCCGAGGCTTCTGGCCTCATTGGGTTCCCATTTGCTTTCGTTTCATCCGACAGAGGGTTTTGGCTGCCAAAGCCCACGGGAATGGATTGTGCCTGCCGCTCGTGTTTCAGGGTGCGATAGCCGGTCCTTATCTCCCGATTTTCTTCCTGACCTTCGTGTTTCCGTTTTCTCCCGACCCGGTAACCGTGTGAAAAATCCACCTCCAACTTTATCCCGTCAGCGCTCCCGCATCCCCGAGGGCGACCGCATCCCGCTGCTGCAGAAGATCACCTTCAGTCTTGGCGGGAAGATGCAGTACATCTCGACGGACCTGACGATCAATGTGCTGTGGATGCCGTTTTTCAATATCGGTCTGGGCATCAACCCGGCGCTACTGGGGATCGGACTGATGCTGATGCGTGCGTGGGATGCTATCTCCGATCCGATTATGGGGAACATCTCCGACAACGCTCGCACGCGGTGGGGGCGGAGGCGTCCATTCATGGCGGCCGGAGCGATTCTGACCGGTATTCTGTACCCGTTTTTATGGCGTCCTCCCTCTGGCTGGGGAGAGACGGGCGTTCTGCTATATCTTGTCGTTATTGGACTGCTCTTTTTTACATCGTTTACCTGCTGGTCGATGCCGTATTTCGCGCTGCAGCTGGAGCTGACTCCGAATTACGACGAGCGCACGCGCCTGATGGCCTGGACGGCTCTGTTCGGCAAACTCGTTTCACTGGCCGGGGGCTGGGTAATGGCGATCCTGGCCAGCCAGTGGTTCGCGAATCCGGAGACAGGAGAGGCGGATATCGTTACCGGGCTCCAGATATGCAGTTGGGTGATGGCGGGAGTCATCATCGTGATGGGGCTGCTACCGGTGATCTTCGTGCGTGAGCGCTATTATGAGACGGAAACGAGTAAGCAGACCCGCGACCCCTTCTGGACAAGTATCCGCGAGTCGTTCCGGTGCAGACCGCTGTGGTACCTGATCGGGGTTTCCTTCTTCCTGGTGCTGGGCAACGCCTCCATCGCCAGTCTCGGGCAGTACGTCAACATCTACTTCGTCAACGCGGGCAAGCTCGCTGACGCCACTATTGTCGAGGGCTGGAAGTTCACCGCCATGCTGGTGTTCGGTATTTGTACGATCCCGCTGTGGACGTGGTTGAGTGAGATTTTCGACAAGAAGCTGGTGGTGTCCTTTCTCTTCGTCATGGGGATCTGCGGACATCTGCTCTATGGGGTTTGCCTGAACCCCGAGTTGCCCTACCTCCAACTGATCCCTGCCGTGATGGAGTCCGGTGCACTCGCCGCGGTTTGGCTGTTTCTGCCGTCGATGAAGGCAGACGTGGCGGACTATGATGAACTGCAAACCACCCGCCGCCGCGAGGGCGCGCTGAACGCCTTCTACTCCTGGTTCATCAAGGCGGCGATGACCTGCGCGATGGGGCTGGGGGGACTTACCCTGACGCTGACCGGCTTCGACGTCGGCGTGGCCGAGCAGCCGCCGGAGGTCCTCGCTCGCATGAAGTGGACCTTCATTGTGCTGCCGGTGGTCGTCTGGAGCCTTGGGTTGGCGTTCATGATGCTTTACCCGCTTAACCGTAAAGGCATGGCGGCCATCCGTGGCCAACTGGAAGTCCGGAGGGGAAAACTATGACCCGTTACCGATTCTTGGAGCGCTCCTGCGCGGGCGTCTGGCACCCCTTTTAAGATTATGGCAAAGCAACCTCACTTCGTATTTTTCAACCCCGACCAGTGGCGCGGGGATGTCATGGGGCACCAGGGAAATCCGGCGGCGTCGACGCCGGAACTCGACAGTCTTGCCCGGACTGATGCGGTCTCCTTCGGGCGGGCCTTTTGCCAGAACCCGGTCTGCACGCCAAGCCGGTGTAGCTTCACGACCGGATGGTATCCGCACACGCGGGGTAAGCGCTCCATGACGCACCTGCTGCATGAGGACGAGCCGACCATGTTTCACCACCTCAAGGAAGCGGGCTGGCATGTGTGGTGGGGCGGCAAGAACGACCTGACGACTGATGTCGAGAGCGCCTGTCATGTGCGCTACTGGCCGAGCCCGGTGCACGAGAACCTCCACGTGGACGAATCCTGGCGGCCTTCCCCTCAGGATTTCTCCATGTTCGCCGGATGCCTGAATAAACACCCGGGCGAAGAGGTCTATCTGGACCAGGACTGGTGCCATGTGCTCGAAGCCGAGCGTGTCATTGCCGCCCATCGCGGGGACGAACCGCTGTGCCTTTTCCTTGCCCTGCAATATCCGCATCCGCCCTATGGTGTCGAGGAGCCCTACTTCAGCCGTATCGACCGCGAAGCCCTGCCACCGCGCATCCGTGCCGATGAGATCGCTCCGGGCAAACCGGTCATGCAAGGCAAGATCCGCGAGCGCCAGGCCCTCGACGGCCACGATGAGGCCTGGTGGAACGAGCTGCGGGCGACCTACTACGGGATGTGTGCGCGGGTGGATGCCCAGGTCGGGCGAATCATCCAGGCGCTCAAACGTGCGGGTATGTACGATGACACTGCGTTCTTTTTCTTTTCCGACCATGGGGATTACACCGGCGATTACGGCTTGGTGGAGAAGGCGCAGAACCTGTTCGAAGACTGTCTGACACGCGTGCCCTTCCTCCTGAAGCCTCCGGCCTCGCGTCCATGCCGTCCGGGTAACCGCGCTGCGCTGGTCGAACTGCTCGACATCCCGGCCACAGTTTACGAGTTGGCGGGCATCGCTCCGGCCTATTCTCACTTCGGGCGCTCACTGACACACCTGTTGGAGAGGGATGGGCTGCACCGAGAGGCGGTTTTCTGCGAAGGTGGCCGGTGCAAGGGTGAGATACACTGCTCTGAAGCCAGTGCTGACGATTCCGCCTCTTTGTATTGGCCGCGCACCTACATTCAGAAGACCGACGACGTTGCCCATGGCAAGGCCGTCATGTGCCGAACACCACACTACAAGTATGTTTACCGTGCGAAAGAGGCGGACGAGTTTTACGATCTGGAGAAAGACCCGTGCGAATGCCGCAACGTTATCGAAGATCCCGCCTACACGGCACTCATTGAGGAGTGCCGTCGGCGTGTGCTCGACTTTACCATCGAGACCGGGGATGTCGTGCCCTGGCTGAATGATTCCCGCGACGTGACGAAGGATCTGATGACTACATTGGGTGCGCATCGTGAACCGGCGCCGTTGCCTGTCTCCGCTCCCGTGTCGGTACCAGGCCGTTGAATATAAACTCCGTGAAGTAGCTCTCGCCTCTTCGACTGGACTGACAACCACCATCATTGATAGAATATCCATCCATGCTCAAACTTGCCCCCTTCCTTATCCTGCTCGGTGCCGCATCTCTTTGCGCCCAGGAGCAGAAGCCCAATATCCTCTTTATCGCGATCGACGATTTGAGGAACTATGTGGGCTATTTCCCAGACGAGCATCCCTCCGCCCGCACGCCCAACATCGACCGTCTCTCGGCCGAAGGGGTTTCCTTCACGAATGCCTATTGCCAGTCACCGATGTGCGCGGCATCGCGCAACAGTCTGATGACCGGGCTGCTGCCCTCGACGACGGGGGCCTACGGCTTCCAACAGCGCCGCGAGATTCCGTCCATGGAGGTGGAGACCCTCCCCGAGCACTTCCGCAACAACGGTTACACCACAATCGGCACCGGTAAGCTGCATCACGGTAGTACGGCCGAGGGGCATGGCCCGGACCCGGAGGAGTGGGACGAGTATTGGCCCTCTATCGACAAGCCCCGGATCGCTAGCAGCGGCAGCTATGCGAAACGTTACCACCCTTGGGCCAACGTCAAGTGGGGCCCCACCGTCGAGGGGGACGAGGCGCAGGGAGACTACATGCATGCGGAGTGGGCGGTGAAGCGACTGGAGCAGGGGCTGCCGCAGCCGTTTTTTCTCGGGGTAGGCTTCTACCGGCCACACCTGCCGTGGAAGGTCCCGCAGTCGTATTTCGATGACTTCTCTCCCTCGAGCGGGCTGCCGCCCGTGCCGAAGAAGGCTGATGACCTCGACGATGTGTCGGAGGCGGGCGTGTTTTTCAGCCGTTACCTGCACAAGGGACGCTACGCGGTGGAGGAGGTTATCGCGAAGAACGACTGGTACGACGAGGCGCTTCAGGCGTATCTGGCTTGCGTCGAGTTTACGGACAAACAGGTCGGCAAGGTGTTGGACGCACTTGCGGAGAGTCCCTATGCGGACAACACTATCGTGGTGTTGTGGACGGATCACGGCTACAACCTCGGCGAGAAAAAAGCGTGGACGAAGTTCACCCTGTGGCGGGAAGCGGACCGGGTGCCGCTGATCATCGTGGTGCCGCATAAGTTGGCCGGTAAGATTTGCGATGCGCCGGTGCAACTGCTGGACCTTTATCCGACGTTGGTTTCGCTTGCCGGGTTGCCCGAGCCTGCTCACAAGCTGGAGGGACGCGACATCAGCCCTCTGCTGGAGGATGTGGATGCCCCCTGGCCGTACGCGGCGTTGACCACCGCAGGCGAGAACAACCACGCGGTAAGCACTTCGCAGTGGCGCTACCTCCGCTACTTCAACGGAGACGAGGAGCTGTATAAGATCCGCGAGGATCCGAACGAATGGACCAACCTGGCGGGCGATCCGGTCTATGCTTCCGTCAAAACCGAGCTCGCCCGGTTCTTGCCCGAGACCAACGCCCCGAACGCCCCCGGCACGACCCTCAACGCCTACTATGATCGGGGCTATTGGGACATCGACGCCATGACCGCGGCGACGCTCAAGGCTGTGCAATCCACCGATGAGGAAGAAAAGGAGGAGCCGACCTCGTCCAGATAGTACCTGATAATCCAGGGCTGTTACACTTCAGTCGCTACTGAAAATCCCGTTCGACACATCCAATAACGCTTGTTCCCCATGAAGGAGAAAACTTTGAAGTTACCCGTTTTTATTATCCCGCTTGTGTTGCTGACGCTCCCCGCAATAACCGGAAGTGCGCAGGGACAAGCAGGAGGGGGGGGCGCACCTGCGCTTGAGCTATCGCCATCCGGGCAGACGCTCTTCTGGGGAGAGGAGCCGGTGGAGGAGCTCAGCCACACCCGTGCGCGCCGTTGCCTCAATGGCTTGTGGCAGTTCACCCCCGCAAGCAGTCGGGAGGCCCCGCTGGAGGGCTGGGGGACGATCTGGGTCCCCGGCGCATGGAGCACGGTTCTTAAAAAAATGCCGGGTGTCGAACAGGCCGGGACGGGGAAGGCCTGGAAAAACTTCAATGCCAACAACCGCAGTAAAGGCGCGGCTGAGATCAACGCTGCGTGGTACCGCCGGGAGATCGTTGTACCCGACGGGTGGGAGGGGCGGCGGCTCTTCGTGGAGCTTGACCGTGTCTGCACGGATGCGGAGGTCTTTATCGACGGGCAAAAGGCCGGTTTTGTCGGTTGGCCTGGCGGCGAAGTCGAGATCACGGGACTGGCCGAAGCCGGGCAGCCTGCCATGCTGGATCTGCGCGTCGTGGCGGCGCTCGATAAGACCGAGGTGACCGAGTACATGGGAGACGCCGGTAATCTTACCTTTACCAAAAAGATCGACCTGGACAACCGCGGGCTCACCGGCGACGTGTTCCTGGTCAGCCGCAAGCCGGGCCCCTTTATCGAGGATGTTTTTGTGCAGCCTTCGACCCGCGAGAAGCGCCTGAGGGTTTCTTTCGCTCTAGCCGGTGGCGACCTGCCTGAGCTAGTGCGGGTCCACGCGGAGTGTGTCAATGAAGATGGTGTAGTTGAAAATGAATACGAAGAGTTAATCACTTTGGGAGACATCGATCCGGCTGAGATCGAGATCGCCTTCGATTGGGAAGACCCCGCGCTCTGGGACTTTCTCCAGCCCAATCTCTACACGCTGCGCCTGAGCGTGAGCGGCGAAGGTGTGGACGACGAGATCACGCAGGTCTTCGGTTTTCGCGAGTTTTGGATCGAGGGACGCAAGTTCATGCTCAACGGCAAGGAGTTCCGCTTGCGCCCGCGCAACAGCGCCCGCAACTGGCATGACCGCGAAGTCGTTTCCATTGAGCGGATGGACGGGGCCATCGACGGCATGATTTCCCTCGGCGGGAATATCCAGGAGTTCTGGCCCTGGGATCATTATGTGCGCGGCACGACCCGTATGCTCGACCTGTGGTGTGAGCGCGCGGACCTGAAGGGGTGGCCGGTGATCGCGCCGGTGGGCAGTGTCCGGGAGTTCGTCAACCGCTGGGATTCAGCGGATGAGGAGCGGGCGGAATGGCTTCGCCTGACCGATCGGGAGATTAAGCGCCTGCGCAACCACCCGAGCGTGCTCATGTGGATCCACAGCCCCAACCGGCTGCCCCTGCGCTACGACCAGGACCCCACCGTTCTCGGCAACCGGGAGCGGCTCACTCCGCGCGAAGACACCAACTACATGAACCTGCTCGATGGGGCGCACCAAGCCAACGACGCCATCCGGGCCCTCGACCCAACGCGGCCCGTGACCTTCCATCATGGCGCGGCGGCGGGTGATTATCACAGCATCAACAATTACCTATCCTGGATGCCCTTGCAGGAGCAGGAGGAGTGGCTCTCGCGTTATATGGCGATGGGAGACATGCCGTACATGCCGGTGGAGTTCGGATTTGTGGCGCATATGGATGGTCGTCGTGGGCGCAACGGCTGGAAGGGAGCCACCCAGTCCGAGAGCCTGATGACGGAGTTCGCGGCTTCCTACCTGGGGCCCGATGCCTACCGGCAGGAGGATGCCGCCTTGCGCGAGGTTAACCCCAAGTATTTCAAAAAGGGTCAGGAATACCGCTCGTTCTACCCACCGGAGAGCACTTTGGATAACCAGATTGCCGCCCGGTTCGCCCAGCGGGTTTACCTCGGCTGGCGAACGATGAACGCACCGGCCTCGCCGCTGTATTGGCATCTGGACTACTTTTGGGAAAAGCCCGTCCAGGGCCCCAAGACACAGCCGCAGCAGGTGAGCGGGCCGTTCGAACCTGGAAGGCGTGGTGCCTATGTGCCGGAGTTGACGCCTTACGAGCGCTACGGCATGAGCGAGATGGCTATGGACCCGACTCCGGCATCCGAAGCCATGGCCAACGCGTTCGCGCCGACAGTCGCCTGGATATGCGCCCCCCAGTCCGACGGGGATATTGCCGCCTTTACGGCCAAAGACCATCACTTCGTCGCTGGCGAGAAGATCGAGAAAGCCATCGCGCTGCTTAACGACACGCGCGAGGCTCAACCGTACCATTTCACCTGGACAGCCTACCTGGCAGGCAAGACGGTGGGTTCGGGCAGCGGCGATGGCGTAATCGAGCCCTCCCATACCGAGATATTACCGTTGGTTTTCACGGCCCCCTCCATTGATCGCGAAACGCAGGACGGGGTCATCGAGCTGACGGCCACCATGGGCGGGGAAGAACTGACAGATTGCTTCGATTTCCGGCTCTACCGAGATGAGGCGCAGGCGAATGAAGTGCTCATGGTTTTCGACCCGATGGGCAAAAGCAGTACCATGCTGAAGGAGATGGGTTATTCGTTAGAGGACTGGAATGGACAGCCTCGGCCGGGTACGCTGGTCATCGGACGGGAGGCTTTCACCAGCGGGGTGCCCATGCCCGGCGATATCAACGCCTTTGCCCGCGCGGGCGGGCGTGTCGTTGTCCTGCAACAGCAGCCGGACTGGCTCGAGCAGAGCGCAGGCTTCCGTACGGGTGCCTTCGTGGAGCGGCGGGTGTTCCCCATCCCGGGGGCGGCGGAGTGGCTCGGAGACATCGATGCGGATGATTTGCGGGACTGGAGCGGACACAGCAGCCTCCTGCCTGTCATCGGCGACGATCAGCCTCAATCGAGCACGTCCTATCCGGTGCATGGATGGCACTGGAGCAACCGCGGAGGCGTCAGCTCGGCCCCGGTGGAGAAGCCTCATGCCGGCAATTGGACACCGCTGCTCGAGACTGGTTTCGGGAGCCTCTACTCGCCGCTCATGCTCATGCGTGAAGGCGCGGGAGAGGTGATTCTGTGCCAACTCGACCTGGAGGATCACGCGGGAGTGGATCCGGCAGCGCGTAAGTTGGCGCATAAAATCCTTTCTCATCCTCGGCCTACACAGCCGTCCGATGTGGCTGGTCAGACCTGCTACAGTGGTTCCGGACGCTGGGCAGCTCTGCTGGCCGCAATGGGGCTGGACTATGAACGTATCGACGGACAGGACATCCCCGCGGGCTGCGGACTGTTGATCATTGCCCCAGAGTCGAAGATCAGTGCTGAGCGCGTAGAGGCATTCGCGGCCGCCGGTGGCCGGGTTTTCTCTCTGCCGGGTTCCCCCTTGGAGGGGAAGACTCAAGCCACCCCTGCGTACAGCGGCAGCGCGGAGGTGCCCGACTGGTCGGAGTGCGCTGGTCTCTCCGTGGGCGACCTGCATGTGCGCGCGCCGGTGGCGCTTGAGCTGCTCGTACCGGATGCGGGGAGTGGGATAGAGATTGGCGCCAACGGCTTGTTGGCCCGGGAGCGTATTGACAAGGGCGTGATAGTCTTCAGCCGTTTCGATCCGGATATGTATCAGGCAGACACGAAAACCTATTTACGCATCACCCGCTGGCGCAGCTATCGTATCATCGCGCAGTTGCTCAGCAACCTGGGAGCCCGTTTTGCGAATCGTGGGCAGCTTTTCAACGTATCTGCGGACATGAGCGGGCGACCGCCGGAGGCGTTAAGTTTGGCGGGAACATGGGATGCAATGCGGACGTATACGCTACCAGCCGGGGCCAGCAGCCGCACGAGAAAGGCCGAGGATCCGGGGCTCAGCGAGGAGGCCCGGCGGATTATCCGAAGCGGTCGAATGCTGGATGGCGAGGAGGTCATACTGCCTGCGTTCCAGGAAAGTCTTGGTGAAGCCTGGAGCACCTTTGACGGCGAGAGTGTCTTTCAGCGCTCAGTGAGCATTCCGTCCCAATGGCAGGGGTGCGACCTCGTGCTGGAACTCGGGAAGGTCGATGATTACGATAACGTTTATTTTAACGGCGTCGAAATCGGAAAAACCGGCTCGGAGCATGAGGCCCCGTGGGGCTATGACAGGCGGTACGTGATCCCCGGCAAGCTTGTCCGCGCGGGTGAAAATGTCCTGACCGTCCGCGTGTTTGACAATTACCAGAACGGTGGGGTGCTGGGCAACCACGGGGACATACTTTTGCGGCTGAATACCGTGGAGAATAAGCAGCTGTTCGACGGCTGGTATTCGACGGACTACCGCAACGACTTTCCTCTGGGAGACGACCCCTATCGCTACTATCGCTGGTAGCCATGTACAGACCAAATGCCTTGCAACACACTCCTGTAAAGCATCATGCCGAGCTGATGTGTATGTAATGATTAATATTTGCTTTGTGGGTAGCTTTTAAGTCGTCTCCTCTCCCAGGTAAAAAGAAGCCGCTTGGTGCAGACGGCTTCTTTTAATACCCCTTCAGTTGACCCCTGCCTGCACGTCGAGCAACTGGTGGAGCTTCTCGGTTCTGGAGGGACCAG